>NZ_JOBX01000026.1:0-86416 GCF_000720645.1 Streptomyces sp. NRRL S-378
CCTCCACACCCACCCCCGCCCCCCGTCCGCTGAAGGTCAGTCGGCGGGCTTCGTGAGGAACCGGTCGATCACCTTGGCGACTTCGGGGTGGGCGAGGTATTCCTCGATGCTGTGGGCCCGGTCGCTCGCGTTCACGACCGCGTGTTCCTCGGTCAGCTTGCCCCAGACGCGCTCCAGCGGACAGCCGATGGCCACCGCATCGGTGGGGCACCAGGTGTTGACCCACTCGGTGACCGTCTCGGGGCGGTTCGTCCCCGGCGGGGTGAGCCTGCTGGTGACCGCGTTCATCCCCAGGGGGCTGCCCGCGGTGACGAGGAGGGTGACCTTCATGCCGGGGAGGAGACGGTTGGCGACGAGGTCCATGCCGACCACCGTGCCGAGGCTGTGGGTCACCAGGACCAGTTCGCCCTCGTGCGGGATCTCTTCGCACACGCGGTCCAGGACTTCCTTGCGGACCTTCGGGTCACCGAGGTAGGCGTCCACGTCGCGGAAGATCGTCGCGATGGCCAGCGCGTCCACGTCGGTCTTGGCCGACAGCCAGCTCAGGGCGCCCTGGAGGGATCCGATGAGGGCGCTGCCGATGTTCTCGGCGGCGTCCTGTCCGTTGGGCGGCATGCCGGCCTGGACCGCCGCCTCCATGACGAGCTGCTCGTAGGTCCCCTCCGGCGACCGGGCGGCGAAGGCCTCGAGCGCCGCCGCGGCGGGCGCGTCGGCGTAGGAGGCGGAAAGCGCCTCGTGCTGCCCGAGGACTTCGACGATCCGGTCGCCGTAGAACGGGAACCAGATGTGCTCCGGGTCGACGGTACGGAGCCCGGCGCGGGTGAGGCCGTGGTTGAGTCCCCCCGCCCAGCCGCGGCGGAGCAGTACGGGGTCCTTGCCCTGCTGGCTCCGGCCGTGCAGGAACACCAGGTGCCGCTTGCCCTTGCCCCACAGTGCGTTCGGCGCGCCCTTCAGGCCGCGGGTACCGCTGGGCGCGGGAACCGTCGCCGCCTCCTTCGGGGCGGAAGCGGGAGCGGCTGCGGGGGCCACGGCGGGCGCGACCGGAACCGCCGGTGTGACGGGAACCGCGGTGGGGACGGGGCCGGCCGGCACGACCGGGGCGACCGGTGTCTCCACCGGGCCGGCGGCGACATCCTGTCGGAGCCCGGACTCGGGACCCATCTCCGCCAGCAGCGCCCGCCGCCCGGGGTCCAGCGGCAACGTGGCGAGGTGCTTGAGGATCGAGCTGGTGCGGGCGCCCTCGTTCGAGACGTAGTCGATGGTGTCGTCGCCGTCGATGCCCCTGCGCCAGAGCTGGCCGTCCTTGCGCAGGATGCGGCCCTGGGCGTCCGTGTTCGGCACGCCCATGTGGTGCAGCGCCACCACCTCCCACTGGTCGTTGTAGACCGGCGAGCCGGAATTGCCGGGCTCGGTGTCGGTCCGGTAGTGGAGGAAGTCGTCCAGCCGCTGCACGAGGGCGTTGTCGCGGAGCGCGATCTCCTTGAGCCGGCCCATCGGGTGGCCGATGACGTTGACCGGTTCGTTCTGGACCAGCTTGCCCTGCTGGATGCTCAGCTGGTTCCATCCGAACCGCTCGCCGGCGAGGCTGCCGTCGGAGGCGGGAGCGACCGCCACCAGCGCGTAGTCGAGATGGCTGTCCGCCGTGAAGAACGTGTCGGGTTCGAACGCGAACCGGATCGCCGCGTCGGAGGCGTTGTCGATGGTGACCTGGGCGTTGAACTCCAGGAAGCAGCGCCGTGCCGTCGCCACGTCCGGCAGCACGTGGTGGTTGGTGAGCAGCAGCCGGGGGGAGACCAGGAAGCCGGTTCCGTGGGGCCGTTCGAGGCCGTTGCGGAGGATCGAGATACGGGCGACGGTGGCGGCCGCGCGGGCACCCCGGGGCAGGAAGCTCCACGGCTGGAGGTCCTTGGTCAGACCGATGACCCGCTCCAGGGTCTCGGGCACGTCCAGCGCCTCCGCGCGGACGCTGCCCACGGCCGCCGTCGGAGGCACCCCGCCCCGTTCGAGCAGCCGGTTGGCCCGGGAGGCGATCCGCTCCGGGGTGTCCGGGTAGCGCACCCCCGCCGCCAGCTGCTTCTCGATCTCCTTCCGTTCCGCGGACGCCTCTCGGTACCGCCGCGCTGCCGCGGTCTGCTGTTCCTGCTCTTCCGGGGTTTCGTTGGATGGGAGCATGTCCCTCACCGTTCCTGTTGCCGTGGGTCTGCCGACGCCTTCCAGAAGGCGCACACGCTCCTCGTGCCGCAACAACAACGGGTCCGGTCACGACTCCAACCGGGCGGAGCGGACCGCCACCGCGGAACCGGCTTCCTGGGGCGATGCTCCGACGCAGAAGATTCCGGGGCGCTGCGCCGGACAGGTGGGCGGGCGCAGTTGCACCGTGGTGCCCCCAACCCGCCTTTCACCTGGGCGTTCGCCTGTCTGCTCCGCTCCGCACGACAGCGGCCCGGGGCTGGTGCAGCGTCGGGAGGAGTGCACGAGAACCCCCTCCGGGAAGAGGCTCGAATGGACGAGGTCGAACAGTACGAGCGTTACGCCGGTGGCAGCCCGGAGGCAGAGCGGCTGCTCTTCGAACGGCTGGCGCGCGAGCTGATGCGGGTGCAGCTGAAGGTGAAGAAGCGCAGCGGCGCGGCGGCGGTCGATCGGACCTTCCACGCCAAGGCGGTCCTCGGTGTGGAGAACGCCCGGCTGCGGTTCCACGAGGACCTTCCGGAGGCTCTGCGGGCCGGCTTCGCCGTGCCCGGAGCCGAGTACCCGGTCACGGTCCGGCTCTCCAACGCGAGCGGGGTCCGCCAGCCCGACTTCGCACCCGATCTGCGCGGGGCGGCGCTGCGCGTCGAGGTGGGCCCGGGCGTGGTCCACGATCTGCTGATGACGAGCTTCCCGGTCTCCCACGCCCGCGACGCGGGCGAGTTCGTCGCCTTCGCCAAGGCCATGGCCGGTGCCGACTCACGGCTGCGGAAGGGGTTCGCCCTGTTCGTCGCGCTCCCGCTGATGGTCGGCCGGCCCGCGGCCACCCGGATGCGGCGCAACGTCGTCGCGGGAACCCGGCGCACGGTGCACAGCCTGGCCCTGGAGACGTACTGGAGCCGGGGCGCGATCCTGTGGGGCGACCGCGGGCCGGTGCGCTACCAGCTGCGGCCCGCCGCGGGCGCCCCGCCGGCCCCGGCGGCGTCGGGCACCGACCCGGATCATCTGCGGCGCGAGCTGGCCCAGCGGCTGCGCCGGGGGGACGTCGTGCTCGAGCTGTGCGTGCAGCGGTACGTGGACGCCCGGCGCACGCCGATCGAGGACGGCGCGGCCGAGTGGCACGAGGCTGTCGCGCCCGTCGTGCCGGTGGCGACGCTGACCGTCCCGCGCCAGGACGTCGACACCGCCGAGGCCCGGGCGAGCGCCGCGCGGGTCGATCTGCTGGCGTTCAACCCGTGGCACACCTCGGAGGGCTTCCGCCCCCTGGGCAACCTCAACCGGGCCCGCAAGGCCGCCTACGAGGCCTCCAGCGCCCACCGTCTGGGCCGGCGCTTCGTGACGGTCGAGCCGCGGCGCAACACCCTGCTCGGGGCTCCGCTGCGGGCCGGTTTCCGCGCGGTCAACCGGTTCGTCCCGTGGCACCGGCTGCCCACGCCGCTCGGCCTGCTCAACCTGATGGCTTTCCGGCAGACGCTGCGGCGGCACAACCTCATCGACACCGAGCCCCGGGAGGCTCCGCCCGAGGCCGGCCCGGTGCCGGCACCGCCCGACGAGGAACTGCTGGTCAGACGCAGTTACGACGGCTCGTACAACGACCTGTCGGCGCCGCGGATGGGCGCTGTCGGAGCCACGTTCGGCCGCACCATGCCGCCCGTCTACCGCCCGGACCGGTTCGACTCGCCCAATCCGGTCACCGTGAGCCGGGAACTGCTGCGGCGTGAGGAGTTCATCCCCGCGACGTCGCTGAACATCCTCGCCGCCGCGTGGATCCAGTTCCAGGTGCACGACTGGGTCAAGCACAGGAGGTACCCGGTCTCCACCCGGAGCGTCGAGGTTCCGATGCCGCCCGGCGAGACCTGGCGGAACACGCCGGGCGGCCCGCGGGAGGCGGTGATGCGCTTCGGCGAGGACGAGCCGGTGCCGACGCCCGGCGACGGCCGGCCTCCAATCGTGTTCGCGAGCGACGTGTCCCACTGGTGGGACGGCTCGGAGGTGTACGGCGGTGACCGGTCCGCCGCGACGTCGCTGCGCGAGCCCGACGGCGGCGCCGGTCTGCGGCTGGAGGACGGGCATCTGCCGGGCGGCTCGAACGGCTTCCCGCTCACCGGGTTCACCGACAACTGGTGGCTGGGCCTCAGCGCGATGCACACCCTGTTCGCCCGGGAGCACAACACGGTGTGCGAAGCCCTGCGGCACGAGTATCCCCGCATGGACGAGGACCGGATCTACCACACGGCCCGTCTCGTCGTGTCCGCCCTGATCGCGAAGATCCACACGGTCGAGTGGACGCCGGCGATCCTCGCCACCGAGACGCTCGACGTCGGCATGAGGACCAACTGGCAGGGGCCGCCGAAGAAATGGCTCGACCAGCTGGGCGTCTGGCTGCTGGAGGCGAACGGCCGGCAGGGCATCCCGAAGAGCCTGCCCGACCACCACGGAGCCCCGTACTCCCTCACGGAAGAGTTCGTCACCGTCTACCGGATGCACCCGCTGATGCCGGACGACTACGAACTCGTCGACCACCGGTTCGGGCGGCGGCTCGACAGCCTGGACTTCACCGCCCTCCAGGGCGCCGCCACGGAACCGCTCATCCGCAAGACGGGGCTGGTGAACACCCTGTACTCACTGGGCATCGCACACCCTGGAGCGATCACCCTGCACAACTTCCCCCGCACTCTGCAGGCGTTCGAGCGGGACGGCGAGGTGATCGACCTCTCCGTGGTCGACCTGGTGCGCACCCGGCGCCGCGGCGTCCCGCGCTACAACGACTTCCGGGCGGGGCTGCACAAGCCGCGGATCCGGCGGTTCGAGGACCTGTCCGCCGATCCGGGGACGGTCGCCCGGCTGCGCGACGTCTACCGCTCGGTGGACGACGTCGACACGATGGTGGGGCTGTTCGCCGAGAATCCGCCCGCGGGCTTCGGCTTCAGCGACACCGCCTTCCGCGTGTT
Organism: Streptomyces sp. NRRL S-378; assembly: GCF_000720645.1. Lineage (NCBI taxonomy): Bacteria > Bacillati > Actinomycetota > Actinomycetes > Kitasatosporales > Streptomycetaceae > Streptomyces > Streptomyces sp. NRRL S-378. The sequence continues at coordinate 5,139 of NZ_JOBX01000026.1, forward strand.
CATCCTGATGGCCAGCAGGCGCCTGCAGAGCGACCGCTTCCTCACGGTCGACTTCCGGCCGGAGGTCTACACGCCCCTCGGCATGGACTGGATTGAACGCAACGGCATGACCAGCGTCGTCCTGCGGCACTGCCCCGAGCTGGCGGGGATCCTGCCGCGGGGGGCGACTGCCTTCGCACCGTGGCGTCCGGTCGTGCCGGTCCGCAACGGAGGCGGTCACGGCTGAGCGGAAGCTGCCGGCGCCCGGGCGTCACACCCGGGCGCCGGTCAGGACGGCGTTCAGGACGGCGATGCGGGGGCCGGTGAGGGAGTGATCTCGAACTCGGGGGCCTTCAGGGTCTTCAGGCACGCGGTGTCCGGTGCGTCCGGGTCGTCGAAGAAGGAGGCGGTGATGTCCTGGGCGCACTTCGACGTCGCGAACACCACGTGCGGCTCGTACGGGACCGTGACGACCTTGGCATCGGTCAGCGTACGGGCGACGTACGGGCCGTTGTCCGCGCCGGTCTGGGAGTCGAAGCCGCCCGACAGGGCGAGGGTGGGGATGTCGCCGCGCGTGGCGTCCCTGATGGAGGGCGGGGCCGGGGGGACGTTCCACACGTCACAGTCCGGGTGCAGGAAGGTGAGCTGCGGGGCCTGCGCCTGCACCGGGCGGGGGAAGGACGGGAACGTCGCCTGTCCGCCCCGGAGCGCCGCCTGCTCACTCTCGTACGGGGTCCACTCGCTGCAGAAGACGCCGTAGACGAGGCCGTGCGCGACCCTGCCCATGGCCTGCGGGCTGAGCTTGCCCCCCGCCCACTGCTGGGCGATGCGCTGGGGCTTGCCGTGCGCCAGCTCGTCGAGGGCGGCGGGCACCTGGGGTGCCACGTGGGTGGCCGAGGTCATCCAGTTCACCAGGGCTCCGCCGTCGAGCACGACCTTCACGGGCTTGTCGCTGCCGGGGAGGGTCACGGTGGTGGTGACCGGCTCGGCCTCCAGCCGGCGGACGAGTTCGTCGAAGGTGGCCGAGAGGTTCGGGTAGCGCTTGTTGCAGGCGGGCTGTGCCGCGCAGGCCTTGAAGAGGCCGTCGAAGCCCTGCCGGGCGCTGCTCCAGGTCGCCGCCGAGCCGGCCCTGGACGGCGGCAGGATGCCGTCGAGACCCACCGAGCGGAGCCCTTCGGGGTGCAGGCGCATGTAGGCCAGGGCCAGGTGGGTGCCGTAGGAGATGCCGTAGAGGTTCCACTTGGGGATGCCCAGTGCCTTGCGCAGGTCCTCGTAGTCGGCGGCGCTCTGGATGTCGTTGTAGGCACTGAGGTCGATCCCCTCGGCCGCGAGCTTGTCGCGGCAGGCCTTGGTGGCTTCGACGTGCAGGCGCTCGGTGGCGGGGTCGTCCTGGACGAGCCCGACGGCACGGGCGTTGAACTCGTCGATGTTGGGGCAGAGGACGTTCGGCCGGGCCGAGTAGGTGCCGCGCTGGGACATGAAGATGACGTCGCGGTCACGGTTCAGGCCTCCGTCGATCGCCATCTGCGCCTCCCCCACCGCGTCGTCCCCGGGTCCGCCGGCGAGCCAGACGATGGGGTCGGCCTTGGGCGTACCGGTGGCCGCGGGCACGATCGCGACGCCGAGTTCGATCGTGCGTCCGCCCGGCTTCCCGCGGTTCTCGGGCACGGTGAGCGTTCCGCAGCGGGCCCCGTCGAGTGCCTCGATCGGTTCCGGTGTCCTCGGGCACGGACCGGGTGTGTAGGTGGCGTCGCCCGCGGTCCTGGCGACCGTGCCGATCGGTGCTCCCGGGGTGGGGTCGGTGGCGGTGCGGGTCTGCGCGCGGGCGGGCGCCGAGAGCAGCCCGGCGACGAGGAGGGCGGCCGTCAGGCCGGCTGATGACGGGGCCAGGAGTCTTCCTGCGCGGTGGTGACGGCGGGGCGCACGGGCGAAGGTCATCTGCCCTCCCGGTCAGTCGGGGATGATCGTGAACGGTTTGGGCTCGACGTCGTCCACGCAGCCGGTGTCGGGCGCGGTCGGGCGAGCGAAGAACGAGGCCAGTACGCTCTGCGCGCACGGCGACTGCGGGACCACCCAGTGGCCGATGCCGGGGACCAGCACGGAGGTCGAGCGGGACAGGTTGCGGGCCACGTCCTTCGCCCAGCTCGCCCCGGTCTTCACGTCGAACGTGCCGGAGATGACGAGCGCCGGGACCGGGCTGACGGTCGGCAGCCGCTGGGCGGCCGCGCGGTCCTGGACGTTCCAGATCCCGCACGCCGGGTACTGGAAGGGGAGTTGCGGCACCTCGGCGAGGACGGTGTCCGGCCACCCCGGGTAGACCTTGCGCCCGGCGTTCAGCACGTCGGTCTGCGTGTGTCCCGGTGCCCACTCGCTGCACACCACCGACTGGGTCAGGCCGTGCGCGAACTCGCCGGTCTTCTGCACCGATCCGGCCGCGCGGGCTTTCGCGAAGCGCTCCGGGTTCCCCCGGCTGAGCTCGTCGAGCGCCGCCGGAAGGTCCTCGGGCCGGGGGGTGAAGGCGACGATCAGGTTCAGCAGCGCGCCGCCGTCGAGGACGACCTTGACCGGCTCGCCCCCGCCGGGCGGCGCGACGTCCAGGGTCAGGGGCCGGGCCTCCAGCCTGCGCACCTGTTCCGTCAGCGTCCGGCGGAAGTCCGGGTAGCGGTTCTTGCAGGCGGGCTGCGCCGCGCACGCCTCGATGATGTTGTCGATCCCCTCGGCCGTGCTGGCCCAGGTCCACGGCAGGGTCACGTGCTGGGGCGGCGTGATCGAGTCGATCGCGAAGGCGCGGATGCCCTCGGGGTGCAGGCGCAGGTACGTGAGGGCGAGGTTGCTGCCGTAGGAGTACCCGTAGACGTTCCACTGCCGGACGTTCAGCGCCTTGCGCAGGTCGGCGAAGTCGGCCGCGTTCTCGGTGGTGTTGTAGGCGTTCAGGTCCACGCCCGCGGCCGTCAGGCGGCCGCGGCAGTCCTTGACCGCCTTCAGCATGAGCTGTTCTGCCTCGTCCGAGTCGTAGCCGAGGCCCACGGCCCGCTCGTTGAACCGGTCGATCTCCGGGCAGGCGAGGTTCGGCTCGTCGTAGAGGTTGCCTCGCTGGGCCATGATGATCAGCTCGCGGTCCTTGTTCAGGCCGGAGTCGACGAGGAAGGGGATGTCGTCGAAGGTGTCGGCACCGGGGCCGCCCGCCATGAACACCACCGGTTCCCGTGCGGGCTTCGCGGGGTCGAGGGCAGGGATGACCGCGACGGACAGCTTGATGGTCCGCCCGCCGGGGCGCGAACGGTTCTCGGGGACTTCGAGACGGCCGCAGCGTGCGCCGTCCAGCGCCTCGATGGGCTCGGGCGGCTCCGGGCAGGGTCCGGGCACGAAGCGGGCGGCGGGCGCGGCGGGGGTGGAGGCGCCCGGTGTGGGGGCGCCGGGCGCCGGGGCGCCGGGGCTGGGGCCGGCCGCGGTCAGGCAGACCAGTGCGGCCGCGGCGGTCACCGCGTGGATGCTGTGCTGTGGCATGGGCTTCGTTCCTCTGCCGACATCGGCGGCGGACCTGCCGGGCCGGGCCGCAGCGGTTGGGCGGAACGCTCGTCCTCGACGCTACCGGCCTGACCGGACGAACGCACGCGGGGCCGATCAGCGGCCCGGGCCCGCGCCGACACCCCCGCCCGGGTGCGGCGCGGTCGACGAGGATCGTACGGCGGCGGGCGTCGAGCCGAACGAGCCCGTAGCCCTTCCCACCTCGCCGGAGTGACCATGGCGCACCCCCGGAACCGTCCCGCCCGCGCCGCCGCCGGGATTCGCTCCTGCCGGTCCTGCTGCCCATCGCGGTACTGATCGTGGCGGCGGCGGCCGTGGGGTCGTGGCTGCATTTCACCGAGCGGCAGGCGCTCGACACGGTCCACACGGCGGGCTCGCGGGCGGCCGACGGGCCGGACGGCGATGGGGCGGACGTGCCCGGTCCCGGCGGGACGGGCGATCTTGGCCCGGCGAGCAGACAATGAGCACGAGGCGCCCGGCGCGGTGACGGTCCCGGGTCCAGCGAAGGGCTGATGGGTGATGTCGGACGAGAGAGCCGAGCGCATCGCGGAATTCATCGAGCCGTTGCGGGTGGAGCCGGGGTCTGAGGTGCGCCTCGACCGGGACTTCGATCCCCGCTACAAGGCCGGCCTGAAGAAGCGGGACGGCGCCGAGCTGCTGCGTACCGGGGTGTCGTTGCTGGCCGAGTACCAGGACCGGCTGGCCGCCCAGGACACGTACGGCGTGCTGCTGTGCCTCCAGGCCATCGACGCCGGGGGCAAGGACGGGACGATCCGTCACGTCATGAGCGGTGTCAATCCCCAGGGCGTGCGGGTCAGCAGCTTCAAGGTCCCCTCCGCCGAGGAGCTCGACCACGACTACCTGTGGCGGTACGCCCGTCGGCTGCCGGCGCGCGGCGAGATCGCCATCTTCAACCGCTCGCACTACGAGGAGGTCCTCGTCGTACGGGTCCACCCCGAGAACCTCGTCCGGCAGAAGCTGCCGCCGGAGGCGTGCGGGCCGGATGTGTGGGACCGGCGCTACCGGGAGATCAACCGGTGGGAGCGCTACCTCACGGACAACGGGTTCAAGGTGGTGAAGATCTTCCTCAACCTGTCCTGGGAGGAGCAGCGCGCCCGTTTCCTGCAGCGCATCGACCGGCCGGAGAAGAACTGGAAGTTCTCCGCGGCCGACGTCCGCGAGCGGGCCCGGTGGGACGACTACCAGCGCGCCTTCTCCGCGATGCTGTCGGCCACGAGCACGAAATGGGCGCCGTGGTACGTCGTCCCCGCGGACCGGAAGTGGTTCGCCCGGATCTGCTCGGCGGCGGTCCTCGCGCACACCCTGATGGACATCGACCCCCAGTACCCCGACGTGGGGGAAGAGGCGCGCAAGGCCCTGCTCGTCACCCGGCGGGAGCTGGAACGGGAGGCCCCCGCCGGAGCGCCGGCCGATCCGCACGCCGCCTCCCGGCGGCACGGGAAGAAGAAGCGCGGCTGAACCCGGAGGCAGGACGATGACGGTGCGGGCGGAACCTGCGGGAGAGGGGCCCCGGACTCCGGGGGACGACTGGTACGTGCGCCCTGCGGGGGAGGTCGCGGCCGCGTTCGGCGTCGACCCGGCGGTCGGCCTGTCCGCGGCCCGGGCCGCGGAACTCCTGACCGCGCACGGGCCGAACGCGCTGCCCGCGGAGGAACCAACCCCTGCCTGGCGCCGGTTCCTCGCCCAGTACCGCAGCTACATGCAGATCGTCCTGCTGGCCGCGGCGGCCGTCTCGCTGCTCATCCGGGAGTGGACCACCGCGATCCTGCTGATCATGCTGACCCTGCTGAACGCGGTGGTGGGCCTGCGCCAGGAGGGCAAGGCCGAGAGCGCGATGAACGCGCTGCAGTCGATGATGAAGGCGACGTCGCGGGTGCGCAGGGACGGGACGGAGGCCGAGATCCCCGCGGAGCAGCTCGTCCCCGGCGACGTGGTGCTCATCGCCGCCGGGGACCAGGTGGGGGCGGACGGGCGGATCATCGAGGCCAGTGCCCTGCAGATCGACGAGTCGGCGCTCACCGGCGAGAGCGTGCCCGCGGCCAAGGACTCCGGCAGGCTGGCCGGTGCCCTGCCGGCGCCCGGCGACCGGACGAACATGGCGTTCATGAACACGCCGGTCACCCACGGCAGCGGCGTGCTCGTCGTCACCGCGACCGGCGCCGGAACGGAACTCGGGAAGATCTCCGGGATGCTGGCGGTCACCGAGAAGGAGGTGCCGCCGCTCACCAAGGAGCTCGACACCCTGACACTGTGGATCACGGCCGCCGCGGGCCTGACCATGATCGTGATGTTCGCCCTGGGGCGGCAGCGCGACCAGGCCTGGGACGTGCTGTTCGTCAGCGCGGTCTCGCTGGCCATCGCCGCCATCCCCGAGGCCCTGCCGACGGTGACGCAGGCGATCCTGTCCGTCGGCAGCCTCAACCTGGCGAAGCGCAACGCCATCGTCAAGGAGCTGCCGTCGGTGGAGACCCTGGCGTTCACATCGGCGATCAACTCGGACAAGACCGGCACCCTGACGATGAACCAGATGACCGCCGTCGAGGTGCTGAGTCCCACCGCCCGGTACACGGTCTCGGGCACGGGGTACGGGCTGGAGGGGCGGGTCCACCACGCGGCGGGCTCCTCCGCCGGCGTCGAGGACGCGATCCTTCCGTACGTGGTGGCCAGCGACGCGAAGCTGGTGGACGGCGCGGTGGTGGGCGATCCCACCGAGGGCGCGCTGGTGGTGCTCGCGCACAAGGCCGGGCTGGACGTCGACGCCACCCGGGCGGGCCTGCCGCGGCTCGCCACGCTGCCCTTCGACCCCGGCTACAAGCTGATGGCCACCTTCAACGAGGCGCGCGACGAGTCCGGCCGACGGGTCGTGCGCTGCTTCGTCAAGGGCGCGGTCCCGGCGGTGGTGGCACGGGCCGCCACCGCGCTCGCGGCGGGCAGGACCGTCCCGTGGGACGGCGAGCTGGCGGCGCGCGCCGGGGAGCAGACCGAGCGGATGGGCGGCGAGGGACGCCGGGTGATGGCCGCGGCGACCCGGGACATGGATCCGGCCGCCTTCGACCCGGAGGGCGATCTCCTCTCGTACGTCACGGACCTGCGGATGACCAGCCTCGTCGGGATGGTCGACCCGCCGCGCGAGGAGGCCAGGGCCGCCGTGGCCGCGGCCCGGGCGGGCCACATCCGGGTCCGCATGGTGACGGGTGACGACGTCACCACCGGTGCGGCGATCGCCCGGCAGCTCGGCATCCCGGGCGAGGCGATCCTGGGCGCCGACTTCGCCGCCCTGAGCGAGGAGGAGCAGGTCGCCCGGATCGACGGCATCGGTGTGGTGGGGCGGGTCGCGCCGGAGCACAAGGTCCTGCTCGCCGACACCCTCAAGAAGAGGGGCGACGTCGTCGCGATGACGGGAGATGGCGTGAACGACGCACCCGCCATCAAGGCCGCGGACATCGGCATCGCGATGGGCAGCGGCACGGACGTCGCGAAGAACGCCGGACGCATGATCCTTTCCGACGACAACTTCGCGACGATCGTCTACGCCGTGGAGCAGGGCCGGAGGATCTACGACAACCTCACCAAGTACATCCGGTTCGTCCTGCTCCTGCTGGTCACCTTCGTACTGACCTTCCTCGGGGCCACGGTGTTCAACATCGCCGCCGGGGAGCCCTTCACCCCGCCGCAGGTGCTGTGGATCCACTTCGTTGTCAACGCGTCCTTCGGCTTCGCGCTGGGCTTCGACCGGGAGAGCCCCGGGCTGATGGAACGCCGGCCGCGTCCGCGCGGGGAGTCGGTGCTCACCCGGCCCGTGCTGATCACGGTGGGACTGGGCGGGCTGGCGATCACCATGGTCCTGCTCGGGCTCATCACGCTCGGCGCGTCCCTCTTCGACGGTGTGGCGACCGGCCAGTCCATCGCGTTCACCGCCTTCGCGCTCTGTCTGATCGTGGCCGCGTTCGAGTGCCGCAGCGAGACGGAGTCGGTGCTGACCCCGTCGACCTTCGACAGCAGGCAGATGAACCGGGTGGCGCTGGCCCAGTTCGTGCTGGCGGTGCTGGTCACCCAGATGGACGGCTTCCGCCGGCTCCTGGGGACGACGGAGATCGATGCCCGGCAGTTCGGATGGGCGTTGCTGGCCGCCCTCGCGCTCCTGATCCTGTGGGAGCTGGGCAAGCTCGTGGCCCGCCGGTCCCGAGGCCGCTGATGGGCGGGCGGCCCGCGCCGGCCCGCCACGGGAACCGCAGGCTCCTCCCCCGGCTGGAGGCGGCCGTGCCGGGGATCCGGGCGGTCTCGACCTACCGGCGGGAGTGGCTGGTCAAGGACCTGGTGGCGGGGGTCGTGCTGACCACCCTGCTGGTACCGCAGGGCATGGCGTACGCCGAGCTGGCCGGCCTGCCGGCCATCACCGGCCTGTACACGACGGTGCTCTGCCTGCTCGGCTACGCGGTGTGCGGGCCGTCCCGGATCCTGGTGCTGGGCCCGGACTCCGCGCTGGGCCCGATGATCGCGGCCACCGTCCTGCCGCTGGTGGCCGCCGACGGGGATCCCGACCGGGCCGTGGCGCTGGCGTCGGTGCTCGCGCTGATGGTCGCGGCGATCATGATCCTGGCCTCGGTGGCCAAGCTGGGCTTCATCGCCGACCTGATCTCCAAGCCGACGATGATCGGCTACATGAACGGTCTGGCGCTGACCATTCTGATCGGCCAGTTGCCCAAGCTGTTCGGCTTCAAGGTCGAGGCGGACAGCCTGATCGGCGAGTTCACCGGCTTCGTGCGGGGCCTCGCCGACGGGGCGGCGGTGCCGGCAGCCGCCGCGGTCGGCATCGGCGGGATCGTCGTCGTGCTCGTGCTGCAGCGCTTCCTGCCGAAGGTTCCGGCGGTCCTCGTGATGGTGGTCCTGGCCATCACCGCGGCCGTCGTCCTCGGCCTGGGCGACCGCGGTGTCTCACTGGTCGGGCAACTGCCCGAGGGCTTGCCGCCCTTCACGGTCCCCGACGTGCGGCTCTCCGACCTGCCGCTGCTGCTGGGCGGCGCGCTGGGCATCGCCCTGGTGTCGCTGGCCGACACGATCTCCAACGCGTCCGCCTTCGCGGCCCGTACGGGCCAGGAGGTCCACGGCAACCAGGAGATGACCGGCGTCGGCGTGGCCAACCTGGCGGCCGGCCTCTTCCAGGGCTTCCCCGTCAGCACGAGCGGATCCCGCACGGCGGTCGCGGAGCGCGCGGGAGCCAGGACCCAGCTCACCGGGGTGGTCGGGGCGGCGCTGATCGTCCTCATGCTCGTGCTGGTTCCGGGACTGTTCCGCGACCTCCCCCAGCCGGCGCTCGCCGCCGTCGTCATCACTGCCTCGCTGTCCCTGGCCGACGTCCCCGGAGCCGTGCGGCTGTGGCGGCAGAGCCGTACGGAGTTCCTGCTGTGCTGCGCGGCCTTCGCCGGCGTGGCCCTGCTCGGCGTGCTGCCCGGGATCGCCATCGCCGTGGCGCTGTCCGTCCTCAACGTCTTCCGGCGGGCGTGGTGGCCGTACCGCACCGTGCTCGGCCGGGCACCGGACGTCGAGGGCTATCACGACGTCCGCTCCTACCCGCGGGCCCGGCAGCTGCCGGGCCTGGTCATCTACCGGTTCGACGCTCCGCTCTTCTTCGCCAACGCCAAGACCTTCCGCGACGAGATCAGGCGACTGGCCGCCGCGGATCCGCCGCCGACCTGGATCGTGATCGCGGCCGAGCCGATGACCGACGTGGACACCACCGCGGCCGACGTCCTGGAGGACCTCGACGAGGAACTCAACGCGAAGGGCGTGCACCTGGTGTTCGCCGAGCTGAAGGATCCGGTGCGGCGGAAGATCGAGCGGTTCGGGCTCACCCACACCATCGACCCCGGTCACTTCTTCCCCACCGTGGAGGCCGCCGTCACCGCGTTCCGCCGCCTCACCGGAGCCGGGTGGAGGGACGGGGACGGCTGACCGGACGTCCGCGCACCGGGCCGGTGCGCGGGGACCCGCGGCCCACCCGGGTACGGCCGCATCGCGGGACCATGACTCCGGAGGACAGCGATGACCATTGATCCGCCGGTGTCCGAGGCAGACGAACCAGCCGAGCAGGTCGAGCGGCCCGAACAGGCCGAACGGGCCCGCGCGTCCGGGAAGCACCGTCGCCGGTTGCGCGTCACACTGCCGGGGTGCTGGGGCGCACTCGTCCTCGCCTGCCTGTCCTTCACCCCGTCACTGCTCCCCCGGGGCGGCGTGCTCCAGGGACTGATCTGCGGCATCAGCGCGGCCATCGGCTACGGGCTCGGTCTGGTCGCCGCCTTCGTGTGGCGCGCCTTCGCCGACCGGGACGCCCGCAGCCCTTCGCGCCGGTCCTGGCTCGTCATGCTGGGCTGCGCGGTCGTGCTGTTCGGCCTGGCGTTCGGGCTGGGGCAGTACTGGCAGCACCGGATCCGGCAGCTCATGGGGGTCACCGACTACAGCGCACTCGCCACCGTCGCCTCCCCGTTCGTCGCGCTGCTCGTCTTCTACCTGCTGCTGATGGCGGGCCGCGGCCTCCGGCGGCTGTACCACTGGGCGGCGCGGCTGCTCGGGCGCTGGATCGGGCCGCGGGCGGCACGGGTGGTCGGCTGGGTCCTGGTGGCCGGTGTGGCGTGGTCCCTGGTCAGCGGGGTGTTGCTGGGCGGCTTCGTGAACGCGGCGAACGAGGCGTTCGGCGTACGCGACACGCAGACGCCCGAAGGGGTGCACCGGCCGACGTCCGTCCTCCGCTCGGGCGGGCCCGGATCCCTCGTGCCATGGGACTCGCTGGGCCGGCAGGGCCGGGCCTTCACCGGCAGCGGCCCGACGGCCGGGGAGATCGGCGCGTTCACCCGCCGTACCGCGCAGGAGCCGATCCGCGCCTACGCCGGCCTGTCGACCGCCGAGGACGCGGAGACCCGGGCGGAGCGGGCCGTCGCGGACCTCCGGCGGGCGGGCGGCTTCGAGCGGGAGAACCTGCTCGTGATGACCACCACGGGAAGCGGCTGGGTCGATCCCGCCGCCGTGGACTCCTTCGAGTACCTCGGCAACGGCGACTCCGCCACCGTGGCGATGCAGTACTCGTACCTGCCGTCGTGGCTCTCGTACCTCGTCGACCAGTCCAAGGCGCGCGAGGCCGGCCGCGAGCTCTTCGACGCGGTGTACGACGTGTGGTCCAAGCTGCCCCAGGACGAGCGGCCGCGGCTGTTCGTGGCGGGTGAGAGCCTGGGGTCGTTCGGCGGCGAGGCGGCCTTCAGCGGGGAGTACGACCTGCGCAACCGCACCGCCGGCACCCTGTTCGCCGGTCCGCCCAACTTCAACACGCTCTTCCGCGAGTTCAGCGACCACCGCGACGCGGGCACTCCCGAGATCGAGCCCGGCTACAAGGAGGGGCGCACGGTCCGGTTCACCGACGATCCCCTCACCGGGATCCCTCCCGCGGACCGCGCCTGGGACGGCACGCGGGTGCTCTACCTGATGCACCCTTCCGACCCGATCGTCTGGTGGAGTCCCGCCCTGGCCCTGTCCGAACCCGACTGGATCGGTGAGGCACCCGGCGGTGACGTGCTGGAGGAGATGGTCTGGATGCCCTTCGTGACCTTCTGGCAGGTCACCGCCGACCTGCCGTTCTCGACGGGGGTGCCGGACGGGCACGGTCACACGTACAAGGCCGCCTACGTCGACGGCTGGAACGCCGTGATGCGGCCGGAGGGGTTCACGGCGCAGGACTTGGAGAAGCTGCGGGGCATCGTCCGGCCGGTCCAGGAGTGAGCCCGGCCGCCGCCCGGTCAGGGCAGCAGGAAGGTGGCCACGTAGCCGAACGCGTTGACCGCCCAGTGCAGGCCCATGGGGGCCAGCAGACTGCCGCTGCGGCGGCGCAGTTCGCAGAACAGGACTCCCGCCGCCGCGGTGAACAGCACGGCCCCGGCGACCGCCAGGGCGGCGCCGGCCGCGGAGTCGCCGAAGACCTCGGTCAGGGCGGGTTTCGCGGTCGCCAGGTGCAGTGACGGCAGGACGTGCCACAGGCCGAACAGCAGGCTCGACACGGCCGTCGCCCGCAGCGCCCCGTGGGTGCGGCACACCAGGCCGTAGAGCACGCCGCGGAAGGCGACCTCTTCCAGCAGGACGGTCCCGACGGGGACCAGCACCAGGACGCGCACGGCGAGCTCGCCCGCGCCCATCCCGTCGTAGCGCCGGTCCTCGAAGAGGGTCCTGGTGGCCGGCAGCAGGGCTCCGGCCAGGTAGACGACCGCGACCAGGCCGATCAGGGCCAGTGCCCACCGGGCGCCGCGGCCGAACGTGCCGGCGCCCAGACCCGCGTCCGCCCGGGTACCACCGGCACCGCGGAGCACGCCGAGCAGCAGGGCGCTCGCCACGACGGCCGTCACCAGGCCGGGGAGGCCGCTCCGGTAGTGCACGGCCAGGTTGGCCGCGACAAGGACGGCCAGGGTGAGTCCCACGGCCGGCCCGGTACCGAGGGGGCCGCGCCGTCGGCGCCCCGGCGGGTCGCTCGCGGCCCGGGGCCCCGGCGCCTCGCGGGGCTCGGCGTCACCGGGGTCGCCGCTGGGCATGACGTCCACGCTACCGGGCACCTCCCGGGGGCGCCCGGCCGTCGGAGCCCGGCACGCCGAAGAGCGGCCCCCCGCTGTGCGGAGGGCCGCTCCCACAGGTCTGCCGAAACGTTACGGCGCAACCTTCAGCAGCTTGTTCGCGGTGCCGGAGGACGGGTTCTTGATGGCTCCCTTCGTCGCGGCCCCGGTCAGCGCGGCGGCCGTGTCGGCCGGCGTCGCGGACGGGTGGGCCGCCAGGTACAGGGCGGCGGCGCCCGCCACGTGCGGGGAGGCCATCGAGGTTCCGGAGATCGTCTTGACCCCGGTGTCACTGTCGTTCCAGGCCGACGTGATCTCCGAGCCCGGCGCGTAGAGGTCCACGACCGAGCCGAAGTTCGAGAAGTCCGACTGCTGGTCGTCCTCGGTGCTGGACGCGACGGTGAGGGCTTCGGGCACCCGGGAGGGGGAGCCCTGGCCCGCGTCGGCCGACTCGTTGCCGGCCGCCACGGCGAAGCTCACGCCGGCGTCGATCGCCCGCTTGACCGCCGCGTCCAGCGCCTGGTCGACGCCGCCGCCGAGGCTCATGTTGGCGACCGACGGACCGGAGTGGTTCTGCGTCACCCAGTCGATGCCCGCCACGACCTGCTCGGTGGTGCCGGAGCCGTTGTCGTCCAGCACCCGCACGGCGACGATCCTGGCCTTCTTGGCGACGCCGTGCGCGGTGCCGGCGATGGTTCCGGCCACGTGCGTTCCGTGCCCGTTGCCGTCGTCGGCGCTCTCGTCGTTGTCGATCGCGTCGAAACCACTGGTGGCCCGGCCGCCGAAGTCCTTGTGCGTGATGCGGACCCCGGTGTCGATGACGTAGGCCGTGACCCCCTCTCCGCCGCCGTCGGGGTAGGTGTACTTCTGGTCGCCGGCCGCGGCGGCCTGGTCGATCCGGTCCAAGCCCCAGGACGGGGGCTTCTCCTGGGTCTCGTTGATGGTGAAGCGCTTGTTCTGCACGACCGTGCCGACAGCGGGGTCGGCGGCGAGCCGCTTGGCCTCCGTCTCCGTCAGACCGGACGCGGAGAAGCCGTTGACCTTGGAGCCGTAGGAGCGCTCCAGCTTGCCGCCGTACTTCTTCGCCAAGTCCTCCTTGTTCGCGGATGCGTCGAGGATGACGACGAAGCTGCCGTCCACGGAGCCCGGGGCGCCGAGGCCGTGCACAGTCCCTTCGGCCGGAGTGGCCGCCCCTGCGAGGGGGCTCGCAAACAGGGCCGCGGCGACCGCTGTTGCGGCACCCGCTGCTATGGCCGTGTTGCGAACAGCTTTGGACCGCTTGTGAGTTGCCATGTAGAAGGTTCTCCTCGTGTTGACGTGTGGGGCGTCAAACGTTCTGAAGAACCCTGTTCCGATTGACAGGAGCAAATCAAGGGCGAACCGGGGGTAAGGACTTGTTCAACAAGGTTTCTGAATACGCCCTCCACACCTCCTCCACCCCGCACACGCGTTCTGACGAACTCCTGCGTGCCATATGCACGTTCTTCGGTGACGGTGCCGGCGGCCCGGCGTGCGATGCCGGCCGCGTAGGAGGCGAGCCCTTCGGCCAAGACCCCGGCCCACCCGACATGGCCGTCGGGGCGGATCAGGAACACCCCGGTTCCCGATCTCCACGGCGAGGGCCGGGTCCCGGTGCCGGGGACCTAGGGAGGGACCAGGCAGTTGCGACGGCAGCGCGGCCGTGGAGCGCCGGGCGCGGCTGCGCGACGGCTCCGCCCGAGCGGCGGACGAACTTCGCTTCGGGCCACCGGACGGTGCGGTGCCCGTGGACCACCATCACTGCGAGGCAGGCCGCCGACAGGCGCCGTCGGCGCCCCGCGGGTCCGCAGCGGTCCGGGAGCCGGGCCCCGGACCGCTGCGCCGGGGGCTCCGGCGCGGCGCGGCCGTCGGGTCAGATGACGCCCTGGGCCAGCATCGCGTCCGCGACCCGCTCGAAGCCGGCGATGTTCGCGCCGGTGACGTAGTCGCCCGGGGCGCCGTACCGCTCTGCGGTCTCGTAAGCGACGGCGTGGATCGACCGCATGATGGCGGCGAGTTCTTCCTCCACCCGCTGCGCGCCCCAGGCCACCCGGCCGGCGTTCTGGCTCATCTCCAGCGCGCTGACCGCAACCCCGCCCGCGTTGGCGGCCTTGCCGGGCCCGAAGGCGACCCCGGCCTGCTGCAGGATCCGTACGGCCTCGGGCGTGGTCGGCATGTTGGCGCCTTCGGAGACCGCCTTGACCCCAGCCGCGACGAGCGTACGGGCGTCCTGCGCGTCCAGTTCGTTCTGCGTGGCGGAGGGGAAGGCGATGTCCGCCGGCACCTCCCAGACCCGCCTGCCGGGCACGAACCGCGCCGAGGCCCCGCGCCGTTCCGCGTACTGCCGCACGCGTCCGCGCTCGACCTCCTTGACCTGCTGGAGCAGGGCCAGGTCGATGCCCTTCTCGTCGACGACATAGCCCTGGGAGTCGGAGCAGGTCAGCGGGTTGGCGCCGAGCTGCTGGAGCTTCTCGATCGTGTACTGCGCGACGTTGCCGGAGCCGGAGACCACCGCCGTCAGCCCGTCCAGCGACTCGCCCCGGACCTTCAGCATCTCGGCGGCGAACAGCACGCTGCCGTAGCCGGTCGCCTGCGGCCGGATCGCGGAGCCGCCCCAGCCCTGGCCCTTGCCGGTCAGGATGCCGGCCTCCCAGCGGTTGGTGATGCGCCGGTACTGGCCGAAGAGGTAGCCGATCTCGCGGCCGCCGACGCCGATGTCCCCCGCGGGTACGTCGGTGTGCTCGCCGATGTGCCGGTGCAGCTCGGTCATGAAGGACTGGCAGAAGCGCATGACCTCGGCGTCCGACCGGCCGCGCGGGTCGAAGTCGCTGCCGCCCTTGCCGCCGCCGATCCCGAGGCCGGTCAGGGCGTTCTTGAAGATCTGCTCGAAGCCGAGGAACTTCACCACGCCGATGTCCACCGACGGGTGGAAGCGCAGGCCGCCCTTGTACGGGCCGAGGGCGCTGTTGAACTCGACGCGGTAGCCGCGGTTGACGTGGACCCGGCCCCGGTCGTCCTGCCACGGGACACGGAAGACGATCTGCCGCTCCGGCTCGGTGAGCCGCTCGACCAGGGCCGCGGCCGGGTCGGCGTACTCGGGCCGGGCGGTGAAGACGGGAGCCAGGGTCTCGAGGACCTCCCGTACCGCCTGGTGGAACTCGGGCTGCGCGGGGTTGCGGCGCTCGATTTCGGCCCGCAGTGCTTCCAGCCTGTCCTTCGAGTCCTTCACGTGTGTCCTTCCAGGAGTGCGCGGTGCGCGGACGACGGCAGGTGCGTGGTCCGCGCGGTCCGCGAATGCCGGTGGCTTCCGAGTGCAGCACGCTGCGCACACGCGCTTTTCGGAAGAGTTCTTCCGGAGGGCGGCCCCCTTCGCGGAGGCTACCCCCCGCGGTGCCGATCCGGGCAAGGCTTCTGCCCTGCGGACAAAAAAGCGCGTCAGCCGTCGCTGCCGGTCCCCCGGCCGGGTGCGCTCATGTCCCCCGTCGCGGGAACGCCGTCGGCGAGCCCGTAGCGCAGGAACACGGTGCCCTTCGAGCCGGCGGCCGGGGGTTCGAGGAGCGTGAGGCTGGTGGGCACCTCGCCCCCGTCGAACACCTTCTTCCCGACGCCGAGCACGATCGGGTGCACCCAGAGGTCGAGACGGTCGAAGAGCTTCTCGCGCAGCAGGGTCTGCACGAGGTTCAGGCTGCCGACGACCTTCACGTGCTCGTGCCGGTCGCGGATCTCGCGCACGGCGGCGGCGAGGTCCGGGCCGAGCTGCGTGGACCCGGCCCAGGACAGGTCGGGCCTGCCGCGCGAGGCCACGTACTTCGGGACGCCGTTGAAGAGGGTGGCGATCCCTTCGTCCTCGCCGCCCTGCTGGTGGGGCCAGTAGGCGGCGAAGATGTCGTAGGTCCGCCGGCCGAGCAGGAGGGCGTCCGTGCCCTCGTACGCGGCCGCGACCTGCTCCCCGGAGACCTCGTCCAGCAGCGGCGCCTGCCAGCCGCCGAACGGGAACCCCACCGGGTCCTCGTCGGGGCCGCCGGGCGCCTGCCCGACGAGGTCGAGGGTCGCGAACAGCTCGATGTGGATGAGTCCCATGACGTGCTCCAGGTGAGTCGGCGTTCTCCGTCCATGGATAGACCCGCGGGCGCCCGCGGACCCATCGCCGCGGCGGACATTCGCTCCGGTCGGTCACCGACGGGTCATGACGATCGGCCGGACGGCCTGCACGCCGGCGGGTCGAAGCGGAAGGTGGTGACCACCGCCGCGTGGTCGGAGGGCCAGTCGTTGGCCGCGACGTCGGGCCAGGGGGCGATGCGTCCCGTGGCCAGGGTGGTGGAGTCCAGGACGGTGAGGCGGTCGCCGGCGTGGAGCACGAAGTCGATGCGGTCCTGGGGTTCCGGGCGGCCGCTGCCGTCCTCGTGCCGCGGGTGGACGGGGGACCAGGTGGTTCCGGGGGCCGCCACCGGGTCAGGATGGGCCTCCCGGTAGGAGTCGCGCAGCCCGGCGCGTTCCACGGCGCGGGCGACCGGCCAGTCCACGGGGCCGTGCCCGCCGTGCAGCGGGGCCGCCCCGGCCGTCCAGTCCAGGTGGGAGGGGGCGTTGAAGTCACCGACGAGCAGGACCGGGGTACGGTCGGCCGCGGCCAGGTCCGGCGCCATCCGGGCCAGGATCTCCCCGATCTCGCGGACCCGTCCCGATTCCCTTTCGCGGTAGAACAGTTCGGGTGCGCCGAGGCCGTCGAAGCAGGCGTCGTAGGGACCGTACGGCGTGTGGTTGAGGTGGGCGGTCCACAGCACCAGCTCGTGCGGGGCGCCGTCAGGGTGCTCATCGAGGCGGATCAGGGCGCCCGCAGCCCCGTAGAAGCCGACGCCGGGGTCGCCGAGGGTCTCCACGACGGGATGGCGGCTGAGGATCGCGAGGTTCTCCCCGGCGCTGTGGTGGAACCAGCCGAGTGTGTCGGCGAGTTCGGGCGCGGCGTGCACGGCGGTCTCCTGGAGGCCGACGACGTCCACGTCGGCGGCGAGGAGCACGGCCAGTTGCTTGTCGCGGTGGTCGTCGACGGGAGCGCCGCCGAGCCACAGGTTCCAGCTCATCACCCGGACCCGGTCGAGCGCGGGCGCGTCCGCGGCCACCACGGGGATGCGGACGGTGAGGTGGGCGGTGGCGCCGTGCGCGTCGACCGCGGTGACCGTGGCGACGGCGACGGCAGTGTCCGGGCCCGCCAGCGGCGAGGGGGTGCCGCTCAGGGTGCCGTCGGCATGGACCGTGAGCCAGTCGGGGCGGTCGGCGGCGACGAACGTCACGGGACGGGCCGCGCCGCGGACGAGACCCGAGACGCGGGCGGTGAAGGGCCGCCCGGCGCGGGCGCGGCGGGTCGTGAGCCCGGGGACGAGGAACCGCGGCGCCGGTGCGTCGGCGACCAGTGCCCGCAGCCGGTCGGGGGTGGCTTCCTCCAGGGTGCCCAGCACCGTACGGCCCGGGGCCGGGTCGATCCGGACGGCGGACGGTACGGCGAGGACCTGGCAACCGGCGGCTTCTGCGGAGGCGACGCCGGTGGGGGTGTCCTCGACGGCCACGCAGGCGGCGGGCAGGACCCGCAGGGCGCGGCAGGCCGCGAGGTAGGGGTCGGGGTGGGGCTTGGTGAGGGCGGTGTCGTCGGCCGTGACGGTGACCGTGAAACCGCCGTGACCGGCCTCCGCGAGGGCGGCCACGACGGTCTCCGCGACCTCCCGCGGGGAGGCGGTGACGAGCGCGGTGGGGACGCCCTCGTCACGCAGCGCGCCGAGCAGGGCCAGCGCGCCGGGCAGGGGTACGACCCGGGTGCGGACCCGCTCGGCGAAGGCCCGGTGCAGTGCGGCGGCGATCCCGGCGGCGGGTGCGCCGCTCCGGGCGGCGAGGACGCCGGCGGTGTGCGCCACGGGCCGGCCGAGCACGTCGGGCCGGTCGGCCTCGGCAAGGACGTACCCGAGCCGCTCGGCCGCCTCGGCCACGGTGTCCCACCAGAGCTGTTCGGTGTCGACGAGGGTGCCGTCCATGTCGAAGAGGACGGCTTGCAGCGTCGGCGGGGCGGGCGTGTGCGTGGACGTCACGAACGGTGTCTCTTTCCGGTGCGGGAGGGTGGGAAGGGGGCCGGACGGCCGGCGGTACGGGCGGATCGGGGCGGTGGTGGGTCGGTACCCGCGCGGGACGGGCAGGGCGCGGGACGGCCGGCGGCCGCCGACGGCGTCGTTCCGCCCGCCGGTCGCCGCGGCGCCGGGCATCCGCGGGGACACGCGCGGGCACGGACGCGATCGCGGGCGGCACGGCGGCCGTGACCCCGTGCCGTCCGCGCGGCCCCGCCGCGGCCCCGGCGTCAGCTCGCGCGCGGAGCGACCAGGACCGGGCGGTCCGGCAGGGACAGACGGACGGGCGCACCCACAGCCAGCCGCCCCGCGTCGTGGGCGGGGACGTCGGCCTTGACCCGGGTGCCGTCGGCCAGGGCGACGGTCACGCGCACGGCGGCGCCCAGGAAGGAGGTGCCGAGGACCCGGCCCTCCCCGTCCTCGGCGGCTGCGACGCCGAGCGACTCCGGCCGGACGAGGACGTCTACATCGGCTCCGCCCCCGGTGCTCGGCGGGGCGCCGTCGACGGCGAGGTGCCGGCCCAGGACCGAGACGGTCGCGTCGGAGGCCCGCAGCCGGCCCGGGATGCGGCTCATGGTGCCCACGAACTCCGCGACGAAGGCCGTGGCGGGGCGGGCGTAGAGCTCGGCCGGGGCGGCGCATTGCTCCAGACGGCCGGCGCGCATGACCGCCACGCGGTCGGCCATGGAGAGCGCCTCCTCCTGGTCGTGGGTGATGAACAGGGTGGTGATGCCGAGCTCCTGCTGGAGGCGGCGGATCTCCTCGCGCAGGGTCAGGCGCACCTTGGCGTCGAGGGCGGACAGCGGCTCGTCCAGGAGCAGGACCCGCGGTCGCAGGGCGAGGGCACGGGCCAGGGCGACGCGCTGCTGCTGACCGCCGGAGAGCTGGTGGGGGTAGCGGTCGCCCTTGTCGGCGAGGCCTACGAGTTCGAGCAGTTCCGCGGCACGGGAGCGCCGCTCGGCGGTCCGGACCCGGCGCATCCGCAGTCCGAAGGCGATGTTGTCGAGGGCGTTCAGGTGCGGGAAGAGGCTGTAGGACTGGAAGACCATGCCGGCGTCGCGGCGGTGGGCGGGGACCGCGGTGACGTCCTCGCCGTCGACGAGGATCTCGCCCGAGTCGGGGTGTTCGAAGCCGGCCAGCATGCGCAGGGCGGTGGTCTTGCCGCAGCCCGACGGGCCGAGCAGGGCGAGGAGTTCGCCGGGGCGCACGGTCAGGTCGAGTCCGTCGAGGGCGGTGGTGGTGCCGAAGGACCGGCGCAGGCCGCGCAGTTCGACGGTGGCCGCGTCGGGCGGTGCGGGCGTGCCGTTCGCGGTCGGCGTCGCGGGTGCGGTGAGGCTCATGGGGTCCCTCATTTGCGGTCGGTGGTCGAGGAGGGGGTGGGGCGGCCGCCGAGGCCAGCGAGGAGAAGGAGCAGCAGCCAGGTGACCAGCAGGCTCATGACGGAGACGGCCACGGACATCTGCGCCTGCGAGCCGCTGATGTTGACGATCCAGACGGCGAACGGCCGGAAGCCGAGGAGCTGGGCGGTGGTGAACTCGCCGAGGACCAGGGCGAAGGTGAGGAAGGATGCGCTCAGGAGGGCACCGCGCAGGTTCGGCAGGACGGCGCGCAGCAGGGCGTGCGGAAGGCTCGCGCCGCAGGAGCGGGCCGCCTCGACGAGCGTGCGGACGTCGATGGCGCGCAGTCCCGCATCCAGGGCCCGGTATACGAACGGCAGCGCCATCACGGCGTGGGCGAGGACCAGGACGAGGGGGAAGTCCGGGTTCTGGACGGCGACGAAGGTCTGGAAGAGCGGGGTGCGGGAGAGGTGTTCGGGTCCCCACTTCAGGACGGTCCCGATGCCGGCGACGAAGGCAATGGGCGGGACGACCAGCGGAGCGGCGCACACGATCTCGACGACGGGCCGCAGCTTCGGCGCGCCCAGCCGCAGCGCCACCGTGGCGGGGACCATGAGCAGCAGGACGACCGCGATGGTGGCGGCGGCGAGTCCGAGGGAGAGCAGCAGGCTGGGCAGGAAGCCCTCGGTGTCCAGGATGCGGGTGTAGGCGTCGAGGTCGATGCCCTGGCCGGGCACGTCGACGGTGAAGACGACGGAGGCGGCGAGCGGCATCAGGAAGTACAGGGCCGCGGCGGCGAGGACGAGGGCGCGCCAGGGGGCGGTGCCCCGGGCCGGGCGGGCGGTCAGGCGAGCCATCGGGCGCTCCGTCGTTGCAGGGGCAGGTAGACCGCCATCACCAGGCCCGCGACGAGGACCATGTCGAGACTGAGGGCGAGGGCCACGTTCTCCTGTCCGATGAGCACGTTGCCGGAGATCGCGTCGGCGATCTGGAGCGTGACCAGCGGGACCGAGCTGCCGACCATGGCCGCGGCGGTGGCGTACGCGGCGAAGGCGCTGCCGAAGAGGAGCACGAGTCCGCCGAGGAGGGAGGGGGCGAGAACGGGCAGGGCGACGTGCTGCCAGTACTGGCGGTGGGTGGCGCCGTTGTTCCGGGCGGCCTCCCGCCACTGGGTGCGCAGCCCGTCCAGGGCGGGCGTGATCGTGAGGACCATGAGGGGGACGAGGAAGTAGAGGTAGACGAGGACAAGGCCCCAGAAGCTGTAGAGGCTCCAGCCGGTGTCGGTCAGCCCGAGCTCGCGGGTGAGGACGCCGGAGTTGCCGAGGGTGGCGACGAAGGCGAAGGCGAGGGGGACGCCGCCGAAGTTGGCGAGGACGCCGGAGGCGGTCAGCACGGCCTCGCGCAGGGACCGCAGCGGGGAGGTGACGACGGCCTGGGCGAGGAGGAGGCCGAGGACGGCGGCCAGGACCGCTGAGGTGGCGGACAGTTTCACGCTGCCGACGAGGGCGGTGAGGTAGGCGCCCTGCCAGGAGGCGGTCAGGTTGCCGAGGCCGTACGAGGCGGCGCCGGTGACCGGGTCCTCGACCGTGAAGGCGCCGTCGAGCATGGCGGCGGCGGGCAGGCCGAAGGCGACCGCGGTGAACAGCAGCAGGGGGACGACGGCGAGGGCGCCGGAGCGGCGGGCCCGCCGCCCGGTCCGGGCGGCGGGGGCGGCCGGGGCCGCCGGGGCGGCGGCCCCGGGTGACGCGGCAGCCGTGCGGGGTGTGGTCATGTCGGTGGTCATGAAGTCGTGTCGAGGTCGGTGTCGGTACCGGTGGCCGGGCCGGCGGTCAGCCGGCGACCGCCTTGCCCCAGCTCTGGGCGAGGACGCCCTTGGCCTTGGTCTGCTGGGCCTCCGTGGGGAAGGCCGGAGTGCCGCTGACCTGGGGGAGCTTGGCGGCGGCGGCCTTGTCGAGGGTGCCTGCGCCTTCCATCGCGGCCATGAGCACCGGGCGGGCGTACCCCTTGAGCCACAGGTTCTGGCCCTCGGCGCTGTAGAGCCACTCCTGCCAGAGCCGGGCGGCCGCGGGGTGCGGGGCGTCCTTGTTGATGGCCTGGGCGTAGTACTGCGCGTACTTGCCGTCCTCGGGGACGGCGACCTTCCAGTCGACGCCCTTGCCCTTGAACTGGTCGGCGTATCCGGCGTTGAGGTAGTCCCAGTCGATGCTGATGGGCGTCTCGCCCTTCTCGACGGTGGCCGGGGTGGACTCGACGGGCGTGTAGTTGCCGTTCTTCTTCAGCTGCCCGAAGAAGTCGATGCCGGGCTGGATGTCGTCGAGGGAGCCGCCGCCTGCGAGTGCTGCCGCGTAGACGCCACCGAAGGCCGAGCCGGACTTGGTGGGATTGCCGTTGAGGGCGACCTGGCCCTTGTACTCGGGCTTGAGGAGGTCCTTGAAGGTCGTGGGGCAGTTCTTGACCCGGCTCGCGTCGCAGCCGATGGAGATGTAGCCGCCGTAATCGTTGTACCAGCGGGCCTGGTCGTCCCGCTGCGCCGAGGGGATGTCGCCGTAGGAAGCGACCTTGTACGGGGCGAAGAGGCCCTGCTGGGCACCGCTGACGGCGAAGGAGGTGCCGAGGTCGAGGACGTCGGGGGCGCGGTCCTGGCCCTTGCGGCTGGTGACGGCGTTGATCTCGTCCTGGCTGCTGCCGTCGGGGTTCTCCACCTCGACCTTGATCCCGTACTTCTGGGTGAAGCCGTCGATGAGGGCGCCGTAGTTGGCCCAGTCGCGGGGCAGGGCCATCGCGTGCAGGACGCCCTCCTTCTTGGCGGCCTCGACGAGGGCCTCCATCCCGCCGAAGTCCGCCGCGGAGGTCGCGGTGGCGGCGTCCTTGCCGGTGGCGGTCTTGTTGTCGGCCTTCTCGGGAGCGGCGCCGCAGGCGGTGAGGGTGAGGGCGGCGACGACGGCGAGGCAGCCGGCGAGGGAGGCGTTTCTCGGCAGGGACACGGTCTCTCCTGGGAGGTTGTACGGGGAAGGCGCGGGGAGGTGGAGCGGTACGGCGGACCCGGCGGGCGCGATGCCAACTTGTCTGAACAAGTCGGCCTCAGTAGGCCCGGCATCCATGACCTTCCGGTGAACGGAAAGCGACGGATTCCGGCCAATAGCCTGGACACTCTCCCCTCGTTTCGGTCCGAGCGCCCCTGCGCATAGGCTGTAAGCGCCAAACACACTGCGCACACTCGGCGTTCACGACGAGGGACGGGAGCACCACCGATGACGGCCCGGCACGAGGAGATCGCCGAGGAACTGCGCCGGGCGATCGACCGCGAGGAGTATGCGGTGGGGGCGCTCCTGCCCGCGGAGACCGAGCTGGCGGCGCGCTTCGGGGTCTCCCGCGGCACCGTCCGCCAGGCCGTGTCCGCCCTGACCGCCGAGGGCTTGATCGGGTCCCGGCAGGGCGCCCGGCGCGTGGTACTGGCCAGCCGGCGCAGCCAGAGCTTCGCCGAGCTGCGCAGCTTCGCCCAGTGGGCCGCGGCGATGGGCCGCACGGCGACGGGCCGGGTGGTGTCGTCGGAGTACCGGCCGGCCACCGACCGGGACGCCATGTGGCTCCACGTGGAGCCGGGCGCCCGCGTGCTGCACGTCCTGCGCGTGCGCGGGCTGGACGGCGAACCGGTCCTGCTGGAGCGCACGGTGTACGCCGGCTGGATCGCCCCCGCCGTCGAAGACATCGAGCCGGACTGCCCGTCGGTGACGCAGCGTCTGCTGGACGACACGGGGCTGGTGTTCGCGTACGGGGAGCACCTCATCGACGCGGTCGCCGCCGGGGCCCGCGACGCCGAACTCCTCGAAGTCCGGCGGACCAGCCCGCTGTTGCGGGTGCGCCGCATGACCACCACGCGGGACGGCCGGCCGGTCGAATGGTCCGACGACCGCTACCGCTCGGACGCGGTGGGCTTCAGTGTCCACAACTCGATCGGCAGCAACGCCCTGGCGCGCCGCACGGGCCCGGCGCTCACCGGCACCTGAGCGCTGCCGCCTCCGGTTCAGGCGGGGGTGAGGGCGGCCGCGCCGAAGGAGACGTCGAAGCGGTCGCACCAGATGCTGACGCTGCTGTAGTCGGACAGGCTCACGTCCGCCGGGATCGGATAGTTCTGATCCCCCTTGTTGCCCTTGAGCTCGCCCAGGCTGACGTGCTTGCCGTCGTCGAAGACGCGCCAGCCCGCCACGCCCTCCTTCACCGGGGCATCGGTCAGCCACACCCTCAGATCCGGTCCGTTGCTGGTGTCCAGCCCCTCCAGGCGCAGGAAGCGAGAGCCGTCCTGCGCCTGGATGATCTTCACCTCGCCCCTGGTGGTGTGCTCGTGGCTGATGAGGTCGCCCGTGGCGAGCGTCCGGAGCGCGGCGGGCCCGGCGGAACCCGAGGGCCGCACGCCCGGCGCCGTAGTGGGCGGGGCCTCGCGCACCGTCTGCTCCTGCCACAGCTTCCACGGCTCGAACCAGTACAGCCCCGCACCCACCAGTACGGCCACCACGGCCGCCGCGGCGATCAGCAGCGGCCGGCGCCGCCCGTCCTCACGTCCCACGTCGCACTCCTCGGTCGTTCGACACGCGGTTCGGCCGGCTACAGGACGGCGAACCCTACGATGCCTGTTATGCCCGGTACGACCGCCAGTGATCCGCATGTCCCGTCCGCCGGCTCAAGGCTCCGGTCCGGCGCCCGCCTGGTGGTCTGCGCCGCGGTGCCCTGGTACCTCTGTCTGTGGTGGGGCACGAGCACGGCGCCCGTGCCCGCCGCCCTGCCGGCCGTGCTGATCCTCCGTGAGGACGTGTACGCCGCGCCGCGCCTGGCGTGGGAACGCCTCGCGGGCGTCTTCGTGGGCGTGCTGCTCAGCACGCTCCTGCTGGACCGGCTGCCGCCCTCGTCGCTGACCTTCCTCGCCGTGCTGGTCTGCGGGTGCGCCGGCACGTACCTGCTGGGCCGGCCGGGATCCCCCAACCAGCAGGTCCTGATCACCGCGCTGATGATCTACGCCACCGCCCTCCCGGGGTATCCGCTGGCGCGCCTGGCGGAGACGCTGGCCGGCATCGCCGTGGTGATGCTGCTCGGACCGCTGCTGTGGCCGCCGGACCCGTACCGGTCGGCCGCGGCGGGCCTCGACGCCTACCGGGCCGGAGTCGGGCGCCTCCTCGACGGGGTGGCCGGCCGGCTCGCCCGCGGCGGGCCGCCCGCCGCTCCGGATCCGCTGGCCGAGGGGGAGCAGCTGTGGATGCGGCCGCAGGCCTGCCGCGCCGCCTTCGACCGGGCCGTCCGGCGCCGGCGGACCCGGACGCCGCCCGCCGGGCTCGACGGGCGGCTGGGACTGGCCGTCAGGAGCGCCGTCACCCTGCAGTGCTTCACGCAGGAACTCCGGGAGCGGGCCCGCGGCCCCGGCCCGGCGCCGGCCCCCGATTCCGCGCTGCGTGACATCGCCCCGCTGGTCCGGGCCACCGCCCTGGCCCTGGACGCCGCCCTGCGCGGGGACGAGTTCGCCGCCGAGCTCGACCGGGCCCGCGGTCTCGACCTCGCCCACCGCTCGGCCCACCCCACCCGGCACGACGCGGTCCTGCGGACGGGTCTGCACCTGACCCACGAGGCCCTCAGCGACCACCGCGCGACCCACCCCTGAGGGCGGTGCGGTCCGCCGGGACCGACCGCGGCAGCAGCAGCGGGGTGGCCATGGCGAGGGCCCCGGCGATCGCGATCGCGGTGCGCGGTCCGGTGACGGCGGCCAGCAGTCCCCACAGGGCGGTCAGCGCGGCGATGGCGGCCCTGCCGGAGACCGACCAGGCCAGCAGGGTGCGTGCGGCCCGGTCCGCGGGGGTCCGCTCGAGCCGGCAGGTGGCCAGCACCGGGTTGAAGACGCCCATGCAGGTGATGATCCCGAACTCGACGGCCATGACGAGGACCAGCCCGGCCGTGCCGGGGCCGACGAAGGCCAGCCACGGCAGCCAGCACACGCGCAGCGTCCCCGCGGTGAGCAGGACCCGGTGCTGCCCGAACCGGGCGACGAGCCTCGGCGCCAGGCGCGAGCCGAACAGGCCACCCACGCACGGCGCGGCGAAGGCGAGTCCGTACTGCCACGGCGCGAAGCCGAGAGGTCCGAGCATGAGCACGGCCAGCAGGGGCGAGGTCGCCATGATCAGACCGCTGACCAGGACGGTGTTGAGGAACAGCGGGCGCAGCACGGAATCACCCAGGATGTAGCGCCAGCCTGCGAACAGATCGCCCGACCGCAGCCGGCGCGGCGCTCCGGCGGGCGCGGGGCGCGGCGCCGGCCGGCCGATCGCGCGGATCCCCGCGGCCGAGAGCAGGTGGCTGACCGCGTTGGCGAGGACGGTCGCCATCGGCCCGAACGCGGCGATCGCGACGCCGCCGAGCGGCGGTCCGAGCAGGGTGGCGGTCCACGTCGTGGATTCGAACCGGCCGTTCGCGACGAGCAGGTCCTGGGGCGGCACGAGTTCCTTCAGACAGGCGCCGCCGGCCGCGGTGAAGGCGATGCCGGCCGCGCCGACCACGACCGAGACGACCGCGAGGTGGGCGAAGGTGAGCCCGCCGAGCGCGTACGCCGCCGGCACGCTCGTCAGCGCCGCGAACCGGGCCAGGTCCATGGCGATCATCACCGGCTGCTTGGGGCGGGACTCCACCCACGGGCCGAGCGGCAGCGCCAGCACCGCGCCGACGGCGGGCCCCACGGCCGCCAGCGCCGACACCGCGGTCGTCCCGGCGTGCAGGACGAGGATCGCGATGAGCGGGAACGCGTCGAAGGCGAGCCAGGTGCCGAGCGTGCTGACGGCGTACGAGGTCCACAGCCACCCGAACCGCCGGCCCAGCGACCGCCCGCCGACCACGATCCGCCCACCCCGATCTCCGTACGGGCGGCACCGCGCCGCCAGGGGGATCCAAGCGAGCGGGGGCTCGCGGGTCAACCCGCAAGGCCATCGGTCCCGCCGGGTGCGGCGCGCCGATGGCCCCGTCCGCGCGGTGCAGGGGGCGGGTTACGGCACCGGCTGCTGCTGGGCGATGCAGTGGATACCGCCGCCGCCGGTGCCGAGGCGGTCGATGTCGAGCTGCTAGACCACGCGGTCGAGCTGCTCGACCACGCGGCCGGGCGCAGCCCCGCCGCGACGACGGCGATCCCGCCCAGGAGCAGGCTGCCGCCTGGCGTTGGAGCTTCGCGACGATGTCCATGCGCTGCTCGGTCGGGTAGGCGGCCACGGGTGCCGGACGGCTCTGACTTCACCTCCCTGACGTTGACTGAAAATTCAGTCCGTAGGGAGCACTGAAAAGCTGCAGGCCATCCCGGGGTGGGGTCGGGCCCCGCCCCGGGGGCCGTCCAACGGGTGGTCAGCCCTGGCGCAGGCCGGCCAGTTCGGCGTCGATGGCGCCGCTCATGAGCTCCCGCGCGTGACCGATCCTGATGCCGCCGCTGAGCCAGCGCATGCTGAGCCCTTCGAGCAGCGCGGTGAGCCGTTCCGCGGCGGCGGCCAGCGACGACGCGGGGGCCATCGGGTGGACCTGGCCGAGCAGCGCGGCGACCTCCTGGACCCACACCAGGGTGGCCCTGGCCAGGTCCTCGCGCAGGACCTCGTCGAAGACGGCGCTCGCCCGCAGTTCACCCCAGGCCGAGCTGTTCTCCCGTACTTCCACGGTGTCCTGGAGCTCCAGGAGCAGGGTCTCCTCCAGCTCCTCCCGGGGGGTGAGCGGCGGGGCGTCCGGGTCGCGGTCCGCGGTGTAGCGCTCGGCCCGGTCGTTGATGAACTCCAGGGTCTGGCGCAGGACCCCCGTGCGGTCCTTGAAGTGGTAGTAGATCAGGGCGGTGGACACGCCCGCCTCGGCCGCGAGTTCCTCCACGCGCAGCCCGCGGACCCCTCGCCGGGCGATCACCCGGGCGGCCGCTTCCAGGATCTGAGTGCTGCGAGACGCCATGGACCGCACCTTACCGGGGCGTTCGGGTGCGGACGTCCGCGGCCCGTGGCGGGGCCCGGCCAGCACCGCGGGGGCGGGCTGGGCTCCGGGATGGCGCTCGGACATGCGGGCCCGCGGCAGCTGCTGGAGCGGACCCTGCTGCTGGAGTTCCAGGACCTGCCCGAAGTGCGCGAGAAGCACGGCCTGGGGCGAGCTGCGGGCCCACTCGGTCTTCGACCCGCCACTGCGCGAGGAACTCGCCGCCGCGGGTGCGGCCTGGGCCGCGGAGACCGCGGGCCACCTCGCCGAGCTCTGCCCGGCGCCGTCACCGCGGCCGCGGAGCGGCTGACGGCCCTGCTGGAGGGGGTCGGCGTCCGCTGGCTCAGCGGCCTGATCCCCCTCCGGCACGCCCGCGACCTGGTGCGCGACGCCATCGGAGTGGGAACGGGCCGACCGGGTTCCCCTCGTCCGCGCATTGACTGAATTTTCAGTCAGTGCCACAGTGGCGACACGAGGCCGCCTCACTTCTCCCTGCAGAGCGGCCGTTCGCGGAGCGGAGCGCGCACTCTTGTCCGTAGGGCCCGGCTTGTCGGCCTATGTGACACCTCGCGCCCGCCCTGGCCGGATGCACCCCTTCCGCCAGCCCACGATCGGAGTTCCCCGTGTCCTTCCTTCCCCCCACCCGCCGGACCGTCCTTCGCGCCCTCGCCGGAATCGGCGCGATCGTCGCCGGCGCCCCGGCCTGCGGCCCGTCCGCCGTCGGAGCGAAGCCGGAGGCCACGAAGGGGTCCGCCCCCGCGGCCGACGGGCGCCGCCTCGGGGCCGAGTGGGAGAGCCACACCCGCACCTTCATGGCCTGGCCGGCCCTGGCCGCCGGGGTGTGGGAGGAGGACCTGCGCCACGTGCGCGACGACATCGCGCGGATCGCCCGGGCGGTCGGTCAGCACGAGCCCGTCGTCATGATGGCGCGGCCCGACCAGGTGGCGGCGGCCCAGCGGGCCTGCGGCAATGACGTCGAGGTCATCCCGCTGGCGGTGGACGACCTGTGGGCCCGTGACACCGTCCCCGTCTTCGTCGAGGAGGGCGGGAAGGTCGTCGGCGTCGACTTCAACTTCAACGGATGGGGCAACAAGCAGGAGCACAAGAACGACGGAGTGGTCGCCCGGACCGTGCTCCAGAAGTACGGGATCCCCCGGGTCCAGGCCCCGCTGGTCGCCGAGGGCGGCTCGTTCGAGACGGACGGCGAGGGCACCCTGCTGGTCACCGACAGCTCGCTCGTCAACGACAACCGCAACCGGGGCAAGAGCCGGGACGCGATCGAGGCGGAGCTCAAGCAGACCCTGGCCGTCCAGAAGGTCGTCTGGCTGGCCGGCGTACGCGGGGAGGACATCACCGACGCCCACGTGGACAGCCTCGTGCGGTTCACCGCCCCCGGCGTCGTGCTGCTGGACCGCGCCCACCCCAGCACTCCGGCCGACTCCTGGTCCCGCTCCGCCGACCAGGCGAAGTCCGTCCTGTCGAAGGCGACGGACGCCCGCGGCCGGCGTTTCGAGATCATCGACCTCCCGCAGCCCGACCTGAACAGGACCACGGGCGAAGGCGACGACTTCGTGTCGACCTACGCCAACTTCTACATCGCCAACGATGCCGTCTTCATGCCCAAGTTCGGCGACCGGCAAGGCCGACGACCGGGCCCGCGGCATCCTCCAGGAGCACTTCCCCGAGCGGGACGTCGTGCCGGTCGCCATCGACACCATCGCCTCGGGCGGCGGCGGCATCCACTGCTCGACCCACGACCAGCCGGGCAAGCCCGCCGCCTGAGCGGATCCGCCGCCCGGCCGTTACGGTGGCGGTATGGAACAGCGGATCAGCCTGGTCACCCTGGGGGTCGCCGACCTCGCCCGCGCCAAGAGCTTCTACACGGCCCTCGGCTGGCGCGGCACCGAGGTCGAGGAGACGGTCTTCCACCAGGCGGGCGGCCTGGCCCTGGTCCTCTGGGACCGCGGGAAACTGGCCGCGGACTGCGGTCTTCCCGACGCGCCGCCGGCCGGCTTCGGCGGCATCGCCCTCGCCCACAACGTACGCACCGACGCCGAGGTGGACGCCGTCCTCGACGCGGCAGCGGCGGCCGGCGGCACCGTCACCCGGCCGGCCGCCGTCAACGCGATCGGATTCTACTCGGGCGTCTTCACCGACCCCGACGGCCACGCATGGGAGATCGCCCACAACCCCGGTTTCACCCTGACCGAGGACGGCTCCCTCGTCCTGCCCGACTTCGGGGGTTAGCAGAAAGAGCGGAGCGGGCAGGGAATCACGTACGCGTCCCGGGACGGCAACACCGGCCCCGGGGCGCGTTCTTGTGCCGCCCTGCGGACGTCACCGGACGCCGCCCGCGGCCCCTCGTCTCCGCGGCGCACCTTCACGGCGACGGTCACCTCCCCTGACACCAAGCCGAGTTGGGGCGATTGCCCGACTCGTCCCTGTGTTGATCCTGCGGGCTTCCTTAAGGGAACTTGAAGAACGCCTCCAGGGGGATCTTTTCGCTGGTCACCGGCCTAGGCTCAGGCGGACTCCCCTCCTCCCCTTCTCTTGCGAGGTGTTACCGGCATGAGCCGCAGCCGAACTCCCGAAACGCAGACCCGCGTCGAGGCCCGACGGAAGAAGACGATGCGCACGCGCATCGTGCTGTCCGTCACCACGGCCGCCGCGGTGGTGGCGGTGGGGGTCGCGGTGGCCGACTCCGGCGATGACGCGCCTACCGACCGGCGTACCGACGCCGCCGGAACGTCCTCCGGGGCGGCGACTCCCACCCCCGACGCCGCCTCGCCCAGCACCGACGCCACGGCCACCGCGAGCGCCAGTGCGTCCCCGACGCCCGACGCCTCCGCCTCCGCGTCCGCGTCCGCCACCCCCACGGACCCCGCGACGGCGCAGGACGCCGAGACCAAGTCGGAGTCCTCCCCCGCCACGAAGCCCACGCGCAAGCCCGCCCCCACCACGGGCGGCGGCACCGTCAACGGCGACGCCGAGTCCGCCGTGCTGGCCCTGGTCAACAAGGAGCGGGCGGCCGCCGGGTGCGGCCCCGTGACCTCCAACGCCAAGCTGAGCGCCGCCGCACGCGGGTACAGCGACACCATGGCCCGCGCCGGCGTCATGTCGCACACCGGGCCGGACGGGTCCACCATGACCAGCCGGGTGGAGGCCGCCGGCTACAAGTGGTCCAACCTGGGCGAGAACATAGCCCGCGGGCAGGCCGACGCGGACGCCGTCATGAAGGCGTGGATGAACAGCTCCGGCCACCGCGCCAACATCCTCAACTGCGCCTTCAAGGAGATCGGCATCGGCGTCCACAAGGGCGACGGCGGCCCGTGGTGGACGCAGAACTTCGGCGCCCCGAGGTAACCGCCTCCCGCACGACGGACTTACCGGGCGAACGCCCCTGCCCCCCCCCTGAACCACCCCCCACAGCCACGTCCTCCCACCCGCACCCGGGTGGGAGGACGTCGGCGTTCGCCCGCTGCCCCGCACACCGGTCCGGGCCTTTTCAGAGGGAGCCGGTGACAGACCGGCCGGAACGTCGGACACTATGGGGCCGTGCCCCGAACTCCGCGCTACCTGCTCATATGGCTGTCCTGCACGGCCGCCAGCGTGACCGCCGTGCTCGCGACGGTCCAGTTCGTGGTCGGCACGACCCGGCATACACCGCCGGTCGCACGGTCCGCCCCGACGGTCATCGACACGCCTCCCGCCTGGCAGGCGGGCAGCCCGCCCGCGGACACACCGTCCCCGACCGCGTCCGCCAGCGCCTCGCCCACGGCCTCGCAGAGCCCCTCCCCCACGACGGCCGCCCCCACCCCCGTCAAGGCGACGTCGGGCGCGCCCAGGACCCCCGCCCCGAGGAAGGTCGACTGCGAGGAGGGCGGGGCGGGCCTGTACACCGTCCCCGCACAGGGCGGAAAGGTGACGGTGCGGTACGGGAGCCGGGGCGTGTGCCTGATCTCCGCGGTCCCCAGCCGCGGCTTCAAGACCACCACGTCGCAGACCTCGGACAGCACCCTCACGGTCACGTTCACCAGCGCCGACCACCGGTCGGTCATCACCGCGACGATCGATCCGAGCGCGAAGGCCAGCGTGCGCGAATCCTCCTTCTGAGGGCCCGGCCGGCCGTCGCGGGCGTTCTGTCCCGCTCGAACCTCTCGCCCCTCTCGCCCCTTTCACGGCGATCGCCACCTTGTGGGAGCCCGTGGGCCTGGGCCCGGCAAAGCGGAAGGTGAGCTCTTCCTTAGGGCAAGCTCAAGATCGCCCCGACGGGGTTCCGGGGGCCCCGAGCGGTCCTATGCTCGCGTCAGCCGAGCGGCCGTCGGTTCCGGGGTGTGACGCCCGGGAGCCGCGTCGGGCCGCCGTCTTCACCGAGCCGGGGGGCTTCCCGCCCGTCCCGCAGTCCGAACCGTGCCTTGGGGTGTCTCCGCCATGAGTTCTCGCATGCTCCGACCCGTCCGCGCCGACCGCCGTACGACGTCGCCCCGCTCCACCGCGCCCCTGGGAAGGCGGCTGCCGCTGGTCGCCGCGGCCGTCGTCGCGGCGGGCCTGACCGCGGCCTGCGGGCCGTCCTCGGAGCCCGCCGGCGGCTCCGCCGCCGCGGCCACCGCCGGCCAGTCCGCGCAGGCCCTCTCCGGGGCGCAGTCCGCGACCTCCACCGCCGAGACGTCCCCGACGGCGTCGGCCTCGCCGTCCGCGTCCGTGTCCGCCCCGGCGTCGGCCTCCGCCTCGCCGACCGCTTCGCGGGCGCCGTCCGGTTCCGCCTCGTCCGGCGGCGGCTCCGCCAAGCCGGCCCGTACCTCCGCCGCACCCGCGCCGGCCAAGGTCCCCGGCCCCGGCTACGACAGCTCCGCGGACGCGCAGAAGCAGATCGACGCGGCGCTGCGCGCGGCCAAGTCGGACGGGCGGATGGTCCTGCTCGACTTCGGTGCGAACTGGTGCGGCAACTGCAAGGCCGCCGACAAGGTGTTCGCACAGTCGCAGACCGCCGGGATCCTCGGTGCCTCGTACCACCTGGTCAAGGTGGACATCGGCGGGAACAGCTCCGCCAACTCCGCGCTCCTGCGCAAGTACAGCCCCTCGGGCGGCACCTACACGATGCCCGTCCTGGTCGTGGTCTCGCCGTCGGGCACGGTGCGCACCGACACCCACGTCACGGGCAACCCCTCGCTGACCGCGGACGGCATCAACGCCTTCCTGCGCAAGTGGGCGTCATGAGAGGTCCGGTACGCGCGTCCCTCCTCGTCCCGGCCGCCACCGGGCTCGCGGTGGCGGCCGTGCTGGTCGTCGCCGGTCTCTGGACCGACGACGGCGCCGCCGCGGGGTCCCGGGCCGGACGGCCGGAGGCGGTCACCGCGGCGGCCGGGGCGAAGGTCATGGACCCCGGCGCCCGGCAGGAGGCACCGGCCCTGGCCGGCGCCGACCTGGACGGGAAGCAGGTCGCGCTCGGCGACTTCCGCGGCCAGGTCGTCGTCCTGAACGCGTGGGGCTCCTGGTGCGGTCCCTGCCGTGCGGAGGCGGACGACCTGGAGCGGCTCAGCCGGCAGACCCGGGCCGACGGGGTCCGCTTCCTCGGGATCAACACCCGGGACCGGGACCGGGCCGCCGCACGGTCCTTCGTACGGGCCCACGACATGTCCTTCCCCAGCCTCCACGACCCCGAGGGCGAACTCCTGCTCCGCTTCCCTCCCGCCCTCGTCAACCCGCAGGCGATCCCCTCGACCCTCGTCATCGACCGCCGCGGACGCGTCGCCGCCGCCATCGGGGGCGCCGTCACCGACGAGCAGCTGCGGCCCCTGCTCGCACGGGTCCTGGAGGAGGAGTCGTGACGGCCGCCGCGCAGTGGACGCTCGCCGTCACGGACACTTCCTCCCTCGTGAACGGAACACTCGCGATCGCGGCGCCCGTGGCGTTCGTGGCGGGACTGGTCTCCTTCCTCTCACCGTGCGTGCTGCCGCTGGTACCGGGCTACCTCAGCTACGTGACCAGCCTGTCGGTCGCCGACCTGGCGGAGGCGAGCGGCGGGCGCCGCAGCCGGATGGCGACCGGCGCGCTGCTGTTCGTCCTGGGCTTCACCGCGGTACTCGTCTCCGGGGGCGCCCTGTTCGGCTACTTCGGCCGGAGCCTGCTGGCCCACCAGGAGGTGATCACCCAGGTGCTCGGTGTCCTCACCGTGCTCATGGGGCTGTCCTTCATGGGGTTCCTGCCGGGCTTCACCCAGCGGGAGTTCCGCAGCCACCGGCGTCCCGCCCTGGGCCTCGCCGGAGCCCCCGCCCTGGGGGCGGTGTTCGCGGTCGGCTGGACCCCGTGCATCGGGCCGACACTGGCCGCCGTGCAGGCGCTGGCCTGGACCGAGGCGAGCGCGGTCCGCGGGGCCCTGCTGATGGCCGCGTACTGTCTGGGGCTGGGGTTGCCGTTCGTCCTGGCCGCGCTGGCCTTCCGCCGGGCGCTGGGCGCCTTCGGGCTGGTCAAGCGCCACTACCCGTGGGTCCTGCGGATCGGCGGGGGGATGCTCGTACTCGTCGGTCTGCTGCTGGCCACCGGCGTGTGGAACGACATGGTCTACAGCCTGCAGTTGTGGAGCGCGAACTTCACCACCGCCTTCTAGCCGGGCCGTTCATCCGGTTCACCCCGTTCATTCCGTTCACCCCGAGTACCCCGAGTACCACGACCGATCCGACCCGATCGCGTGACGAGCGCAAGCGCGCGCACGCGCCACGCACCACAGAGGCACAGATGAACGTTTCCACGCAGGTGAGGCACTCCCGCACGGCCCGCGTCGCGGCCGCCCTCCTCTCCCTGGCCGCGCTGTCGGCGTGCGGCGGGCAGCCCGCAGCGGACGCCGCCGGCTCCGCGCCCACGACGCGCTTCTCCGAGAACGGCGTGACCGTCACCCTGTCGGTGACCGACTGGAAGGCCTCGGGGGGCACCCTCACCGCGGTCTTCACGCCCGAGGCGAAGGGCTTCCACCTCTACAGCACCGAGCTGCCGGCCACCGGCATCGAGGGGGTCGGCCGGCCGACCTCCGTGGCGGTCACCGGGGCGCTCAAGGCCCGGGGCGGTCTGAAGGCGGCCTCGGAGGTGAAGTCGATCAGCGTGCCCGGTGTCGACGCCCAGGTCCCCGTCTACCCCGACGGCCCGGTCACCACGACGCTGCCCGTCCGCGCCGACGGGAACGGGGAGGCGACGGTACTGGTCGGCTACGCGAGCTGCAGCACGCGGGACGGCTGCACCATTCCGGTGTCCGACCGCCCGGTGCGGCTGCGCATCACCGGTGACGGGCCGACCTTCGAAGCTTCCTGACGGCGGACCGGCCAGGGGCGTGCCGACCCGGCGACCGCCCGGTTCGGGAGGGTTCGTATGATCCAAGGGGTTCGCTGCCGCCCCCACCCCGGGCGGCCGCACCCCCGGGCCACTGCACCCCGGCCCCCGTCGACCGCCGACCCGCCGGTCGCACGGGCCGCCGAGGGGATCGGCCCGCCCCTCCCGCCGTTCACCGCCGGACGGACGCCCGTCCGCCGGCCCTGCCCCGAAGACGTCATCCCCCGTGAGCACCGACCAGATCGCCCCCGAACGGGCGCGGCCCCGCCCGTCCGCGGCCCCGCGTGCCCGCGTCCTGCCGCGCCTCGCGGGACGCGCCCCCGCTCCGGCGCCGGGCACCGTCCTGCACAGCGCCAGCGGTGCCACCGCCGTCATGCTGGGCCTGGTGGCCATCGGCGCCGCCATCCACGAACCCGTCCTCATCCCCCCGCTGGCCGCGTCCGCGGCGATCGTGCACAGCGTGCCCGGCCTGCCGCTGGCCCAGCCGCGCAGCGTGATCGGCGGCCACCTGCTCTGCGCCGCCATCGGCTACGCGGGACTCGCCGCCTTCGGCAGCTCGCCCTGGGTCGCGGCAGCCGCGGCGGGGCTCGCGCTCGCCGTGATGACCCTGGCCAGGACCCCGCACTCCCCCGCGTGCGCCACCGCCGTCGTCATCGTCCTGCGCACGCCGGACCCGCGCACGTTCGTCCCGCTGCTGGCCGGAGCCGCCGTGCTCATCGTCCTCGCGGGCTGCGCCCTCTCCCGCACCCGCCGCACCGGCACCCGCTACCCGCAGTACTGGTGGTGAGCCCCGGCCGACCGAGCCCCTAAGGTGTCCGCATGCCGAGCGTCCTGGTCGTGGAAGACGACCCCAGCATCCGCCAGTCACTGATCGAGGTCCTGACGGAACACGGGTATGCCGTACGCAGCGCCGCCGACGGGTTCGGCGCGCTGCGCGAGGTCACCCAGACGCCGGTCGACGCCGTGGTCCTCGACCTCGGGCTGCCCGATCTGGACGGAGGGGACGCCCTGCGCATGATCCGGGGCATATCCTCCGTGCCCGTGCTGGTGGCCACCGCACGGGACGACGAGTCGGAAATCATCAAGATCCTCAACGCGGGGGCGGACGACTACCTGGTCAAGCCCTTCTCCGGCGGTCAGCTCGTCGCCCGGCTGTCCGCCGTCCTGCGGCGCACCAGCCACGTCCCGCCCGCCGGGGCCGCGGGCGCACCGGTCGCGGCGGCCGCCGAGCCGCTGCGGGCCACCGTCGTGGGCGAGCTCGCGGTGGACCCGGGTGCGCGCACCGCGTACCTGGCCGGGCGTGAGCTGCGCCTCACCCGCCGGGAGTTCGACCTGCTGGCCTTCCTCGCCCACCATTCGGGGCAGGTCGTCTCCAAGCGCCGGCTGCTGACCGAGGTCTGGCGGGAGCCGTACGTGGACGACCAGACCGTCGACGTGCACCTGTCCTCCCTGCGACGCAAGCTCGGCGAACGCGCCGCGGCCCCGCGCTACCTGCTGACCGTCCGCGGCGTCGGCATCAAACTGGTGGCCCCGCGTTGAGGCGCTCCCTGGCCGGCGTGGCCCTCGCCGTGACCTCCATGGTCGCCCTCTCCTTCCTCATACCGCTGGCCGCGCTGGTGCTGTCACTGGTCAAGGAGCAGGGCGTCAACGCGGCCGAACAGCGCGCCGCCGCCCTGGCCCCCGTCCTCACCCTCACCACGGACCCGAACGCGCTGCGGGAGTCCGCGGCGAGCCTGGACGCGGCCGAACACCTGGTCGTGCACCTGCCGGGCTCCGGGGCCCTCGGCACCTCGAAGGCGCCCGCCGCGCTGCTGGAACGGGCGCAGCAGGGGCGCGAATCCATCTCCCAGGAGATCCCGAAGGGCTGGATCTGCCTGCAGCCGGTGGTGCTCCCCGGTGATCAGGTCGCCGTCATCGAGAACTTCGTCCCCGAGGCGGAACTGACCCGCGGGGTCAAGGAGTCGTGGGCGGTGATGCTCTTCCTCGCGGTGGGGCTGGTCGGCGGTTCCGTCCTGGTCGCCGACCGCCTCGGCGCGAAGGTCGTCCGGTCCTCCAAGAGGCTGGCGCAGGCCTCGCACGCGCTGGGCCGGGGCGATCTGGACACCCGCGTGGACCCGATGGGCCCCAAGGAGCTGCGGGACGCGGGCCTGGCCTTCAACGCGATGGCGCACCGGATGACCGAGCTGCTCGCCGTCGAACGCGAACTCGTCGCCGACCTGTCCCACCGGCTGCGGACCCCGTTGACCGCCCTGCACCTCGCGTCGGAACGGATGGCCGGCACACCGGAGTCGGCCAGGGTCGAGGCGGCGGTCGGCGAGCTGGAGACGG
Organism: Streptomyces sp. NRRL S-378; assembly: GCF_000720645.1. Classification (NCBI taxonomy): domain Bacteria; kingdom Bacillati; phylum Actinomycetota; class Actinomycetes; order Kitasatosporales; family Streptomycetaceae; genus Streptomyces; species Streptomyces sp. NRRL S-378. The sequence continues at coordinate 42,327 of NZ_JOBX01000026.1, forward strand.
AACTCCAGGCCATCATCGCCGCGGCGCGCACCCCGCTCGCCGTGGGACCCATGGGGCAGGGCCTGCTCGGTGCGGAACCGTCCGCGGGCCGGCCCTCGGCCGGGGCGGGTGCCGCCGCCGGTCCGCGCTGCGAGGCGGCCGACGTCGTACGCCGCCGCACTTCCTTCTGGACGGTCCTGGCGGAACAGCAGAACCGGTCCTGCACCCTGGACCTGACCCAGGAGCCGACGACCGTCAGCCTCTCCGACGACGACATCGCCGCCGTGGTGGACGCGCTGATCGGCAACATCTTCCGGCACACCGCGCCGGGGACCCCCTTCGGCGTCCACGTCGTCCGCACGGCCCAGGCCGTGGAGCTGGTCGTGGAGGACGGCGGCCCCGGCATCCCCGATCCCGACCGGGCCCTCTCCCGCGGGAGCAGCACCGGATCCACCGGGCTGGGCCTCGACATCGCGCAGCGTGCGGCGAGCGCCACGGGTGGCTCGATGCGCATCGCCCGGGGCCCGCTGGGGGGTGCGCGCATCACCGTGACGTTCGCGCTGGCCCCCTCGGCCCCCTCGGGCCGCAGGCTGCGCCGGCCGCGTACGCCCTCCCGCCGCCGACCGGTCTGGCCGGGCTGGTCGGGCTAGTCGGACTGTGCGGCCTTGGCCGCCTTGAGCTTGCGCCACACCCGGCCGAGGGCTTCCAGGTCCTCGGTGTCGAGGAGGTCGGTGAAGACCGGCGCCAGGGCCTCGCGCCGCGTGGTGTCCGCGGCGGCGAAGAGGGTGCGTCCGGCCGGGGTGAGGGCGACCTCCACGGAGCGCGCGTCGCGTGCCGAAGGCGTACGCGTCACCAGGCCGCGGCTCTGCAGGGCGTCCACGACCCGCGAGACCTGGCTGCGGCTGAGCAGGGTGCTGTTCCCGAGGACCGAGGCGGGCACCGGCTCGGGGCTGGACGCCAGCCACAGCATGACCTCGAACCAGGACACGGGCAGGTCGTGGGCCTTGACCAGGGCCTTGTCCACGCGGTCCGTCATCGTCGTACCGGCCCAGACCAGCCCGTAGAAGGCGTAGTCGGCCGCCGGCATCTCGGCTTCTGTGAGCTTCTTCGGCATGTCGCACAGTCTAGAGGTTGCGTGCACACGCACATAACTTTAAAGTGTGTGTGCACGCACATAAACCCGAGCTTCCGAGGTACGCCATGTCCACGCCCCCCACCGCTCCCGCCGCCGCCACCGCCGACGCCCCCCTCCGTACCGTCCTGATCACCGGCACTTCCTCCGGCATCGGGCTGGCCGCGGCCGTCGCCGCGGCCCGCGCCGGATGGCGCACCGTTGCCACGCTGCGCGACACCGGACGGGCCGACGCCCTGCGCGAGGCCGCCGCCGAGGCGGGCGTCGACATCGACATCCGCCGTCTCGACGTCGTCGACGAGGAGTCCGTCATCGCGGCGGTGGAGGGCGTGATCGCCGACTACGGCCGCCTGGACGCGGTCGTGAACAACGCCGGCGCGGGACACCTCGGCACCCTGGAACTGGAAACCGTGGCCGATGTCCGCGAGGTCATGGAGGTCAACTTCTTCGGCGTGCTGAACGTCTCCAAGGCGGCACTCCCCCACCTCCGGGCCACCGGCGGCCGCCTGATCACCGTCACGAGCGTCGGCGGCGTGATCGGCCAGCCCTTCAACGAGGCCTACTGCGCGGCGAAGTTCGCGGTGGAGGGGTACATGGAGAGCCTGGCGCCCGTGGCGAGCACCCTCGGCGTGACCGTGTCCGTCGTCGAGCCGGGTGCGGTGGCGACCGAGTTCGTCAACAACATCGGGCTCGACTTCGACGCCCGGATCGCCGCGGCCGGACCGTACGCAGACGCGCTGCGCACCTACATCGACCGTACGGTGAGCCAGTTCACGGAGGGCGCGGCCCAGACCCCGGCCGGCGCGGCCGAGGCCGTGATGGAGGCGCTGACCGCCGACCGTCCCGCCTTCCGCATCCAGACCTCGCAGTGGGCCCGCGACTTCACCGGGACCAAGCTGACGGACCAGGACGGCGCGGCCGTGCTCGGCATGACGGCCACCTGGGTGGCCTGACGGGCCGGCCCCGCCGCCCGCGGCCCGCGCAGGACCGGGCCCGGGGCGGGGGGGCGGGGGGCGGGCAGCCGACCTGCGCTCCGCGCGCCGGGGGGTCAGCATGGGAGGAGGCCGGACGGAACGCCGCCGGCCGGCGGAGCGCCGCGCGGCGGCGCGTCCCCGTCGGGAGGTGACCCGCACCCATGGACGAATCACAGAAGGCCTGGATCGCGATCGGCATCGTCGTCACGGTCATCCTCCTGAACCTGGCAGCCATCATCCTGATGAACACGGTCGGCCTGTGACCGTGTGACAGCGCCCGGCCGAGGCCCTGGTCCGCCCCCTGCTCGCGGGGGCGGACCTTTCGTGCGTACGGGGGGCCGCTCCCGGCCCCGGCCCCGGCGCCCGCACCCGCGCCGCTATTTCTGACATATCCTCAACTCGCCTGTTCTGACGGGCAGTTCTTGTCCCCGCGCATGCAGAAGAAGCTGCGCGCACCCTTGCCGTGCCGAGCCGGTTCGCGAATGATGCTCCGGGCGTGTCGGTCGGCGCAGGCCGTCGTCGGCCCGCGCCCCTCGAACCCGACCGGCCAGGAGGCCCGTTGTGCGGACCGACCGTCACGTCCGGAGATCCCTCGTCGTCGTCGGCGCCGCCCTCGCGCTCGTCGTCGGCGTCCCGCAGGTGGCCTTCGCGGCTCCGCCCCCGGCGCTGCCCGGCCAGGCCGAGGCGATCGAGCGGACCTTCCAGCCCGCCTACGACTACGACACCGACGGCTGCTACCCGACCCCCGCCATAGGTCCCACCGGGGTGCTGAACGGCGGGCTCAAGCCCACCGGAGCCCTCGACGGCAACTGCCGGGACGCCTCGGACCTCGCCAACACCAACGGGTACTCCCGCTGGAAGTGCAACAACGGCTGGTGCGCCGTGGTCTACGCGCTCTACTTCGAGAAGGACCAGGCGATCCCCGGCATCAGCCTCGGCGGCCACCGCCACGACTGGGAGCACGTGGTGGTGTGGATCCAGGGCGACGAGGCGAAGTACGTCGCCACGTCCGCGCACGGCGACTTCGTGGTCCACGCGCGCGACCGGATCCGCTGGGACGGCACCCACCCCAAGATCGTCTATCACAAGGACGGCATCGGCACGCACTGCTTCCGTGCGGCGAACACCAACGACGAACCCCCGGAGAACCACCGCGGCACCTGGCAGTACCCCACCCTGGTCGGCTGGTCCGGATACCCGGCGACGCTCCGGGACAAGCTCAGCCAGGCCGACTTCGGCAGCGCGCACTTCGGCCTGAAGGACGGCTCCTTCGCGTCCCACCTGGCGGAGGCCAAGCCGGCGGGCATCCCCTTCGACCCGTACCTGTAGGGCGACCCGTACCGGGAGCGGCCGGACACCGCGCGCGGCTCCTCGCGCGGTCACAGGCGCAGCAGGAGCAGTGCGATGTCGTCCGTGTGGCCGTAGGCCGCCCCGGTACCGAGCAGCAGGGCCTCGACGAGCTCGTCCAGGTCCGCCCCCTCGTTCTCGGCGAGGACCGCGGCGACGTCGTCGGTACCGCGCTCGGCGTCAATGCCGGCCGCGGTGGGCTTCTCGACCAGCCCGTCGGTGTAGAAGACGAGGAGGGTCCCCGGCGCCAGCTCCAGGCGGGTGACGGGGCACGGCGTGCCGGTGTCGATGCCGAGGAGCGGCCAGGGATCGACCTGCACCCGCTGCGGCCGGGAGCCGGGCGCGTGCACCAGCGGGGGCGGGTGCCCGGCGCTGGCCAGGGTCGCCCACCGGCTCGCCAGGTCGATGTGGACGTAGAGGCAGGACACGAGCAGTTCGGTGTCCAGCCCCGCCAGAAGACGGCCCGTGCGGGCCAGGACCGCGTCGGGCGGGGCGCCCGCGGCGGCCCGGATCGCGGTGCGGACCTGGCCCATGAGCGCGGCCGCGGCCACGTTGTGCCCCTGGACGTCGCCGATGACGGCCGCGACGGTGGTGGCGTCCAGCGGGATCAGATCGTAGAAGTCGCCGCCGATGTCCATGCCGTGGCCCGCGGGCAGGTACCGGGCGGTGGCCTCCAGGCCCGGCACCACGGGCAGGGTGTGCGGGAGCAGGGCCTGCTGGAGGCCGTGGGCGAGGTCGTGCGCGGCGTCGTGCAGCCGGGCCCGGTCCAGGGCCTGGGCGATCAGTCCGGCCAGGGAGGTGAGGACGGCGCGCTCGTCGGCGGTGAAGGTGTGCGGCCGCTCGTAGGAGAGGATGCAGCACCCGACCGGGCGTCCGGAGATGGTGAGCGGCAGGAACGCCCAGGCCTCCTTGCCGCTGACCTGCGAGGCGCCGGGGTGCGCGCGGGCCATCGCGGCACGGTCGCCGAAGAAGGCGGGGACGCCGTCGGCCAGTACCTGCCCCGCGGGGGTCAGCCCGGTGTCCAGCGGCAGGCCGTCGAGCCGCTCGATGGTCAGCGGGTCGTACCCGTGGTACCCGGTGATCCTGAGGCGGCCCGCGTCGGCCGCGGACAGGACGAGGGCGTCGGCTCCGAACGCGGGCAGCACCTGGTGGGCGACCAGTTCGACGACGTCGCGGACGGTGACGGTCTCCGTCATGGCGGCCGCGAGGTGCAGGAGCTGGTGGATCCGGCCCGTGTGCGGGACGGGGGTGCCCGTCGGCCCGCCGGATGGCGGGGCTTCCTCGTGCCGGGCGGCGCGGGTGACGCGGACGCTGATGCCGCTGGAGTCCGGGTAGAGCTGGAAGCGCAGCGGGACGTCCGGCGGGCGCAGGGCGGTGAACTCCACCGGCTCGCGGCTGAGGACGGCGGAGCGGTAGCGGTCCTCGGCCAGGGGTGCGTCCAGCCACGGCAGTGACTGCCAGGGCCAGGTGCCCAGCAGCCCGCCGGAGGCGCGGCCGAGCAGGGCGGCGGCCGTCCCGTCCACGAAGGTGATCCGGCCTTCCAGGTCCAGGGCCAGGGCGCCCTCCGGCAGGCGCTCGGCCCAGTCGGCTGCGGCCTGGGCCGGCCGGCCCCCGTAGGCCCGGAAGGACGTGGCGGGGATGACGCGGGGCCGTTCGGGTATCTCGGGCACGCCTGCGGCTTCGTCCAGTGTCCGGGCGATGCGGCGGGCGGCCACGACGAGGTGCTGCTGTTCGCGCGGGGTCGGGGTGCGGTCCCGGCCGGCGGGATAGACCAGGAGCAGGGCGCCGTGGGAGCCGTGCCGGCCCTTCAGGGGGACTGCGGCCAGGCAGAACTCGTAGGGCAGGCTGACGGCGGCCTGCGGGTAGTCGTGGGCGAGGTCCTCCTGCGAGCCGATCCAGACCAGCCGGTCCTCGCGCACGGCGTCGCTCACCGGGTTGGAGCCGGCCGGGGAGATCCGGTGCCACGGCCAGGCCACGTCGGTCGGTACGCCGCACAGCACCACGAGCGCCAGCCGGGAGTGCTCCGGACCGTCCCAGAGGTGGATCCCGCCGGCGGACGCCCCGGTCCGGCGGATCGTCAAGGTCAGCGCCTCGTCCAGCGCCTCGTCCGCCTCGTCCAGCGCCTCGTCCGCCGCGCCCGGCGCCTCGTCCGCGTCGTCCGGTGTCTGGTGCGCGTCGTCCGGTGTCTGGTGCGCGTCGTCCGGCGCCTCGCCCGGCGCCTCGTCCCGGTGCCGGAGGTCCTCGGGGCGCGCGCCCGCATCCGCCAGGCCCTCACCGCCGCCGCTCACTGCCCACCTCCGGTCTCGGCCCCGCCTCGGGGCTTGCGCCCGCCCGCGGTCCGTCAGGGCCGGGTCGGGCCGGCGGCGACGGGGCGGACGCCGAACTCCTTGACGAAGGCGGCGCAGAAGGCGTCGAGGTCGTTGGGCCTGCGGCTGGTGATCAGGGTGCCGGGCGCCGCACGGCAGACCCGTACCTCCTCGTCGACCCAGGTGGCGCCGGCGTTGCGCAGGTCGGTGGCGAGGCTGGGCCAGGACGTCAGGGTCCGGCCCCGGACCGTGCCGGCCTCGACGAGCGTCCAGGGGGCGTGGCAGATCGCCGCCACCGGCCGGTCGGCGCGGAAGAAGCCCTGGACGAAGGCGACCGCACGCCCGTCCATGCGCAGGGCGTCGGGGTTGGCGACGCCGCCGGGCAGCACCAGGGCGTCGTACGCGTCCGGTCCGGCCTCTCCGACCACGTCGTCGACGGGGAAGGTGTCCGCCTTGTCGAGGTGGTGGAACGCCTGGACCTCGCCGTTCGTGGTCGAGACGAGGCGAGGCTGCCAGCCCTGGTCCTTCACGGCCTGCCAGGGCTTCTCCAGCTCGACCTGCTCCACGCCTTCCGGCGCCACGAGAAACGCCACCTTCATCGCCGTCACGTCCCTTCCACGGTGATTGCGCACTCCTGCCCGCCCCCGTCCGCGCAGTGCGCCTGCCCCTTCGGGAGGCGGACAAACGGCCGGGCGGCCCGGACCGCGCGCTCCTGCGGGTGATCCACTCCCCGGGGCGGCCGTATGATCACCGGACGCGCCGGCCCCGGCCACCCACCCCGACGAGACAGGCGAGGACGTGCCCGTGCACAGGACCGTCACCGAGCTCGCGGACGGCCGCGAGCTCATCTACTACGACAGTGGCCCCGGCCGGGACCGCGCGACCGAGGACCGGCGCCCGCCGGACCGGGTCGGGAGCGCCCCGGAGCTGCGCCGGGACCCGACCACCGGCGACTGGGTCACCATCGCCGCGCACCGGCAGTCCCGTACCCACCACCCGCCGGCGGACGCCTGCCCGCTCTGCCCGTCGCGGGACGGCCGGACGAGCGAGATCCCGGCCGCCGACTACGAGGTGGCCGTCTTCGAGAACCGCTTCCCGTCCCTGGCCGGCGAGGCCGGCCGCTGCGAGGTGGTGTGCTTCACCCCGGAGCACGACGCCGGGTTCGCCGATCTCAGCCCGCAGCGGGCCCGGCTGGTCCTGGACGCCTGGACCGACCGCACCGCCGAACTGTCCGACCGCCCCGGCGTGCGGCAGGTGTACTGCTTCGAGAACCGGGGTGCGGAGATCGGTGTGACGCTGGCCCACCCGCACGGCCAGATCTACGCCTTCTCCACCGTCACCCCCCGCACGGCCAAGCACATCGCCGCCGCGTCCGCGCACCGCGCCCGCACCGGGCGCAACCTGTTCGAGGACGTCCTCGCGGAGGCCCGCGGGGCCACCGAGCGCGTGGTCCTCGCCGGGGAGCACTGGACGGCCTTCGTCCCGTACGCCGCGCGCTGGCCGTACGAGGTCCACCTGTACCCGCACCGCAGGGTCCCCGACCTGACCGGGCTCGTCGAGGCGGAGCGCGCCGAGTTCCCCGGCCTGTACCTGGACCTGTTGCGCCGCTTCGACCGCCTCTTCGGGCTGGCGGCGCCCACCCCCTACATCGCGGCCTGGCACCAGGCGCCGCTCATCGGGGGCGAGGAACTGGCGCTGCACCTGGAGCTGTTCACGGTCCGGCGGACCGCCGACAAGCTCAAGTACACGGCCGGGACCGAAGCCGGCATGGACGCCTTCATGAACGACGTCGCGCCCGAGGCGGCGGCCCGGCGGCTGCGGGAGGCCGTGTGACCGGGACCGTGGCCGAAGCCGCCACCGTAGGCCGGGAGTTCGCGCGGATCCACGGCTGCGCCCCCGACGGGGTCTGGGCAGCTCCGGGTCGGGTCAACCTGATCGGCGAGCACACCGACTACAACGACGGTTTCGCCCTGCCGATGGCGTTGCCGCAGACCACCGTGCTGGCCGCCCGCCGCCGCGAGGACGGGCTGCTGCGCCTGCACAGCGCCCAGGGCGACGGCGCGATCACCGAGCTCGCAGTGGCGGACCTCGTCCCCGGCGCGGTCACAGGCTGGGCCCGCTACCCCGCCGGGGTGGTCTGGGCGCTGCGGGACCGGGGCCTGCCCGTCGGCGGCGCCGACGTGCACCTGGACAGCACGGTTCCCACGGGCGCCGGTCTGTCCTCCTCCGCGGCCCTGGAGTGCGCCGTGGCCGTCGCGTACGACGAGCTGTACGCGCTGCGGCTGTCGCGGCCGGAGCTGGCCCGCGTGGCGCAGTACGCCGAGAACGCCTTCGCCGGCGTGCCCTGCGGGGTCATGGACCAGATGGCGTCGGTCTGCTGCGCCGAGGGCGCCGCCCTGCACCTCGACAGCCGCAGCCTGGAGGTCCGGCAGGTCCCCTTCGACCTCACCGGGCACGGACTGCGCCTGCTGGTGCTCGACACCGGTGTCGCGCACGACCTCGCCGACGGGGCGTACGCGGCGCTGCGCACGGGGTGCGAGCGGGCGGCGGGACTGCTGGGCCTGCCCGCCCTGCGGGACCTCTCGGAGGCGGAGCTGCCGGGCGCCCTCGCGGAACTGCCCGACGGGCTGGCACCGCTGGCCCGGCACGTGGTCACGGAGAACGCCCGCGTGGGCCGGGCCGTCGCCGCTCTGACGGCGGGCGAGCCGGAGGCACTGGGGCCGCTGCTGACGGCGGGCCACGCCTCCCTCCGGGACGACTACCGGGTCTCCTGCCCGGAGACGGACCTGGCCGTGGCAGCCGCGGTGGCCGCCGGCGCCCTGGGCGCCCGGATGACCGGCGGCGGCTTCGGCGGCTCCGTGATCGCGCTGGTCCCGGCCGCGGCGGCCGGGAGCGTGGCGCGGGCCGTGGCGGACGCCTTCGCGGCGGCGGGCTTCGGAGCACCGGCCGTGCTGGAGGCCGTTCCGTCGGCGGGGGCCCGTCGCGTCGGCTGACCGGCGCGTTGTCGTGCGGCGTCCCGGGCCGGGGCGCCCTCAGGGGGTGGGGAGCACGGGGGCCGCGCTGCCTGGCGTCCAGCGCGGGGGGGATCGCGGCGAGGGCGTCGGCGACGGCGGCACCCCGCAGGAAGGCCGCGCCGGGGCCGGTGCTGAGCGTGGCGCCGGTGCCGTCCCAGGTGACGGGGACCAGCCGGGGCAGGCCGGGGGCGGGCCGTACGGATCCCGTCACGGGGACGTGCGGCAGCGGGCCGAGGGCCCGGCCGCAGAGGCCCGCGATCAGCGGCCCGAGCAGGGTGTGGGCGGCGACCAGGGCCGCGTACGGGTTCCCGGGCAGCCCCACGACCCAGCCGCCGGAGGGGAGTTCGGCGAGCAGCATCGGGTGGCCGGGGCGGCAGGCGACCGTGTCGACGACCATCCGGGCAGCGGACTCGGCCAGCAGACGGCGCAGGCGATCGGTGGCGCCGACGGAGGTGGAGCCGGTGACCGCCACGACCTCTGTGTCCCGGGCGGCGTGCACGGCGGCTGCCAGGGAACCGGCCGGCCGGTCGCGTACGTGCCGTACCTCGCGCATCTCCCCGCCGAGTGCGGCGATCAGGGCGGGCAGGGCGGGCCCGAGGGCGTCGCGCACCCGTCCCGGACCGGGCGGTCCGGCGTGGTCCAGTTCGGCACCGGCGATCAGGACGCGGACCCGGGGCGCGGGCCGTACCGGCAGGGTGTCGAGGCCGCCGGTTCCCGGTGCCGCGGCGCCGCAGTCGCGACGGGCGTGGGTCCGGGGGCGGGCAGCGTGGGAGGGGCGGCGGTCGCAGGAGGCATGGCACGACTGTCCTCGCGCGGCGTTTCGGGGCGCCACCGGCCGGGTTGACGCGCCGCACCGAACCGCTCACGGCGCGGCCGGCGCGTCGGTGAGCGGCCCGGCGCGCGGCCGCACCGCCGCCGGCCTCGAACCGCTCTTCACCGGGCCCGAACGGCCCGCGGGCCTGCACCCGGCCCGCTGGGCCCCTGCAGCCGCCCGCCGACGCCGCCGCACGGTCCCGTGTGAGCGGCCGGACGGGGCCCCGCTGCTGTTCCACCCGTCGGGCCGCGCGGAACGCGCCGCACGGCACGGCCGCCCCCTCTGAGCCCTCGGACCTGCCGGTCGAGGACAACCTCCGACGCGCCCGGCTGGCAGCCGGTGGTGCAGTACCCGGTGGCCGAGCCGGGTCCGTCGGAGCCGGTGTCGCTGGAGACGGTCACCCTCCGGCTGGAGGCCCTCGCGCACCCGGTACGGCTGCGGCTGCTGCGCACCCTGGCCCGCGGCCCGCACACCACCCGCGAACTGGCCCATGCCTGGGAGCTCTCGCCTCCGGAGGTGTCCCGTCACCTCGCCGTCCTGCGCCGGGCCGGCCTGCTCACGGCCCGGCGGCGCGGCCGGTACGTCCGCTACACCCTCAACCTGCCCGACCTCACGGCTCTGGGCGCCGACCTGCTGGCGGCCGTACCGCGCTGAGGCGAGCGGCGCCGGGCGGCCCCGTCGACGCGGGCGCCGGGGGTGGCGCGCGTCACACGGCTCCTCCTGTCACAGCGGGCGGGCTGCCGGTGTCTTGTGCCCGGAAGCGACACCGAGAGAACGGGGAGCCCGTCATGGCCGAGAACACCGAAGTCGTCGTGATCGGCGGCGGATACGCCGGAGTCATGGCCGCCAACCGCCTGACGCAGCGCGCCAACGTGACCGTGACGCTGATCAACCCGCGTCCGGAGTTCGTCGAGCGGATCCGACTGCACCAGTTGGTGGGCGGCTCCGACGACGCCGTCGTCGCGTACGCGGACGTCCTGGGCCAGGGCGTCCGGCTGCTCGTCGACAGCGTGACGGGCATCGACGCGGGCGCGCGCCGGCTGACCCTGGCGTCGGGCGGCACGGCCGGTTACGACTACCTGGTCTACGCCGTGGGCAGCGGCAGCGCCGACCCGGGTGTGCCCGGGGCCGCGGAGTTCGCCTACCCCATCAACAGCCTGGAGGAGGCGCAGCGGCTGCGGCCCGTCCTCGCCGCGGCGCCCGCAACGGCGCCGGTGACGGTGGTCGGGGCCGGGCCGACCGGTATCGAGACCGCCGCCGAACTGGCCGAGCAGGGCCGTGCGGTGACCCTGGTCTGCGGTGGGGTGCTCGGCCCGTACCTGCACGCCCGGGGCCGGCACTCGGTCGCCCGACGGCTGGCCGCGCTCGGCGTGACCGTGCTGGAGGGACCGGGGACGAAGGTGACGGCCGTGACCCGTGACGCCGTGCGGCTCGACGACGGCCGCGGACTGGCGAGCGGGGTGACCGTCTGGACGGCCGGCTTCGGTGTGCCGGACCTGGCCGCGCGCAGCGGTCTGAGCACCGACGCGGTGGGCCGTCTGCTCACGGACGAGACGCTGACCAGTGTGGACGACGACCGCATCGTAGCGGCCGGGGACTCGGCGGCTCCCTCGGACCTGCCCCTGCGGATGAGCTGCCAGGCCGCGATCCCGCTGGGCGCGCGGGCCGCCGACACGGTGCTCAGCCGGATGGCGGGCGAGCGGCCGGGGCCGCTCAGCGCGGTGTTCGCGGGCCAGTGCATCAGCCTCGGCCGCCGCGCGGGCATCTTCCAGATCGCCCGCCGCGACGACGTGGCGGTCCGGTTCCGCATCGCCGGCCGCCCCGGCGCGAAGCTGAAGGAGTTCATCTGCCGGAGCACCGTCAAGCACCTGGCCGGCGAAGCCCGCGAGCCCGGCTCGTACGGCCTCCACCGCGTCTCGGGCAGTACCCGGCGCGGGCAGCTCCTCGCTGCCGGCAGCCTGCGGTCCCCCGGCCCGGACGCCGCCCGGGAGACGACACCGCTCCGCTGAATCCCTGCGGCGACCTGCACGGACGGGGCACCGGCCGTCACTTCGCGGGCCGGGCCCCGAGGTCCCTCTTCACCCGCTCCTCGAACCCTGGCTCCTTCACGGTCACGGTGGAGTGACCCGTGTGGACGGCGCCCCCGTCCTGCGGCAGGAGCAGCACCGCCGGCCGGGGTGCGGTGGTGGCGGGGACGTCCATCGAGGTCGCCAGCAGGCCGGTGCCGAGTCCCACCAGCAGCACGGAGGCTGCGGCCAGGACGACACCCCGGATCCACGCATACTCGGACACCACGATTCTCCTCCTCTCCCTCCGGCTCTGCGCGCGGAGGCGTACTCCCACTGGACCCCGGCGCCGCGGTGGGCGTCACGCCCCGTGAACGCGTGACTTGACACCCGTGACAGACCCTGCCGATGCCGCGCCCGCCGCCGGGGCGCCCCGCCCGGCAGCACTGCGTTGGTGCTCCTTGCCCCGTCGGATGATGCTTGTCAGTGGGGCCCCTGGCCGTGCAGGTCCCGTGGGACAGCAGCGACGGATCGAGCGAGGGCGAGATGAGCGGCGATGGAGCAACTTCCCACTCCTCCCGGTGAGCGGCCGGAGCGGACCGATGCCTTCCAGGAACCCGCGTACACGGCGACGGCCGCCGTCGACGAGCAGGGCATCGTCACCGAGTGGGGCGAAGGCGCCACTCGACTGCTCGGTTACGCCTCCGCCGAGGTGGTGGGGCGGTCCGCCGCGTTCCTGCTGGCCGATCCCGTCGGCGACGAGGCGCGCCGGATCCCGCCCGAGCAGGAGCGGTGGAGCGGCACCGTGGCGCTGCGGCACCGGGACGGCAGCCGCGTCGAGCAGTCGTTGCTGGCGCACCGCTGGACCTCCACCGGCGGCGGCACCCGGTGGTACGTGGTGTCCGCGGTGGCGGGCGTACGGGGCGGTGACGGCTCCTCGTGGGGCGATCCGCTGGACGAGTGGTCGTTCTCCCAGTCCCCGTGCTTTCTGGCGGTCTTCGACGCGGACCTGCGGCTGGTCCGGGCGAACGCGGGCATGGAACGCACACTGTCCCTCACGCAATCCGAAATGTTCGGGCTGCGCCTGCCGGAGATCGCCCCTGACCCGGTGAGCGAGGAGACCGAGCGCCGGATGCGGCTGGCGCTGGAGGCCGGCGAGCCGCAGCACATGGAAGCCTTCGTCCGCGCCACGGGCGTCAGCGCCGAGCACGGCTGGGCCACGTCGGTGGCCCCGCTGCGGGATCCGGACGGCGTGGTGCGTGCCGTGTGCCTCGCCGCGCACGACCGGACCGGGGCCGAGGTCGAGACGCAGCAGCTGTTCGTGCCGGACGCCGCCGGCGCGCGCATCGGCACCACCGGGGACAGCACCCGCACCGCGCAGGAGCTCGCGGACGTGGCCGTCCCGAGGCTCGCCGATTTCGCCGTCGTCGACCTGCTCGAACCCCTTCCGCGCGGCAACGGCCACTCCTCCGGCCCGCCGTCGGGGCCGGTCACCGTGTGCCGTACGGCGGTGCGCTCGGCCGTCGAGGGGAGCTCCGAGGGCCGGGTCGCGGTCGGCGAGACGGCCGTGTATCCGCCGCTGTCGCCGCCCTCGGAGTGCCTGGCCTCGGGGCGTGGCGCCGTGTACGCGACGACCGCCCCGGCGGTCGCCCGGTGGATGGCCCAGGACCCGGCGGCCGCCTGGCTCGGTGCGCACGGGACCCATTCGATGCTGGTGGTGCCGTTGCACGCCGACGGCGTCAGCCTCGGCGTGGCCGTCTTCGGCCGCCGCCGGAGCCGGGAGCCGTTCCTGCCGGAGGACCTGGAGCTGGCCGAGGAGCTCACGGGCCGGGCGGCCGCGAGCATCCACGGCGCGCACCGGTCCGCCCGGGAGCACACCAGCACCATGACCCTCCAGCGCAGCCTGCTCCCGCAGACGCTGCCCGACCACCCGGCGCTGGAGACGGCCTCCCGCTACCTTCCGGCCGGCACCGAGGCGGGTGTGGGCGGCGACTGGTTCGACGTGATCCCGCTGTCCGGCGCACGGGTGGCCCTGGTCGTGGGCGATGTCGTCGGCCACGGCATCCGGGCCTCCGCGACGATGGGGCGGCTGCGGACCGCGGTGCGCACGCTGGCCGACGTCGACCTGCCGCCCGACGAGCTGCTGACCCACCTCGACGACCTGATCATCCACCTGTCCGCGGACGAGGGCGGCCGGGAGGCCGTCGACGAGAGTGCCGGGGGCATCGGTACAACCTGCCTGTACGTGGTCTACGACCCGGTCACCCGCCACTGCACGCTCGCCCGGGCCGGGCACCCGCCGCCGGCGGTGGTGTCCCCGGAGGGCTCCGTGTACCTCCTCGACGTCCCGGCCGGGCCGCCGCTGGGACTGGGGGGCCTGCCCTTCGAGACGCTGGAGGTCAACCTTCCCGAGGGCAGCGTGCTGACCCTCTACACCGACGGACTGCTCCAGCCCCGCGAGCGGGACATCGACGAAGCGCTGGACACCATGTTCGCCGCGCTCGCCCGGCCCGCGTCCACGCTGGACACGGTCTGCGACCGGGTGCTGACGGCCCTGCTGACCCACCGCCCCGACGACGACGTGGCCCTGCTCGTCGCACGGACGCGGGCCCTGCACGCCGACAAGGTCGTCGTGTGGGACCTGACGTCCGATCCCTCCAACGTCTCCCAGGCCCGTCGGCAGACCACCGACCAGCTGACGGAGTGGGGGCTGGAGGAAGCCTCGTTCGTCACCGAGCTGCTGGTCAGCGAGCTGGTCACCAATGCCATCAGGTACGGCGAGCCGCCCATCCAGCTGCGGCTGATCCACGAGAAGGACACCCTGATCTGCGAGGTGTCCGACGCGAGCAGCACCGCCCCGCACATGCGGCGGGCCCGGACCTTCGACGAGGGCGGCCGGGGCCTGCTGCTGGTGGCCCAGCTCGCCCAGCGCTGGGGCACCCGGCACGCGCCCGTCGGCAAGACGATCTGGGCCGAGCAGTCGCTCCTGGGGTTCTGAGGAATCGAATCCGGACGGCGGGTACGGGTCGCGGAGACGTCCCCGGGTACGCCCTAGGTCCGGCCGGCCGGGGCGCGGAAGACGGGCAGGGCCCACCCCGGCGGCTCCGGTGGCGCTGTGGTCTCCTCCCGGACGCGCCGGGGCCGCTGCTCCGTCGGCGGGCCCTTCTCGGTGGCGCGCCGCAGGGCCGCCACGAACTCCAGGCAGGATCCGTACCGGTCCTCGGGCACCTTCGCCAGGGCCTTCCCGAAGACCTCGTCGGCGGCGGGTGCGATGTCGGGCCGCCGCTCGGTCAGGAGGGGCGGCGGGTCGTACTGGTGTGCCCACAGCAGGGCCGCGTCCTCCTCGCGCACGAAGGGCGGTCCGCCGGCGAGGCTCTCGTAGACGACGCAGGCCAGGCTGTAGAGGTCGCACCGGCCGTCCACCGGCCGGCCGGAGATCTGCTCGGGCGCCATGTAGTCGAGCGTGCCGACGAACTCCCCCGCCGTGGTGAAACCGCTCAGCGACAGGGACTTCTTCGTCAGGCCGAAGTCCGTGAGGTAGATGTGCTCCGGGTGGTCCCGGTCGGGGCCGGCCGCGACCAGGATGTTGCCGGGCTTCACGTCCCGGTGCACCAGTTCGTGGTCGTGGGCGGCGTCGAGGGCGGACGCCACCTGGGCGGCGATCCGCAGGGCGGTCGGCACGGGCAGCGGGCCCTCCTGGTCCAGCAGTCCCCGCAGGTCCAGCCCGGGTACGTAGCGCATGGCGATGTAGAGGACGCCGTCCGTCTCGCCCGCCTCGAAGATCGGCACGATGTGCGGGTGCTCGATGGAGGCGGCCACCCTGGACTCGTGGGTGAAGCGGCGCCGGAAGGTATCGTCTCGGGCCCGCTCGGGGGCGATCAGCTTGATCGCGACCGTGCGGTCCAGGCGCAGGTCCCTGGCGCAGTAGACGACGGCCATGCCGCCGCGGCCGATCATGCGCTCGATCTTGTAGCCGGCGATCTGCTTCCCTACCAGCCCGGAGGGCCGGCCCGTGTACTGACTCAGGTCCGCGCCCATCCGGCGCCCCCTTCCTCAGCAGGAATTCTACCGAGCGGCCCCTCCGCACGCTCCCGCTACCACATCCGGGGCGGTGGCGGGAGGGGGTGGAGCACCACCATTCAGGGATCCGTGCGCCGGCGCCGGGATGGGGGTACGGGCGGAGAACATGGGCGGCTGACGCCCATGTGCGCGCCTCGCGGACGGTGTTGAGTCGGGGGTGCCGATCGGCCGGCACCCGTCCTGATCCAGCCGCGCGTCCCGCGCGTTCGACCTTCTAGGAGGTGCACCGGGTGAGCGTACTCAAGCCCCAGAACACGGAGGCCCGCAGGACGCAGCGCGGCCCGGGATACCTGAACTGACCCGACGGATCCGGTCGGGGGTGCTCCCCCGTGCCCCCGCCCGGATCCGGTCGTTCCCACCCGCCGCTGCCTGCGCACGGCAGCCGGAGGGTGCTGAAGACGGCCCGCCACCAGGACGCCGCGGAGGCCCTCGGCCGCGAGTGGATGTTCCTCAACGTGCTGGCCGCCGTCGGCTCCTTCCCGTCACCCGTCGCGAAGTTCCAGCACGGGGAGGACCACTGCATCGTCATGGAATTCGTCCAGGGCGCCCGGCCCGGCCCGGCCCGCTGCTGCTCGCGCGCGACCCGTTCGCAGGGCCCGGCCCCGACGTCGGGCGGTCGCGGAACCAGCTGCGGATCTTCCTGACCGTCCTGCGCGGGCCGGCCCGGGCGGTCCGGGCGGCGCACGACCGCGGCGTGGCCCTCGTCGGCCTCACCGCCTCCGACGTCCTCGTCGACCCGGACACCTACGAGGTCAGCGTCGTCGGCCTGCGGTCCTGCAGACTGGCCGGGGCCGGGAACGGCGACGCGCGCAGCGGGCCCGGGACCGGTACGCGGTGGGGCCGGGGTACGCCTCCGGAATGTGCGGGGTCGCCGACGCACTGCTGGACGCGGCGGACTTCACCGGCGACGCCTCCTACCTCGGCACGGCGCTGCGGCGGCTGGACTTCGTCAGGCAGGTCTTCCTGTTCGAGCCCGCCGCCCGCTTCGGTCTGCGCAGCCCGGACGGGCACCCCCTGCTGGGGGTGCCCGGTGAGGGTCTGCTGCGCTGTTCCACCGATTACCTGACGGGCTCGGCGGGTGTGCTGCGGCTGCTCCACCGGGTCAATTCCGGGGGCACGGCCGACTTCCTGCTGGACGAGGTGGGGCCGCCCCGAGGACCCCGTCGATCAGGCCGGCGCGACGAGGTCGCGGGCGGCGGTGGCGAAGGCCCTGCGGTTCGGGTGGCCGGTCTTGTGCAGGACGTTCGCCACGTGCTTCTCGACCGTGCGCAGCGAGATGTGCAGCCGCCCGGCGATGTCCTTGTTGCTGATCCGTTCCGCGACCAGCCGGGCCACCTCGAATTCGCGGACCGTGATGCCGGACCTGCGCAGGTACGGGGGTACCTGCTCGGTGCCCGTGCGCCGTTGCCGGACGGGCGCGCCCATGCCGCGCAGCAGGGCCCGGCTTGCGGCGGCGACCGGGTGGCGGCCGACGCCGTGGAAGTACTCCTCGGCGTCGCGCAGCCACTCGACCGGCGTGCCCCAGCCGTCCTCGTACGCCGGGCCGGCCACCAGCCGCAGGCACAGGCGGCGGGCCAGGGGATACGGGCCGGCCGCGGCCAGCGCCCGGTCCGCGGCGGCCGTCGCCCGCTCGCGGTGCCCCTCGCGGCCGAGCAGCACGGCGTGGGCGAGGCCCGCGAACTGGCGGTTCCAGCGGGTGCCTTCGGCGCCGGCCTCGGCGATGCCCGCGCAGTGCCCGCGGCCCAGGCGTCCGGCCAGGACGCCGAGCAGCAGGGCGAGGCCGTGCCGGCCGAAGTCGTCGGCGGAGGGGTTCTCGGTGTCGTGGGCGAGCGCCTGGGCGAGCTCCTGTTCGGCGGCGTCGCGCCGTTCCTCCAGCAGGGAGCAGAAGGCCCGGGCGAGCCCGTACGACAGGGGGCGCAGGCCGGGTGCGGCGTCGAGGTGCGGCTCCAGTCGTTCGAGCGCCGCGCGCATCTCGGTTCGGCGTCCCTGGTGGGCGTACCGTACGGCGTCGGCGAGCCGGAGCATGGCGAGGGGCCGGCCCAGTCCCAGCCGGGACGCCTCTGCCGTGCCTTCGATGATCCCGTCGCGGGCGTCGTCGTAGGCGCTCCGCCTGATCCGCTCGATGGCGAGGGCGAAGCCGGCCTCGTGCGCCAGCGGCAGCAGGCCCCTGCGGTGTGCCTCCTGGCGGGCCTGCTCCAGGCGGGCAGGCCGGTCGTCGTGTCCGGCTTCGGTGATGGCCAGCTGCACCTCGGCGGCCGTGCGCGGTACGGGGAGCCGGTGGGCGAGGGCGATCGCTCGGGCCCGCTTGAAGTGGGCCGTCGCCGCGGGTTCGTCCTGCTGCCGGGCGAGCCGGCCGAGCAGCAGCAGGGCTTCGCACGCGGTGTCCGGCCGGTCGTCGCCGCGGGCGGCGTCCGCGGCCCGGCGGGCGAGGCGGGCGGCGGTGTGCAGCCGGTCGGGGGCGGGCCGGCTCAGCTCGGCGTGGGCCGCGGCGAGGTCCACGAGGGCGTTGCGGCCGTCGCCGGGGCGGTCGGGGAGCAGGGCGCGGGCGGTGTCGAGGTGGCGCAGCGCTTCGGCGGGGCGGCCGGCCAGGGTGGCGATGCCGCTGAGCCGGGCGTGGATCCCGGCTCGTCGTGCGGCGGGTACGGCGTGGCCGGCGGCGGGCGGGGTGGGCAGCCGGTCGAGGCGGCCCGAGCGGGCGGCGGCGTCGAGCAGCAGCTCCAGCACCGTGGCGTGCAGTTCGGGTGCGGTGCCGGGTTCGAGGAGGGGGTGGGCGCGGGTGAGCAGTTCCAGGGCCCGGTCCAGGGCGCCCTCGTCCATCGCCCGCTGCGCCGCCTGGCAGTACAGACGGACGGCTTCGCGGGTTTCGCCGGCGTGCTCGTGCAGTCGGGCGGCGTGTGCGCGCCAGGCTCCGGGCAGTCCCGGGTGGAGCCGGGCGAGTGCGTGCGCCGCGCGTCGGGCGTGCCGGGCGCGTTGGCCCGGTCCGAGGTCGGTCAGGAGCGCCTCGGCGGCCAGCGGGTAGGGGAAGGCGTACCACTGGGTGCCGGGCCCGTCCGGGGTGATCAGGCACGAGGCGAGTGCGGCGCGCAGGACCTCGGACAGGGCCGTGGGGTCGGCGCCGATGGCGTGCTCCAGTACGGGCAGGGGGAAGCGTCGGCCGAACAGGGCGGCCGTGCCCAGGAATTCCGTGCCGAGCGGCCCGAGCGAGGCGGTGCGGCGCCTGAGGTCGTCGGCGACGGTGGCGGGTACGGGCGGGGTCCGGTCGCCGTGGTGGACGGGGTGGTCGGCGTGGTCGTGGACGAGTTCCTTGACCACGAACGGGATGCCGGCGCCGCCGGTCACCGCGCGGTGCAGGAGCTCGGGGCAGACCTCCGCCGGTGCGGCGCCCAGCTCGGCCGCGACGAGGAGGCGGACGTCGCGGTGGCTCAGGGGGGTCAGGTCGAGGATCTGCGCCGCTTCCCGCTGGCGGGCGCGCCGGGCCAGCTCGGCCGCAGCGCGGGGGGCGCGCCCGGCGACGAGCAGGAGTACGGCGGGCTGTTGTCCGATGTTGTCGAGGAGGTACTCGACGACGGCCAGGGTGCCGGCGTCGGCGTCGTGCAGGTCGTCGAGGACGAGCAGGCAGCCCCGTTGCCGGCCGACGGCGGTGAGCAGGCGCAGCATCGTTTCGGCGACGGTGATGTGGGAGGTGTCGCGGCCTGCGGTGTCCGGGGTGTCGCTGAGCAGGCGGGCCATGACGGGGCCGTAGCCGTCCAGTTCCTCCGGGGCGGGCAGCAGGCCGGCGCGGGAGAGCAGGAGCAGCGCCTCGACGAGTGGCCGGTAGGGGACGGGCGGGCCGACCGTGCTGGCCCGCCCGCGTACGGTGACCATGTCCGCCGAGGCGGCCGCGGTGAGGGCGGCGGTGGCGAGCCGGGTCTTGCCGACGCCGGGATCGCCGGTGACGAAGAGGGCTCCGCCCTGCCCGGACCGGGCTGCGGCGAGCGCGGCCGTGATCCGGCCCATCTCGGCGCCGCGTCCGACGAGGCGTCCCCGCCCCCGGTGGGGTCCGCAGACGTGTCCTGTGGCGGTGCGGTGTTCGGCAGGCCGTGCAGGCCGTGCCGGCCAGAGTGCGGTCACCGGCTCGTCCCCTTCCCGGCGGGCCGTCCGAGGCGCCGCCGGGTCGACGGTACGGCGGCGCGGGCGCCCCTTGTAGCCGTCCGTTTGGGGGGCTTGCGGCGGGGGTCATCCCCCGTCGAGGCTGTCCTCCCGTACGCGGAGGGCGAGGTCGAGCTTGGTGTAGGTGGGACGGCCGGCCTGCTGGTACTTGGCCTTGACGCGGTCGAGGTAGTCCTTGGCCGTGTGGACGGTGATGCCCGCCCTCCGGGCGGCGGACTTGAGGGTCATGCCGGAGGCGTAGTCGAGCAGGATCTGCCGTTCCCGGGGCGAGAGCCGGGGGCGGGCGGGGCTGTCGTCGTAGGCGCAGGCGAAGGCGAGTTCCATGGAGTGGGCGCCCCGGCCCTCCGCGAGGTCCCTCACGGCGGCGACCAGGGTCGACAGGTCGTGGTCCTTGGTGAGGTATCCGTCGGCGCCGGCCCGGATCGCCTCGATGATCCGGGAGCGGTCCGGCACGGTACTGATCATGAGGACGCGGCTCCCGGTGCGCAGGAGCCTGCGGATGTTGTCGGCGGGGTCCGAGCCGTCCCGCAGGACGAGGTCGAGCAGGATGACGTCGGCCGGGGGGCCGCCCGTCCCGTCGAGGCCGTGGGGGCGGTAGGGGCCGGGGCCGCAGACGGGGTCGGCGAGGAGTTCCGGCACGGTGGCGGCGGTCGCCACGAGCCGCAGGTCGGGTACGTCGCCGAGCCAGGCGCGCAGTCCGTCGCGCAGCATCCGGTCGTCGTCGACCACCGCGACCGTGATCACGCTGGCCATCTCAGCTCCACCCGTACTCCCTCGCCGGGGGCGGTGTCCACGGTCGCGCGGCCGCCGGCCTCGGTCATCCGGCCGTGGACCGAGCCGCGCAGGCCGAGGCCCGCCTCGCACCGCTCCGGGTCGAAGCCCGGGCCCCGGTCGACGACGGTGACGACGGCTCCGCCGCTGCCGTCCGGGTCGCCGGTGGCGGTGAGGTAGGCGTGGCCGGTGCCGGCGTGCCGCCGTACGTTGTTGAGGGCCTCCCGCACGGCATGGCCCAGTGCGGCGGCGACCTCGGGCGGGACCTGCGGCAGGGCGTGGTACTGGGCGGTGACCCGCAGTCCGAGGCTCTCCACGGATCCCACGGCCTCCTCCAGAGCGGCGCCGATCTCCCGGTGGGGGACCTCGTCGGCGGTCTGCTGGATCAGGCGGCGCAGGTAGGCGGCCTCGCGGGCGCAGCGCTGCCGGACCTCGGGGGCGTTGGCGTCGACGGCTCCGGCCGCCAGGGTGGTCAGTGTGGCGAGGACGGTGTCGTGGAGGGCCCGGTGGTGTTCGAGGCGTTCGGCGTAGCGCGCCTTGTGCGCCTCGGCGGCCAGCGCGCGGGCGTTGGCCTCGTCGAGGAGGCGGCCCTGGCGCAGCAGGTACCAGCGGAAGACCCAGGTCATCACGGCGGACGACACCAGCGAGTTGAGGTGGCCGACGACGACGGCGGTGGTCGCGCCGACGGCCTGGTAGCCGATGAAGTGGGTGAGGACGAGCAGCGCGACCGCGGTGACGGCGTGCAGGCGGTCGAGGGAGATGGCCGCCGCGGCGCTCGCCGATCCGCCGAGGAGCATCGCCCAGGCGATGGTGGGGGGTTCGCGCACGCCTCCCCAGGCGCACAGGGCCAGGGGCAGGACGCAGCCGGTGACGAGGACGTCGGCCCAGATGTGCCGGGGGTCGAACCAGCCGCGGCGCAGGGCCGTTCCGTAGGTCAGCACGCTGAGTCCCAGGGCGGCGGCGAACCCCAGGTGTTGCAGGGGGAGGTGCCACGGGCGGTGGGCGACGGCCATGACGGCGACCGTGAGGTGGCTGCCCCGGTAGAGCAGGGTGGCCACGATCAGGAAGGACTGCGCCCGGTGCGTCCCCGACCGCACGGAGGTCGTTCCGCGCAGCGCTCGTATGCGGCGTACCTGTAAGGACTGCAACGCCAGGACCACTCCTCCCCAAGCCGTGGGCGCCGGGGTCCCGGGCGTACCGAGGGGGACGGATGCGCCACGAAGCCCGCAATTGCCGGTGACACCAGGCATTTTGCCCGAGCGGGTGCACACCAGAAAGGCACGTCCCGGACGGTCGGTACCCACCCGAGGCCGATTTCGCACGGGGTCGGCGGGGGCGGCCGCAGCGCTGTGGGGACCCCACCCCCGATTGACATCGTTGCACTCAGAGTGCAAGCGTAAAGCTGCACGCCTAGTGCAATATATTGTCCATCGGATCACGGAGGGCCCGTATGTTCCTGACGATGGGGCGCTGGTGCGCCCGTCGGCCGAGACGGGTGATCGGGGCCTGGCTGGTGCTGCTCCTCGTGCTCGGCGGCGCCGTCATGGCGTACGGCCGTGCGACCAGCGAGGCGGTGACCATCCCGGGCAGTGACAGCCAGGCCGCCCTCGACACGGCGGCGGCGGCCTTCCCCGGACCCGCCTCCGGCAACCAGCCGCTCGTCCTGCACACCGGACCCGACGGCCCCGCGCTGACCGGCGGGAGCGCACGGGACGCCGTCGAGCGCAGCGCCCGGGCCATCGCGGGGCTGCCGCACGTCGTGAGCGTCACCTCGCCCTACGACCGGTCCGGCGCCGCCGCGATGAGCCGCGACGGGCACACCGCCTACCTCACCGTCGGCCTCGACGTCACCGGCCGCGACATCACCCCCGAGCTGTCGGAGCGGATCACCGACGCGGCCGGGCCGGCCGAGGCGGCCGGCATCCGGGTCACCCCGGGCGGTGACCTCGCGGCCGCCGTGGACCGGCCGGACACCGGGCACAGCGAGCTCATCGGCCTCGGGGCCGCCGCCGTGATCCTCTTCATCGGCTTCCGGAAGGCGGCCGCGGCCGGACTCCCCCTGGTCGTCGGCGTCGCCGGGCTGGTCGTGTCACTGGCCTTCGTCGGCCTGGCCGGGCACCTCATGGACATGCCGTCCTCCGCCACCACCATCGCCGCGATGATCGGCCTCGGCGTGGGGATCGACTACACGCTGTTCTGCCTCACCCGGTTCCGCGAGTTCCGCGGCCGGGGCGTGGCGGCCCCCGAGGCCGCCGCCCTGGCCACGGCCACCGCCGGGAAGGCCTCCGCGTTCGCCGGGTGCGCGGTGATCGCGGCGCTGGCCGGGCTGGCGCTGGGCGGGCTGCCGCTGCTGCGCGCCCTGGCGCTGGCGCCCGCGATCGCGGTGCTCGTCGCGGTGGCCGCGACCCTCACCCTGCTGCCCGCCCTGCTGAGCCTGCTGGCCCGGTTCCTCGGCGCCGCCCGGGAGGAGGGCGCCACCGAGCGGAACGGGAAGGACGCGACCGCTCCCGCGGGCCGGGGCTGGCAGCGGATCGCCGAGCGCGTCACGACCCGCCCGTGGCGCCACCTCCTGGCGGGCCTCGGCCTGCTCCTGCTGCTCGCCGCGCCCGCCACCCAGCTGGCCTTCGGTCAGCTCGACGCCGGCGACAAGCCCGTGGGCTCGGCCAGCCGCACCGCCTACGAGCAGCTCTCGGACGCCTTCGGGCCCGGTGTCAACGGCCCGCTCCAGGTGACCGACACCCTGGCGACGCCCGCGGCAGACCCGCAGGACGCCCGTGTCACCAGGGTCTCCACCGCCCTGGCCGCCACCTCCGGCGTGGCCTCGGTCAGTCCGGCGCAGCTCACCGCCGACGGCCGCACCGTCCGCTGGCAGGTCACGCCCGCCACCGCCCCCGGCGACCCGGCGACCGCCCGCCTGGTGCACGTCCTGCGCACGGACACCCTGCCCGCGGCCACCGCCGACGGGGCGGGGGCCGCGCACGTCGGCGGGGCCGCGGCCGCGGTCGCCGACCTCAACGACCGCCTCGCGGACCGACTGCCCGCCGTGATCGGGACCGTCGTGCTCGTGGCCGGACTGCTGCTGCTGGCGGCCTTCCGCTCGCCGCTGCTCGCGCTCAAGGCCGCCGTGCTCAACCTGCTGTCGGTGGCCGCCGCGTACGGGGTGCTCACCGCGGTGTTCCCGTGGGGCTGGGGCGCGCGGCTCATCGGGCTGGAAGGGCCGGTGCCCGTGCCCGGCTACGTACCGCTGCTGATGTTCGCCGTCCTCTTCGGCCTCTCCATGGACTACGAGGTGTTCCTCCTGACCTCGGTGCGCGAGAAGTGGCTGGCGAGCGGGGACAGCCGGCACGCGGTGGTCGCGGGTCTCGCCTCGACCGGCCGGATCATCACCTCCGCCGCACTGATCATGGTGAGCGTCTTCCTCGCGTACCTGCTCTCGGACGACCCCGTCGTGAAGATGTTCGGCACCGGGTTCGCCGCGGCCGTCGCCCTGGACGTCACCGTCGTGCGCGGGCTGCTCGTCCCCGCCACCATGGCGCTGCTCGGGGACCGCGGCTGGTGGCTGCCCCGCCGTCTCGACCGGATCCTGCCCGACCTCGACATCGAGGGCAGCTCCCACACCCTGCCGGCCGGAGGGCCCGCCGTCCTCCCCGCACCCGAAACCGGCGGGACCACCGCCACCGACCCCCTTCCCACCCGATGAGGTACCGCATGCTCCCCCGCACCACCCCGCGCCCCGGCGCCACCGCGGGCGTCCGCCCGGCCAGGCCCGGCACCCGGCCGCCCCGCTCCCGGCGCCGCCGCACTCTCATCGCGGCCGGCCTGGCCGGAGTCCTGCTGCTCGCGCTGCCCGTCGCCGACTCGGTGGCCCGCGGCCTGGCCGAAGGCCGGCTCGCCGACCGGATCGGCCAGCGGCAGACGAACCTCGTGGGACGCCCGGACGTCTCCATCGAGGGGCTGCCCTTCCTCCTCCAGGCCGCCCGCGAGACCTACCCGGAGGTACGGGTCCGGGCCGACGCGACGACCGACCGCGGCAGCCGGATCAAGGCCGACGTCACCTTCGACAACGTCTCCCGTGAGGGCGACGGCTACCGGGCGGACACGGCGTCGGCCCGCTTCACCGCCCCGTACTCCTCGCTGGGCGACGGACCGGAGGGCGACACCCGGATCTCCGACGCCGGCAACGGCCAACTGCTCATCCGGCGCAGCGTGCTGGGCGCGCCCGTGGTGCTGACGGCGGGTGTCGAACTCCACGACGGCGTCGTCTCCCTGCGTCCGACGGCCGCCTCGGTGGCCGGCCGGTCCCTGGACCCGGACAGCCCGCTCATCGCGCAGGCGCTCGCCCGGCAGACCCGGACCCTGCCCGAACTGCCGCTGGGCCTGCGGCCCGCGGGCGTGTCGGTGGGCGCGGACGGCGTGACGGTGACCGCGCGGGCCGAGGACGTCAGGGCGGCCTGAGCCGCAGCCGCCCGCCCGGCGCTCATCCGTGCGGAAGGTCGCCCGCCGCCAGCAGGTTCAGCACGGTGGCCTCCATCGCCGCGCGCGCCTGCTGAGGGCTCTTCCCGCCGGAGCGCCAGTGGTTCCACGCCCCCCACGTGGTGACGGCGTCCAGACCGTCGAGGAGTTCGGCCGCCCGGCTCTCGTCCAGGCGGCCCAGCTCCTCCGCGAAGATCTCCGCGACCCGGCGCCGGGCGTCCGCGAACGCCTCGTCCGTGACCTGCTGGATCCGCGGTGAGGGGTGGTCGATCCGCATCAGCGTCAGCCGTGCCGGAGTGATCCACTCCAGGATCCGGGCCCGCTGTTCGGCCAGGGCGGCCACCCGGACCCGGCGGGGCCCGGTCACGGGCAACGGCCGGATCTGCTCCGCCAGTTGCTCCAGCCGCCGGGTGATGGCGAGGTCCACCAGCTCCGACATGTCGGCGAAGTGGTGGAAGACCAACCGGCGGGAGACGCCCGCGCGTTCGGCGACGCGCTCGGCCGGGAACTCCACGACGCCCTCGTCGAGCAGGTCGAGCAGGGCGTCCACGATCCTGTCCCGGGTCCGGCGTCCGCGCTCGGTCCGCCCGTCCACCCGTACCGGCGCCGGGCCGGGCACCCGATCGTCCGCCTCCGCCACCCCTGCTCCCTCCGCCGCACGCCTCGCCGTCATTTTCGCACCCCCGGCACGGCTCACGCGTACCCCGCCCCGGCCGGGTCCGCGGCCGGTGTCCCGGCGGCGAAGCGGTGGCGCATCCGGTGCAGGCCCCGCCGGGTGTGGCTCTTCACCGTGCCGAGCGGCATGCCGGTGCGCTCGGCGATCTGGATCTGGGTGAGGTCCCCGTAGAAGGCCATGGCCAGCACCTCCCGCTGCGGGCGGGGCAGTCGCGCCAGCTCGCCCGTGACGAACAGCCGGTCCAGCACCGCTTCGGGGCCCGGACCGGGCTCGTCCGGCGCGGGCAGGGCGGCTCCGGCCGCGGTGACCAGGGCGAGCCGCCGGGTGCGGTCCGCGAGCGCGTCGGCGATCTTCCGCCGGGTGATGCCGACGAGCCAGCCGGGGAAGGCGCCGCGCTCCGGCCGGTAGCCCGCGCGGCCCCGCCAGGCGGCCAGGAACACCTGCTGGCTGACGTCCTCGGCCTCTCGGGGGTCCCCGAGGGTACGGGCCGCCAGCGCGTGGACGAGGCCGCCCCAGCGCCGGTACGCGGCGGTCAGGCACTGCTCGTCACCGCGCACGAAACCCTCGGCGACCTCGTGGTCGGTGAGGAGATCGCCGATCGCGGGGGACGGCTGGACGGTGGCGCTCCGGGCGGTCATGGCGGCTGCTCCTCGGGCCGGGACCGGATCCGGCCGGTCGGCCGGACGGGTGCGCCCCTGGCCGGGGCCGGGGCGGGCCCCTCCAGATTCCGGTCCGCCCTCCCTTCGACACCACTCGCGTCGGTTGTGCGTCGCATCATGGAGACATGACGCAGTCCGAGTCCGCACAGTCCTCATCCTCCGCGCACGGCCTGACCACCGGCGCGGTGGCCCGCCGACTGGGCGTCGCCCCCACGACCCTGCGTTCCTGGGACCGGCGATACGGCATCGGACCCGCCGCCCGCGAGGACGGCCGGCACCGGCGGTGGACCCCCGAGGACCTCGCCGTCCTGCACGAGATGTGCCGGCTGACCTCGTCGGGGATCCCGCCCGCCGAGGCCGCGCGCGCCGCCCTGGCCGGCCCGGCGTCCGCAGAAGCCGCTCCGCCCGCCGCCCCGGCCCCCCTCCCCCGGCCGGCAGCCGGCCGGCCGGGTTCGGGCAACGGCCTGCGCCTGGGCGCCGTACGACAGGAGTGCCGTGGGCTGGGGCGGGCCGCGGTACGCCTCGACGCCTGGGCCGTGGACGAGCTGCTGGGCTCGGTGATCGCCCAGTACGGCCTGGTCACCGCCTGGGAGGAGGTGATGGCGCCGACCCTGCACGCCGTGGGACGCAAGTGGGAGACCTCGGGCGACCGGTACGTCGAGGTCGAGCACCTGCTGTCCTGGCACGTGTCGAGCGCGCTGCGCCGCGCCGCCGGGCCCCCGTCCGTCGGGGCCCGCTCGGCCGCACCCCCGGTGCTGCTCGCCTGCGTACCGGGCGAGCAGCACACCCTCGCGCTGGAGGCACTGGCGGCGGGCCTGGCCGAAGCCGGCCTGTCCACCCTCATGTTCGGGGCGGCCGTGCCGCCCGAGGCCCTCGACCAGGCCGTACGCCGGACCGGCCCCGCAGCGGTCGTGCTGTGGTCCCAGGCCCGGTCCACCGCGAGCCCCGCGCTGGCCCGGCACGTCGCCGGCACGGCGTGGGGCGTCAAGGGCGCCCGCGCCCGGCCGGCGGTGGTGCCGGCGGGCCCGGGCTGGGCCGGACAGCCCCTCGCCCCTGGCACGGTGCGACCCGGCGGGCTGCGGGAGGCGCTGACCCTGTTGCGCGGGCTCTGCCACGCGGCGGCGGGGACCGGGACGGGGCGGCCCGGGGTACGGGATCAGTCCTGACCGCGGGCCCTGCGGAAGCGGGCCAGTCCGTCGGGGAGGGTGACCAGCGGATCGGGATAGCCCTCGCACCGGTCCCGCTCGGGGCCGGCCAGCTTCCACGGCTCGTGGACCCCGGAGCCCCGCAGCCCGGCGAGTTCGGGCACCCACCGGCGCACGTACGCGCCCTCGGGGTCGTAGCGCTTGCCCTGGATCACCGGGTTGAGGACCCGGTTGGGGCGGCTGTCGGTGCCGGTGCCGGCCATCCACTGCCAGTTGAGCTGGTTGTTGGCGACGTCCCCGTCGACCAGCAGGTCGAGGAAGTGGCGGGCTCCGGCGCGCCAGTCGATGTAGAGGGTCTTGGTCAGGAACGAGGCGGTCAGCAGCCGGCCGCGGCCGGGCATCCAGCCCTCGTGGGCGAGCTGGCGCATCGCCGCGTCCACGACGGGATAGCCGGTGCGGCCCTCCTGCCACGCCCGCAGGTCGGCCTCGGCCTGCGGGCCGCGCCGCCAGCGGTCGCCCCGGGTGCGGTAGTCGGCGTCGGCGGCCTCGGGGCGGGCGGCGAGCAGCTGGTGGTGGAAGTCGCGCCAGCAGAGCTGCCGTACGAAGGCCTCGGCGCCCGCTCCGCCCCGGGCGCGGGCCCGGTGCACGGCCTCGGCCGCCGACAGCGCGCCGAAGTGGAAGTACGGGGAGAGGCGGGAGGTGGTGTCCGCGGCGAGGTCGTCGTGCCCTTCCTCGTAGGCGTCGGCGTACCCGTCGAGCCAGTACGCGAGCCGCTTGCGGCCCTCGTCCTCGCCGCCGGTGCCCAGGCCCGCCGAGACCTCTCCGGCGGGCGGCCGCGCGGGCAGGCCCTCGGAACGGATGCCGGGGGGCACCCTGACGACGCGCGGGGCCCCGAGGGGCGGGCGCAGGCGCTCGCCCGACCAGCGTCTGAAGTACGGGGTGAACACGGCGAAGTGATCGGATCCGCTCGGTGTCACGGCACCGGCCGGCAGTGCGGTGACGACCCCGTCGTGGACGTACAGGCGCCGGCCGTCGGCCTCCAGGGCCCGGCGCAGCCGCTGCTCGCGCCGCAGGGCGAAGGCACTGCACCCGGCGGCCATGTGCACCTCGTCGGCGTCGGCCTCCCGTACCACGGCGCACACCTCGGCGACGGGGTCGCCGGAGCGGACGACGAGCCGGCCGCCCCGATCGCGCAGGCCCCGGTCGAGGTCGGCGAGGCAGTCGGCGAGGAAGGCGAGGCGGTTGGGCGCCGCGAAACCGGCGTGGTCCACCGCCGGATCGCGCACGAAGAGCGGCACGGTCTGACGGCCGGGGCCCAGTGCGGCGCACAGCGGCGGATGGTCGTGGACCCGCAGGTCCGAGGTGAACAGGACGACCGAGGCGTTCATGACCGTGCTCCCTGGGTGGTGCCGTCGGCGGCCGCCGCCTCCGCCGTGCGGGCGATGTTGCGCGCCATGCCGCCGAAGACCAGGGCGTGGAAGGGCGAGACGCTCCACCAGTAGGCGTGGCCGGCCAGGCCGCGCGGGTGGAAGAGCGCCCGCTGCCGGTACCGCGTGCGCCCCTCGTCGTCGTGCTCGGCGTACATCTCCAGCCAGGCGAGGCCGGGGAGCCGCATCTCGGCACGGAGCCTGAGCAGCCGCCCCCGTTCGATCTCCTCGACCCGCCAGAAGTCGAGGGAGTCACCGATCCGCAGGAGCGTGGCGTCGCGGCGGCCGCGGCGCAGTCCGACCCCGCCGACGAGGCGGTCGAGCCAGCCGCGGACGGCCCAGGCGAGCGGGAAGGAGTACCAGCCGTTCTCCCCGCCGATGCCCTCCACCACCCGCCACAGCGCCTGGGGCGGGGCATCGACGGTGCGCTCGCGGACGTCGGCGTAGAGGCTGCCGCCGGCCCAGTCGGGGTCGGTGGGCAGCGGGTCACTGGGCGCGCCGGGCACGGAGGCGGAGGACCAGCGGGTGACGACCTGGGCGTCGCGGACCTTCTGGAGGGCGAGCGCGAGCGCCCGGTCGAAGGAGACGGGCGTGCCGGGCGGATCGGGAACCCAGTCGGCGATGTCGTGCTCGTCGCAGACGACCTCGTACTTGAGGGATTCCGCGAGCGGCCGGGCGATGGACCGGGGCACGGGGGTGACCAGGCCGACCCAGTGGCTGGACAGGCGCGGGGTGAGGACCGGGACGGGGAAGATCAGGCGTTTGGGCAGTCCGTCGACGACGGCGTAGCGGCGCATCATGTCGAGGTAGGTGAGGACTTCGGGGCCGCCGATGTCGAAGGCGCGGCTGACGTGGTCGGGCATCCCGGCACTGCCGACCAGGTAGCGCAGCACGTCGCGGACGGCGATGGGCTGGATGCGGGTGCGCACCCAGCTCGGGGTGACCATCACGGGCAGCCGCTCGGTGAGGTAGCGGAGCATTTCGAAGGACGCGGAGCCGGAGCCGATGATGACGGCGGCGCGGAGCACGGTGGTGGGGACCCCGGAGTCGAGGAGGATGCGTCCGACCTCGGCGCGGGAGCGCAGGTGGGGCGAGAGGTCGCGGTCGGGGACCCCGGTGGGGGTGAGTCCGCCCAGGTAGACGATGCGGCGCACGCCGGCGGCGCGGGCCTGCTCCGCGAAGGTGCGGGCGGCCCGGCGGTCGGTCTCCTCGAAGTCGCGGCCCGTGCCCAGGGCGTGCACCAGGTAGTAGGCGACGTCGACGCCCCGCATGGCCGGGGCGAGCGACGCGGCGTCGGTGACGTCGCCGCGGACGGTCTCCACCTGCCCCGCCCAGGGGTGGTCGCGCAGTTTCGCCGGGGTGCGGGCGAGGCACCGGACGCGGTGTCCGGCCTTCAGCAGCTCGGGGACGAGCCGGCCGCCGATGTAGCCGGTGGCGCCGGTGACCAGGCACAGCGGGCCGGGGGGCCGGGCCGGGTGCCCTGGGGTGTCGGTCATGGAGGTGCTCCGTTCCGCCGTCGGCCGAGGTGGGTTCCCTCATCTCTTCCGCGGTCGCGGGCGGGACGGATGC
Source organism: Streptomyces sp. NRRL S-378 (assembly GCF_000720645.1). NCBI lineage: Bacteria > Bacillati > Actinomycetota > Actinomycetes > Kitasatosporales > Streptomycetaceae > Streptomyces > Streptomyces sp. NRRL S-378. The sequence continues at coordinate 72,848 of NZ_JOBX01000026.1, forward strand.
GCGGGGGGCCGACTAGCGGGGAGTCGTCACCCGGACGGTGGAACGGAAGCGGTTGCGGTATTCCGTGGGTGTCGTGTCGAGCGTGCGGCGGAAGGCCCGGATCAGGGTGTCGGTGGTGTGGAAACCGCAGGCGGAGGCGATCCGGTCGAGGGTGGCGTCGGTGGATTCGAGCTGGTGGCGCGCCACCTCGACGCGGGCCGATTCGATGTAGGCGGCCGGGGTCGACAGATCCACCACGCCGCCCTCGCGACCATCGCCGACCTGTACGGGGTGGTCGTGCCGACCGCCTCGGACCTCGGCTGAGGCCCGAGGGGTCGGCCGGGTGCGGCGCGTCAGAGTTCCTCTCCGAGCGGCAGCCGGTGGATGCCCGGCAGGTACTCGTCGAGCTCCCCCGGTGCGAACCGGGACATGCCCACCACGTGCCAGAACTCGCCGGCCACGTCGCCCTCGTACTTGTAGCCGCCGGCCGGGGTCAGCGCCGCCCAGCCGCCCGCCATGCCCATCAGCGTGGCGCGCAGCGAAGGCGGCTCGCCGTCCGCCGGGATGTTCCAGAGCCGTACGGTGCCGTCCTCGGCGCCGCTGGCCAGGAGGCGCCCGTCCGGGGAGAAGGCGAGGGAGAGCACCCGGCCGGTGTGGCCGACGAGGTCGGTGACCCGCTCGCCGGTCTCGGCGTGCCACAGGGCGACCGCCCGGTCGTCACCCGCGGCGGCGAGCAGCGGCCGGTCCGGATGGGCGGCGACGGCCCACAGCCGTCCGCCGCGACCGCGCAGGCGCAGCCGTGCCTCCCCGTCGCGCCAGACGACGGCGCTGCCGTCCCAGCTCGCGCTCGCCAGCCACGCGCTGCCCTGGCCGTACGCGACGCCGTACACCCGGTCCGCGTGGCCGGCGGCGCCGCCGAGTTCCTCCACCAGGCGGCCGCTCCTGGCCTCCCACACCCGTACGACGCTGTCGTCGCAGCCGGTGGCCAGGACGTCGCCGTCGGAGCGGAAGACGATGGAGCGGACCCGGCCCCGGTGCCCGGCCAGGTTCGACACGGGCGAACCGGTCGGACGGAACCAGACGCGGACCGAGTCGTCGTCGTTGGCGGTAGCGAGCAGGGTCCCGTCGGCGTTGAAGGCCTCCGCCCACACGTGCTCGGTCTCGGCGTCCAGCTCGCGCAGGTAGTGGCCGCCCGCCGGGTCCCACAGGTACATGTCGCCGTCGTTGCTGGCCGTGACCAGGAGGGGTTCGACGGGGCTGAACGCCGCCGAGACCAGCCGGTCGCCCCGGCCGGACAGCTCCTCGGTACGCCGTCCGGTGCGGGTGTCCCAGAGCCGTACGACGCCGTCGTTGCCGGCGGTCGCCAGGTGGGAGCCGTCCGCGCTGAAGGCGACGGTGCTGATCCTGCGGCCGTGCCCGCGCAGGATCCGTTTGCCCTGGCCGGTGGCGGAGTCCCAGATCTGCGCGCCGCCGTCGTTCCCGACGGTGAGCAGCTGGGTGTCGCCGGGGCGGAAGGCGCAGGCCCAGGCGGTGCCGCGGTGGTCGGCGGGCTGCTGGGCGTGGAGGGCGACCGTGTAGCCGTGGGGGCGGCCGGTGACCGTCCACAGCCGGACGGCGCCGTTGCTGTCGCAGGCGGCGAGGAGCCTTCCGTCGTCGCCGAACAGCACCTGGTAGACGGCGCCCGTACCCCGTTCGAGCACGCCGGCGGGGGTGCCGACGACCGGGTCCCAGAGCCGGACCTGGCCGTCGGTGCAGCCGCTGGCGAGCAGGTTGCCGTCGGGGTGGAAGTCGAGGACGTACACCCGGCCGGTGTGGCCGGTGAACTCGTGCAGCAGCCGGGCGTCCGAGGTCCGCCAGATCCGTACCGTGCCGCCCCGTCCGCCCGCGCCCCGGTCCGCGGTGGCGAAGAGGGTGCCGTCGGGGCTGAACCGGGCCCGGTAGACGGCCCCTTGGTGCCCGTCGATCTCCCGGACGCACGTTCCGGTGCTCAGGTCCCAGAGCCGTGCCTTCGCGGCCGCGTCGCCGGTGAGCAGATGGCCGTCGTGGCTGTGGACGGCGGTGTAGACGGGCGCGGTGTGGCCGGGCAGCCGGTGGACGGGCCGGCCGGTGGCCACGTCCCAGACCGTGACCAGGCCTTCGCTGTCGCCGGTGGCGAGGATCGTGCCGGCCTCGTCGAAGGAGACCGGCCACACCCCGTCGGGGTGGATCTGCAGGCTGTGGCGGCACGCTCCGGTGACCGGGTCCCAGAGGCGTACGGTGCCGTCGGAGCCGCCGGTGGCGATGACGTCCGGCCGGAACTTCACCGCGTAGACGCGTCCTTCGTGTCCCTGGAGGGTGCGCACCGCCCGGCCGTCGTCGGCGCCGCAGACGAGGACGGAGCCGTCCTCGCTGCCGACCGCGAGGAGTTCGCCGTCGGCGCTGTAGGCGATGGGCTCGGGCAGCCGGCCGGTGCGCATGCCGAAGCCGTAGGGGACGCCGACCGCCGACGGCCGGAATGCGGCGTCCACCGGCATGCCGGGGGCGATCGCGGCGGTCGCGAGTTCGGGGGCCGCCCGCACCTCGTCGTCCATGGTGACGTCGATGAGCGCGGCCCGGTGCCAGCGGCTGCCGGTCAGCACGGCGCCCCGCAGGTCGGCCCGGGTCAGGCGGGCCCGGCTGAGGTTCGCGCCGGTCAGGTCGGCTCCGCCGAGGTCGGCCCGGTCCAGGCGGGCGCCGGTCAGCCGGGTGCCGCGCAGCACGGCCCCGGAGAGGTTGGCGCCGATGAGCCGGGTGTCCGTCAGGTCGGCGTCGGACAGGTCGACCCCGCAGAAGTCGCGGTGCGAGAGGTCCTCACCGGCCAGCCTGGCACCGCGCAGGTCGGCGTTGGCCGGCACGCGCAGGCGGTCGCTGATCCGGACGGCGTTGGCGCGCGCGGCGTCGCTGACCCCGCGGCCGGGTGCGTCGAGGACGTCGCGCACCCACCGGGCGCACAGCTCGTGGTCGGCGAGGTCGCAGAAGAACTCGACGGCGAGCTGGCTGAGCGGGCGGGCGACGAGCAGGGCCTGGCTGCCGCGGCTCAGCCGGCGGGCGGCCTCGCGCGCCACGAGCCATTCGACGACGGAGCCGTGGATGAACTGGAAGACGCCGTCGGAGCTGCGGACGAGCAGGCTTCCGGCGCCGACCGCCTGGGCCCGTTCGGACGGGGTGAGCGGGGACTCGGTGAGTTCGCTCAACGTGGCGGCGACGGTCTCGGTCAGCTCGTCCAGGCGCAGGGCGCTGCGCCCGCTCTCCCACAGCCGCCAGGCCAGCGCGGTCACGGCCGCCCAGAGTTCGTGGACGGTGAGTCCGGGCGGTGCGCCGGGCCCGCCCTGGCCACGTGCCTCCTCGTGGCTGAGCCAGGAGGTGAACACGTCCTCGTACAGCCGTGCGGGGCTGAGCGCGCGGCCCGCTCCGGCGACCGCGCGGAGCTGGTCCTGGCTCAGGTCCGCGACGAAGGACAGCAGCCGCGGGTTGCGGCAGAGCATCAGCAGGTCGGGGATGTTGCGCAGGAGCTGGTAGCGCCGGTCGGCGGCGGCTTCGTCGCCGTAGCCGCGCACGAGGTAGGAGCGGATCTGCGCCGGGGTGAAGCCCTCCACGGACAGGACGCGGCGTTGCGGGAGCATTCCGACGCGCTCGCCGAGCGCGGTGAGGACCTGGGCGTGCGACTTGAAGTGCTGGGTGCGGCTGCTGACGACGATCTTGGCGTTGTCGACGGCGGCGTCGAGGAGGACCTGGAGGTGGTCGGCGGCCCGGTCGTAGCTGACCCGGTGGACCAGTTCGTCGAAGCCGTCGAAGAGCAGGACGACGCGGCCCTGGGCGAGCATGTAGCGCAGGGCCCGCAGGTCGATGGTGTCGACGCCGTGGCCGGCGAGGTGGGCGGCGACGAGGCCTTCGAGGCTGTGCGCCCGGTCGAGGGTGTTGAGCGGGATCAGCAGCGGCGTGAGGTGCGGGAGCTGTTCGGGGATGCGGCGGGCCAGCTCGCGCAGCGCGAAGGTCTTGCCGTGTCCGAAGTCGCCGAGCAGCAGGACGAAGCGGCCGTGGTCGGACTCGAGGAGCTCCAGCAGTTCCTCGACGAGGCCGTCGTGCTCCCGTCCGTCGGGGCGGTCGGCGTCGCGGTAACGCTGGGGCAGGTACAGGCCGGGGGCGTACTGCTCGCTGCTGCTGAGCCGGGCCGTCTGTGCGGCGACGTAGCCGCGCAGGTCGAGCAGGCCCTGGAATTCGATGAAGCTGCGCACGCGGACCCGTACGCCGTGGGCGGCAGCCCGGTGCCGCAGCACGCCGGCCGGTGCGTCGCCCCCGTAGACGAGGACGGCCTCGGAGCCGGAGTCGGTGGCGTGCACCTGGCCGACGAACCGGTCGAGTTCCTCCTCGGTGGGCGTCCCGGGGTGGACGGCGATGCGCTGCTGCTGGACGACGTCGTCCCCCTGCTCCTGCCAGGTGGCCATGACCTGGACCATGTCGCCCGGCTCGCGGCGCGGGACGTCGCGCAGCCGTACGCCCGCCCTGCGCACCCGGCAGATTTCCTTGACCCGCTCGGCGAGCGCGGCGGCGGGGTCGTCGAGGGGGGCCCGGCCCCGGGCGTGCTCGACGTTGATCACGGGGGGCAGTTCGGGAACGGGGAACACGCGGCGGGTGTGCCGCCATTCGCCGGGGAACCGCTCGGCCTCGGACGTGATCCGGTCGTCCCAGCGGGTGACGGCGTCCGCGGTGACCTGGAGCAGCTGGAAGCGGGCGGGGGCTGCGGAACCGAAGAGCGGCAGCCCGCCGGCGGGGCCGGTGAGCCGGCTGTGGCCGGGGGTGGCGGAGAGGGTGCGGGGGCCGCCGGTCGGGCCGTGGAGGAGCAGGTGGAGCCGGGGGGCGGCCAGTCGGGCGAAGGTGTCGGCGTCGCGCAGTCCGCCGGGGCCGCCGACCGCATCGCCGGGGCGGCGGCCGTCGGTCAGCGGGTGGCGCAGGGCGCCGATGCGCAGCCAGCCCTCGTCCTCGTAGCGGCGCATGGCCTCGGCGAACCAGGCGGCCTGGTCGCGGCCGATGAAGCCGTACTGCTCCTCCTGGCGGTGGCTGTAGGCGATGGAGGAGTTGAATCCGGCGACGACGGTGCTCAGTTCGGGCACCGGGAAGAGGGTCCAGGGCTGATCGCTGTCGAAGACGGCGTCCAGTCCCTGGTAGAGGCCGCGGAACAGGCGCGTGTAGTGGCGCCACTTGGGCCAGTACGGAGGCTGCGGTGCCACCTCGTCGGCCTCGCAGGTGTGGAAGTAGGCCTGGGAGGCGGCCTGGTTCACGTCCTGCGCGCCGGGTACGACCATCACCCGCTGCGGCGACAGGTCGAGCTGGGAGCGCAGGGTGGTGAGGAAGCTGAGGGCCTGGTCGCACTCGCGGGGGCTGCCGGAGGCGGTGAGGTCGCCGGTGACCACCATCAGGTCCGGGGACGGCGCTCCCGCGTCCCTGAGCATGATGAGGTCGCCGCGGATCTGGCGGCTGAGCGAGTCGGGCTCGCGGCCCCGTCCGAAGTCGGGCCCGGCCAGGTGCAGGACGGTCACGGCCTCCCGGGCGCGGCCGGGGAGACCTGCCGGGGAGGCCTGCGGGTAGAGGGGCGCGCGGGCCGGTCGGCGGCGGCCCGCCCAGCCGGGGCCGGCGAGCGCGCCGGGCCGGAGGCCGCCGGGGTGGGCCTGCGCGGGGAGGCGGGGGCCGCCCGGTCCGCCGCCCTGCGCACCGCCCGGTCCGCCGCCGGGGTAGCCGGGCCGCCGGCCGGGGCGGGCGTGCCCGTCGACGGCTTGCTCGACCCGGGTGAGCAGCAGGGAGCGCGCGGTGTCGGTGTCGGCGACGCCCACCAGGTCGACGTAGGTGATCGTGGCGAGGAGCCCCTCGATGGGCATCTCGTCCACGCGGACGGTCAGCAGACGTCGTTCGGGTGACTCGGGGGAGGCCCGGAGCGCGGCCTGCCATTCCATGCGCCCGTAGGTGGAGCGTTCGTAGTGGCGCGACAGGACGGCGATCACCGCGACGGACTCGCTGACCCCGCGGTCCATGAAGTCTATGAAGTTGGTTCCCGGTACGAAGTCCCAGGCCTGGACGACCGTGCGGTAGCCGGCTTCTTCCAGGGTCCAGGCGATCCACGCCGCCCAGGGTTCGTCCGCCGGCGAATAGCTGATGAAGAAGTCGAACTCCCGTACTGACGCCCCGAATTGCCCGTCCGTCATCATGGGGACCATGGTAGGGCGGGGGCTGTGGCCACGCCCCCGTCCCGACGGGCGGCGGTGCGGAGCGCGAGGGTCCGCTCACACCGGCCCGGCGGGGGTGTCCGGTTCGGCCGGGACCGTCTGCCGCCGGGGCGCGTGCGTGTGCGACTCTGTTCGCCGTGTCTCTCCTCAGGCGTCTGCATCCCCTGGACTGGCTGGCCGGCGGGCTGCTCGCACTCGGTGCGCTCTGCGTCGCCACCGGCCTGCTGCCGCGCGGACCCGCCGGCGACGTCCTGGAACGCATCGGGCCCCTGGTGGTCTTCCTGGCCACCGTCATCGTCCTCGCCGAGCTGACCGGCAAGGCCGAGGTCTTCGACGTGGTCGCCACCTGGATCGCGCGGGTGGGCCGCGGCAACTACGCCCGGCTCTTCTGCCTCTGCGTCGCGTTCGCGTCCGTCACGACGATCACCCTGAACCTGGACACGACGGCGGTCCTGCTGACCCCCGTGATGCTGGCGCTGGCGACGCGGGTGGGCATCGCGGCCGTACCTCTGGCGATGACCACGGTGTGGCTGGCCAACACGGCGAGCCTGCTGCTTCCCGTGTCGAACCTGACGAACCTGCTCGCCGCGGACCGGGTCGCGCTGGCCCCGTCGGAGATGGCCGCCACCATGTGGGCGCCGCAGCTGGCCGCCATCGCCGTGACGATGGCCTGCCTGTGGGGCTTCTACTGGCGCCCCGGGCGGCGCGGCGCGGTCAGCTACGCGCCCCCGGCGCCTCCGAACCCGAAGGACCGGGTCCTGTTCCGGGTGTGCGCGGTGGCGTGCGGCGGGTTCCTGGTGGCGCTGCTCCTCGCCGACGTGCCGCTGTGGTCGGCGTCGATGGCGGCGGCCCTGGTCGTGGTGGTGGCCTTCGCGGTCCGCGACCGCGGGGCGCTGCGCCTGTCCCTGGTCCCGTGGCGGCTGCTCGTGCTGGTGCCGGGCATGTTCCTGGTCGTGGAGACCGTCAACGCGCACGGGCTGCACGACGTCCTGGCCGCGGCGATGGGGGCGGACAACGGCCTCGTCGGGATGCTGAGGTCGGCGGCGGTGGGTGCGGGCTTCTCCAACGTGCTCAACAACCTGCCGGCGTACTTGGCGGGCGAGGCGGCCATCCCGGAGGCCAACCACCAGCAGCTGCTGGCGCAGCTCATCGGCGTCAACGTCGGCCCGGTCATCACGCCGTGGGCCTCACTGGCCACCTTGCTGTGGTTCGAGCGGTGCCGCTGGCACGGCACCCGCATCGACCTGGGCCGTTTCCTCGGTACGGGGCTCGTCCTCTCGGTGGCCGGCACCCTGTCGGCGACGCTGGCGCTGGCCGCCACCACCTGAGCCGGCAGGACACCCTCAGGCCACGGCGCCCACCTCCCGCAGGAGGTACGCCAGGGTTTCACCCCGCGCCGCGACGAAGCTGCGCCCGGAGTCGTCCCCTGCGAAACCGGGGGTGAACGGCGCCCCGGCCAGGGTGCGCAGCTCCACACCGGCCTCGGCCGCGAGCAGCGCCCCGGTCGGCAGGTCCACGCCCTCGGCGCGGTAGCCGACGAAGGCGTCGATGGTGCCGCGCGCCAGCAGGCTCCAGCCGAGCAACGGGGCCCACAGCTGCAGGACCCGCCGGCAGTGCAGCTCCAGTACGCCGCGCAGCGCGACCGCGGTCACGTCACCGCGCCGTACGGCGTACCCCTGGGTCCAGGCGACGACGGGTCCGGGGGTCGGCAGCCCGGGGGCGGGCCCGGCCAGCGCCCCGGCGGAGCCGTGGGCTCCGTGGCCCCTGACCGCGTGCCAGGTCTCTCCGGTGACCGGCTCGTGCACCACGCCCAGCACCGGGGCACCGCCCAGGCACAGCCCGATGCCGACCGCATAGGCGGGCAGTCCGATCACCACGTTGTTGCTGCCGTCCAGCGGGTCGACCAGCCAGGTGCGTTCGCCTGCGGCGTCCAGGAGTCCGGCCTCCTCGGACAGGATCCGGTCGTCCGGGAAGTGCCGCTGGATCCGGCCGAGGACGAGCTGCTCGGCGGCGAGGTCGAGGTCGACCTGTACGTCGCCGTACTCGTCCTTCGTCCGCAGGCAGTGCACCGCCGCGAAGCGCCTGCGCAGCAGACCGCCCGCCTCCTCCGCCGCGGCGACGGCGACCTGCCGCTCGCGGGCGAAATCAGGCCCGTTGTTGGGCATCGATCCTCCTGAGGACGGTGTGGACGCTGTGCACGGTCTGCGCCCGGTCGCACAGCCGGCGGGTCGTGCGGCGCGGCCGGCCGTCGAGCGGGCCGAGCGACAGGTCGCGCCGGCCGGGGACCGACAGGCCGTGCACGAGGGTGGCCGCCGGTTCCGGGCCCTCCAGGGCGGTGGCGTGGAACTCCCCCGCGGGCAGGGTGTAGGTCTCGCCGCCGGAACTGAGGCGGGCCGGCCCTGCCTCGCTGCGCACCAGCAGGGGCGTGGGGCGGATCTCGTCCACGCCGTCGCTGCGGCTGTGCACCTCGAACACCCGGTGGGTGGCGCCCTCCTCGCCCTCGGGCACCGCCCGCGTGCGCACGGGCAGGTTCGCCACCCGGCCGTACAGCACGCGGCTGCGCAGTTCCCAGCTGTGGGCGTGCATCGGGGAGGCGTCGGGCTCGGCGCGGTTGCCGGCGTCGAAGAGGTGTACGCAGATGCCGCGCAGGCCCTCTCTCAGCAGAGGCAGGCACAGGAACCCGAGGGGATGGCGGACGGCCCGCAGCTCACGGTCCCCGGAGGCGATCTCCTCCAGGGAGACAAGGGTCCTTTCGAGCTCGTGGTCCATGGCACGCGCCGGAGCGCCTCACCTCCTGTAGGGGTCCTCCGCGTGCAGGGCCTTCTCGATGATCCGGCCGATGTCGCTGTCGGTGAAGACGCGCGGCAGCGGGAGCCCCAGGTCGTCGAAGAGCGTCCGCACTTCGTCGACGGTGGGTTCCTGGCCGAGGGGCGACGCGACGCGCAGATCGAGCACGGTGGCCTGCTCGCGGCTCTGGTGCAACTCGGTGACGTAGTAGTCGTAGAGCGGTTGTCCCCGCTCCACCAGCAGGTTCACCCGGGAACGGTCGTCCTGGGTGATGACGAGGCAGGTTTCGGAAAGGTCGAAGCGCAGGGTGGGCACGGCGGACGAAAGGTGCACGCTGATCTCGAGGGTGGTCAGCTGCCGCTGGTACCAGCAGGCGGCGAGGACGGTCGCGTACGACTCCCGGCGGACCCGGTCGGTGGTCCACACGTCGTCGCCCCCGCGCTGCCCGCCGAACATCTGCCGGAACCGGGCGTAGGCGGCGCAGGCGCGCTCGTCGGCCGGGTTGACGATGTCGATCTTCACGTTGAGCTGGGAGCGCTGCTCCTTGGCGGCGGCCACGCACAGCGGCAGCGTGACCGCCCTGAGGTAGGTGCCCGTACCGCCTTTGAAGTACCAGAGGTTGGTGTGCTGCCTGGCCTTGCGCAGTGCCTCGCCGACCTCGTTGCCGGAGAGCGAGCGCACCATGGCGAGGTCCTCCAGGGCCTGGCGGGTCCCGCTCAGTGCCTCGTGGATGGCGGCGGGCCGGCGTACGCGCTCGACGATCGAGCCGGTCGCGAGGAGGCCGAGGACGACGAGGGTGGCACCGGAGGAGACGTCGTCGCTGACGACGTCACCGAAGATGTCCAGGAAGCCGACGCCCATCGCGACACAGAGGGCGACGACGACGTCGGCGTTGCGCAGCACCCAGGCCACGAAGCGCTCCAGCCGCCCGACCTGCGCTGCCATGAACGCACCCCCTCCCCCGCCCCTGGTCCGATGGTAGGGATCCTCCGGCGGCGCCACCAGAGGGACTTCGCGTCGCCGGGCAGCGCCCGCGCGCACGCCGGTTCACGCGTCCCCGGTGTCCGCGCGGCCGGCCGCGTGCCGGGGCGGGTCAGTCCTCGGCGGCCGTCAGCAGCCGGGCGCGCAGCCGCTCCGCGGTCCGCTCCGGCAGTCCCACCCGGTGCTCGAGGTAGCCGTGCACCGAACCGTGGCGGGCCTCCAGGTCCGCCAGCACCAGCTCCATGATCACGGCGGGGGCGCGGCCGTAGCTCGGCCACTTCATGACCCGGCCGGGGTTGGCGGCCCGCCAGTCGGCGGCCAGGCGTTCGGTGGCCAGCTCGGTGAGCGCGAAGTCGGCGAGGACCTGCTCCTGGGGGACGCCGAGCAGGGTGAGGACGAACGCGGCGACCAGCCCGGTCCGGTCCTTGCCCGAGGTGCAGTGGAAGACCACCGGCCCGGGCGCGTCGGCGATGGTCTGCAGGACCTGCCGGATCTCGTCGGCGCCGTCCTCGGTGACTTCCGCGAACCGGTCGGCGAGGTAGCGCCAGGGGTCGATGCCGGGGTCGATCTCGGCCTGGTCGTAGGGCCGGTGCTCGATGCTCAGGTTGACGTAGTGGAACCGCTCCGCCTCCGGCACGCGGCCCTTGGCCTCGATCTCCCACGGGTAGCGCAGGTCGATCACGGTGCCGATGCCCAGCTCCAGGAACCTCTCCCAGTCGGCGCCGCTCAACTTGCCCAGGGAGTCGGCGCGGTACAGGGTCCGCCACCGGACGGTCCCGCCGTCGTGGCCCCCGTAGCCGCCCAGGTCGCGGAAGTTGTGCAGCCGCTCGAATGCGACGTGCCGGTCCATCGGTGCCCCCTCGTCCTCGGACGCCGCCGGCCGACGGCACCCCCGCCGCTCACCGTAGATCATCCGGCCCGCGCCCGCGGCGCCCGGTGCGGGCGTCGCGGGCGCGGCAGGACCCGGGGGACAGGGCCTCAGCCGACGGCCGGCACGGCCGCCTCCCGCCGGGCCGCCGGGAGGGCGAAGGCCTCGGCCAGCAGCTCGTAGGAGCGCTGGCGGTCGGCGGGGTCGGCCGTCAGGGTGTTGACGATCAGCTCGTCGACCCCGTGGGCGGCGGCGAGCCCCGTCAGTACGGCGTGCACCTGCTCGGGCGCCCCGGAGACGAGGGCCGTGCGGTGCACCTTGGCCCGCTCCAGCTCCGCGCCCGTCCAGCGGTGGCGGCGCGTGGTCTCGTGGGACGGCAGCGGGGCGTCCTGGCCGAGGTCCTTGCGGGCGCGCCACAGCAGCAGGCTCTGGGCGAGTTCCTCGGCGCGGCCGGCGCTGTCGGCGGTGACCACCCGTACGGCGAGGGCGCCGCCCGCGGGCCGGCCGGTGGCCCTGCGGAACTGGGAGCGGTAGTCGTCGAACGCCTCCGTGCCGCCGGCCGGGGAGAAGAAGTGCCCGAACGCGAACTCGGTGCCCAGCAGCCCGGCCAGCCGCGCCGATTCGCGTCCCGCGCCCAGGAGCCACATCTGCGGCGGGACCGGCGGGTGCGGTACGACGCCGCCCGCACCGAGCAGCGCCCGCAGTTCCGCCAGCCGCTGCGGGAAGTCCCGTGCGGGGCCGCCGGCCCGGCCGATGCCGAGGTCGACGCGGCCCGGGTGGAGGGAGGCGAGCACTCCGAAGACCTCGGCGACCTTCGCCGGGTCGTAGCGGGGCAGCAGTACCCCGCCGGTGCCGATCCGCATGCGCGAGGTGTGGGCGAGCAGGGCTCCCGCGAGGATCTCCGGAGCGCTGCTCGCGAAGCCCGGGGAGCCGTGGTGCTCGGCGGCCCAGTAGCGGGTGTACCCGAGGTCCTCGGCGGCCCGGGCGAGGTCCACGGAGGCGCGCAGCGCCTGGTCCGGGGTGTGGTCCTCGCCGACGGGGGTCTGGTCCAGTACGGACAGTCGCGGCTTCGTCATGACGGACGGCCTTTCAGTGCTGGTGTACGGGGAGGCCGGTGGCGCCCGCCACGGTCGCCGGGACGATCCTGAAGTCCCGCTCGAAGACCAGGTTGTGCAGGTCCGCGGCGGCGATGGCGCGCATCGTGGGCAGTTCGGCGGCGGCCTGCGCCTCGTCGAAGACGTTCAGCGGCCATTCGGAGACGGTGGCGCCGCGCAGGTGGGGGTGGTGGAAGCCCGCTCCGTAGTGGGCGTAGAGCGTCACCGGCGGGATGTCCGCGGTCGACTGCTCGTCCCACCACAGGGTCCAGGCGTGGAAGAGGCTGCCGTCGTCGGCGCGCTGTACACCGCTGGCGTCGACGACGCCCTGGCCCAGGAGGAGTTCGTCGTTGAGTTCGGTGAGTGCCTGGCGGGCGTACGGGTCGAGCAGCCGCGCGGCGGTGCGGAAGTGCTCCTCCTTGTCGGGGCGGGTGACGGCGCCGCCGTGGTGGCCGTCGCGGAGGTCGGCGAAGTGCCGGAGCAGCGCGTCGAGGTTGGGGGTGTCGTGGCTCATGTCGGCTCCATGTGAAGTGCGTTGACGAAGGGTCGGGAGGCGTGGACGGGACGGGCGGGGTCCGCCTCAGGCGCCGGGGTCCGCCGGTGAGGTGAGCAGGCGCAGGGCCACGCCCAGCCAGCCGCGCAGGGACGCCGTGTCGGGTCCGCCGCCCGGGGCGTGACCCGGCTGGAGGAACACCCCGTGGCCGGTCTGCCCGAACTCCCGCAGGGTGACCTCCACTCCGGCCGCGTGCAGCAGGCGTGCGTAGCGGTGCACGTCGTCACTGACGGGGTCGAGGTCTCCGGTGGCCAGGACGGCCCGCGCCACGCCGCGCAGGTCGGGCGCCTCGAAGGGGGTGCTGTAGAGCGGGGTGCCGTCGGCGGCGGCCGGCCGGCCCGGTTCCCGGTAGTCCTGCCAGGCCGCCATCAGGTAGGAGGCCGTGGGGAACAGGTGGGGGAAGCGGTGGTACGAGTCGGCCGTGCAGCCGGGGTCCAGGGGCGGGTAGGCGAGGAGCTGGGCGGCGAGCGGGAGGTCCCGGTCGCGGCAGGCGAGGGCGGCGCAGGCGGCGAGGGTGGCTCCCGCGCTGTCTCCGCCGACCGCGACGGGAGCGGATGGCCCGGCCTGGTCCCGGGCCCAGGCGAGCGCCGCCAGTACGTCCTCGACCATGGCCGGGTGGCGTACTTCGGGGACCAGCCGGTAGTCGACGCTGGCGACGGCAAAGCCGGAGATCCGGGCGAGGTCGGCGGTGGGGCCGTGCCAGTCCTGGGCGGATCCGGCGCGCCAGCTGCCGCCGTGCGCCCAGACCAGCCAGCCCTGCGGTGCGGATGCCGCCGGCCGGTACACCCTCGCGGGGAGGGGGCCGGACGGGGAGGGGATGCTCGCGTGGTCCCAGCGGATCCGGGCACGGCTCTGTCCGGCGGCCGAGTGGGTGGGTGTTGCCATCGGGGTTCCTTCCCTCCGTGCCTGGGGCCAACGTTCGCCGCCTCGGCAGGTCTGTCACAAGGCGGAGTTGCCTTAGTTGCCGGGCTGCTTGGTGCGGAGGAAGAGGACGGTGGTGAGGATCCCGACCACCACGATCGCGGTGTTCACGATCACCGCGGTGGTGATGCCCGCGTGGATGTCGGTGTT
>NZ_JOBX01000027.1:0-84625 GCF_000720645.1 Streptomyces sp. NRRL S-378
GGGGAGGGCTGGTGGACCGGAGGGGCGGGCGGAGCCGGGGGTGCCGCGGGCGCCGGGGGCGCGGGCGGGGCGACGGCTGCCGCGGGAGCCGGTTCCTCGTCCACGCTGACCCCGAAATCGGTGGCGATGCCGGCGAGGCCGTTCGCATACCCCTGGCCGACCGCGCGGACCTTCCACACACCGCCGCGCTGGTAGATCTCGACGACGACGAGCGCCGTCTCGCCGGCCAGCTGCGGCGGGGTGAACGAGGCGATCACCGAGCCGCCGTCGGCGTTGCGCACGGTGGCGGTGGGCTCGATGCCCTGGAAGGTCTGTCCGGCGGCGTCGGGGCTGGCCGTGACCACGATCCGCTCGATGCCCGGGGGCACCGAGGCGGTGTCCACGGTGACCGAGTCCGGTGCCGCGCCGCCACCGGAACGGTAGGTGACACCGGGCCCGGTGGGCTGGTTGAAGAAGATGAAGTCGGCGTCCGAGCGCACCTTGCCGTCCGCCGTCAGGAGCAGGGCGGACACGTCGAGCCGCACCGGCGCAGCCACGTCGACCGTCACGCGGACGGCGTTGAGCGGCAGGTTGGATCCAGGGGTCATAGCGGTCATGCCCGGAGAACGACCGGAGGGGCTTTGCCGTTCCCTTACCCTCGCGGGATATTTCCGCGCCGGTTGCGGGGGTGGTTCTTCGCGGTGCGCTCGTTGCCGAACTTGTAGGAGCCGGTCCACCGGGCCATCACGAGCTGTGGATCCCCGGCCTCCACTTCGGCCAGGAACGCCGCGGCGCGCCCCCCTCGCAGGGTGGCGGCGGTGCGGCCCCGGTGGGTGATGACGACGTGGCCGTCGCTCCGTCGGTCGTAGGTGAACCCGTGCGGTTTCGGCATGGCCCGCAGCCTGCCCCGCCGGGGGCGGGGCGGGCAACGGGTTTCTGCGTGCGTTCGCGCGCTCACATGTCCGTGGGTTCGTGGCGCGTTGGCTCGTGTGCTCGTGCCGCGGTGGCTCGTGCGCCCGGGCTCCCGGGGGCCGGCCGCCGGGGGCCGGCCGCCGGCCGCCGGGGGGTCAGTCGCCCGTGACCCGGCGGGGGAGCCCCAGGGGATTGGCCTCGCGCAGCTCGGCCGGCAGCAGCGCGTCCGGCACCGACTGGTAGGCCACCGGCCGCAGCCAGCGCTCGATCGCCGTGCCGCCCACCGAGGTGGAGTGCGAGGTCGCGGCCGGGTACGGCCCGCCGTGGTGCTGGGCCGGGGCCACCGCGACCCCCGTCGGCCAGCCGTTGACCACGATCCGCCCCGCCAGCTGCGTGACCTGCCCGATCAGCTCGGCCGCCGGGCCCGGGGCGCCCTCGGCCTCGGCGGCCGACAGCTGGAGGGTGGCGCTCAGGTTCCCGCCCAGCAGCCCGAGGACCGCGCCCGCCTCGGCCTGCCCGCCGTACCGCACGACGACGGTGACCGGGCCGAAGCACTCCTCCAGGAGGAGGCCGTGCCCGTCGCCCGCGAGGAGGTCCCCGGCCCGCACGGTCAGGTAGCCCGCACCCACGGTGTGCTCACCGCCGGACCCCGGCGTCACGGGGGCCTCGACACCGGGCAGCGCGGCCCGCTCGCGCACCCCGGAGATGAAGTTCTCCCGCATCCGCCGGTCGAGGAGCACCCCGGGCTCGATCTCGCCGAGGGCCTTGGTGAGCTCGCCGGTGAGCCGGTCGCCGTCCGCGCCGTCGGGCACCAGGACCAGGCCGGGCTTCACGCAGAACTGGCCGACGCCGAGGGTCATCGAGCCGGCGAGACCGGAGCCGATCTCCTCGGCGCGTTCGGCGGCCGCGGCCGGGGTGACCACGACGGGGTTGAGGGAGCCCAGTTCCCCGTGGAAGGGGATGGGCACCGGCCTGGCGGCGGCGGCGTCGAACAGCGCCCGGCCGCCCCGGACGGAACCGGTGAACCCGGCGGCGGCGACCAGCGGGTGGCGGATCAGCTCCAGGCCGGCGTCGAACCCGTGGACCACGCTCACCACTTCGGGCGGGAGCCCGTTGGCGGCGGCGGCCCGGCGCAGCAGCGAGCCGCACAGCTCGGAGGTGGCGGGGTGGTCGGGGTGCGCCTTGACCACGACCGGGCAGCCCGCGGCCAGCGCGCTCGCGGTGTCCCCGCCGGGGACGGAGAAGGCGAGCGGGAAGTTGGAGGCGGCGTAGACCGCGACCACGCCAAGCGGCACCTTGTAGCGGCGCAGCTCGGGGCGGGGCGGGCTGAGCGAGGGATCGGCGCGGTCGATCCGGATGTCGAGGTAGGACCCTTCGTCGACGGCGTCGGCGAAGGCGCGCAGCTGGCCGGTGGTGCGGGCCAGTTCGCCGGTGAGCCGGCCCGGGCCCAGCGCGGTCTCTGCGTCGGCGGCCTCGATGACGTGGGCGGCGGCCTCGTCGAGCAGCGCAGCGGCGGTGCGCAGGAACGCGGCGCGGACGGCGGCGTCCGCGAGCGGTCCGCGGGCGGCGTGGGCGGCCCGTACGGCCTCGTCCACCTCACGGGGTGTGGCCTCCACCGCAACCTGTTCGCGCTGCTTCCCGGTGCGGGGGTCCACACTCCAGACTGGTGTCGTTGTCATGGCCCACTGCCTCCTGGATCGTTCAGTATTCTGAACGCGGTTCCGGTGGATGAATGATCACATCTGCTGCGGACTCTATTTCCGGGTCCTCCGCGTGACAAGAGCCGACGAGTGGCGACCAGAGGGGAAGCAGGCGTATGACGACGACCGAGCCGGGGATCCCTGCCCAGGCCGCGCCGGTCAAATCGGCGGTCCGCACCGTCCTGCTGCTGGAGCACTTCGCGGCGCGGCCGGGGCTGCACAGTCTGGCCGACATCCAGAACGACCTTTCCCTGCCCAAGTCCAGCCTCTACATGCTGCTGCGCACCCTGGTGAACCTGGGCTGGGTGGAGACCGACGCGACGGGCACGCGGTACGGCATCGGCGTACGGGCCCTGCTGGTCGGCAGCTCGTACATCGACGGCGACGAGGTGGTCGCCGCGGCCCGGCCCACCCTGGACCGGCTCTCCGACGACACGACGGAGACCATCCACCTGGCCCGGATCGACGGGACCAGCGTGGTGTACCTCGCCACCCGGCAGTCCCAGCACTACCTGAGGCCCTTCACCCGGGTCGGACGGCGGCTGCCCGTGCACTCGACGGCGCTCGGCAAGGCCCTGCTCGCCACGCACTCGGACGCGGAGGTGCGGGCGCTGCTGCCGCGGCGGCTGGAGGCGGTCACCGAGCACACCATCACCGACCGGGAGCAGCTCATCGAGGAGCTGGAACTGGTACGGGAGCAGGGGTACGCGGTGGACCGGGAGGAGAACACGCTCGGACTGCGCTGCTTCGGGGTGGCCGTGCCGTACCGGACGCCGGCCCGGGACGCGGTGAGCTGCTCGGTGCCGGTGGCCCGGCTGACGCCCGGGCACGAGCAGGTCATCAAGGCGGCGCTGTTCGAGGCGCGCGACCGGCTGTCGGTGGTGACGCGCCGCATGTGACGGTGCGTGGGGCGCCGCGGGCCCGGGAGGTTCCTCCCCCGCACGGGGGAGGCGGTTCCCCTTCGAGGGGGAGGTGGCGGGCCGCCGTGCACGCGACTGTGGGGACATGACCACACGAGGCGTTCACACGACGTACGAGCCGCAGTCCTCCACCCCGTCGCAGGGGGCCGGGAGGAGCGTCCTCGCGGCGGCGGCCCTGGCGGCCACGGTGCCGTATCTGGCGCTCAAGGCCGCCTGGCTGTCCGGCAGCCGGATCGGGATACCGGACGGCAGCGTGCTGCTGGAGGCCGGGCCGTTCCTCACCGTGGCCAATGCCGTCACGCTCGCCATGGACGCGGCCGTGATCGTGCTCGTCCTGGTGCTCACCAGACCCTGGGGGCTGAGAACGCCCGCCTGGATGCTGACCGTTCCGGTGTTCACCGCCACGGGCCTGCTGACCCCGATCCTCCTCGGCTTCCCCGGTCAGCTGCTCGCGCGGGCCCTGGGCTTCGGGACCGGCCCGGACGAGGCGGCCGCGAGGGAGTCCTTCCTGGACTCCTGGGTCTTCATCGTCGTGTACACGGGATTCACCGTCCAAGGACTCGCCCTGGCCGGACTGTTCGTGCCCTATGCGCGCAAGCGCTGGGGCCGGCGGTGGCAGGGCGTGCTGGGAGAGCGGCTGCCGTCGCCCACGGGGGTGGTGGCGGCAGCCGCGGTCCCGTGCGCCCTGGCCCTGGGGGTGCTCTTCCTCTACTGGGCCTTCGGCGGTACGGCCGGGCTGAGCGCCGAGCGGGCCGAGGCGTATGCGGTGGAGAGTGCCGTGGGCTCCGTGGCCCACGCGATATGTGCGCTTGCCGCGGGAGCGGGCACGTTGCTCCTGACCCGGGGCGGGACGCTGCGGGCACGGTGGCCGCTCGGGCTCACCTGGGTCGGCGCCGCCGCGACCCTGGCCTGGGGAGCCTGGATGCTGATCGCCTCGCTGGGCCCACAGGTGGACGGCGGTGAAGGGCCGTCCACCGCGGGGCAGTTGATCTACGCTGGCCAGATGGTCACCGGAGCGCTCGCCACCGCCGTCCTCACCCGGTTCCTCATATCCCGACGCGCGAGCTGATGCGCGACGGCCCGGGCCGGCTGCTGGGTGAGCGGGCCCGGCTGCGATGGCTCCACCAGATCCTCGGCGGTGCCCTGCTGATGCCGTACTTCCTCCTGGCCTCGGTGGGGGTCGGCTCGGCGGCCGGCGGAGCCAACGCCCTGTCCTCCCTCCCGCTGAGCCTCGCCGCCTACGCGGCGGCCCTCCCGCTGGTCGCCGTCACCGGCGTGTACGGGCTGGTCCGGCCGCTGTCGGTGACCGCCGTGCGGGCCATGTGCGGGGTGCCGGGGGAGCGGCTCGCCGAAGGGCCCGCGCGGACCTGGGCCGCGCGGGGGCGGGCCTGCGCCTGGTGGATCCTGCACCTGGGGGTCGGAGCACTGGTCAGCGGGATGACCCTGGCGGTGCCGCCCATGGCGGTGGTGCTGCTCGTCCTGCCCTTCGTCAGTGGCCTGCGGGAAGTCCGGCTGGGGTTCGGCTGGTTCAACACGGGCGTCGAGACGTACACGGCGCCCCTCCTCGGGATCGGTCTCCTGGCCGCTCTCACGCTGTGCGCGGCCGCAGCGGGGGAGCTGCTGGCCCGGCTGGCGCCCGTACTGCTCGGGCCGACGGCGGCGGACCGGCTCGCGGCGGCCGAGGAGCGGGCCGCCGACCTGGCCGTGCGCAACCGGCTCGCCCGGGAGCTGCACGACGCGGTCGGACACGCGCTCAGCGCCGTCACCCTCCAGGCGGCCGCCGCCCGGCGGATGCTGGAGCGCGACCCCGAGTTCGTACGGGAGGCGCTCGCCGCGATCGAGGACACCACCCGGCGGACGGTGGGCGAGCTGGACGCCGTACTGGGCCTGCTGCGCGAGGGGGACCCGGCCCGGCCGGACGGCGCGGCCGCCCCCGCCCCCACCCTCGCCGCCGACCTCGACGGCCTGCTCGCCCGCACCCGGGCCGCGGGAGCCGTCGTCACCGCACACCAGGACCCCGGGCCCGTGGAGGACTGGCACCGGCTTCCGGAGATCACCTCGCGCGAGGCCTACCGGATCGTCCAGGAAGGCCTCAGCAACGCCCTGCGCCACGGCGCCGGCCCGGTGGACCTGTGGATCCTCGTCCGGGCCGGCCACGACACCGCACCGCGAGAACTGGAGATCACCATGACCAATCCCCCCGCCGGGCCCGAGGGACGGGAGCCCCGCACCACCGGCGGCCGCGGGCTGCGCGGCTGCGCCGAGCGGGCTGCACTGCTCGGCGGCAGCGTCGGGGCGGGCCCGCACGAGGACCGGTGGCGGCTGCGCGCGGTCCTCCCGCTGGCCGGAGGCGAGCGATGACCACGGCCGCCCCGGCGGGCCGGCCGCCGCTGCGCATCGTGCTCTGCGACGACGAGCGGATGGTCCGCACCGCGCTGCGGGCCATCCTCGAGGCCGAGGCGGACCTGGAGGTCGTCGGAGAGGCCGCCACCGGCGCCGAAGCGGTCCCGCTGGTGCGCTCCCTCGCCCCCGACGTGGTGCTGATGGACGTCCGCATGCCCGAGATCGACGGCATACGGGCCACCGAGCAGATCCTGGCCACCATGGCCGAGCCGCCCCGGATCGTGGTCGTCACCACCTTCGAGAACGACGCCCACGTCTATGACGCGCTGCGCGCCGGAGCCGTCGGCTTCCTCCTCAAGCGCGCCGATCCCGACGAGCTGGTCGGAGCGGTCCGGCTCGTCGCCCGCGGCGACTCGCTGCTCTTCCCGGCCGCCGTCCGCTCCCTCGCCGCCACGCACGCGTCGGCCCCCGCCCCCGTCACCGCCCCCTGGATCGCCAGGCTCACCGACCGCGAGGCCGACGTACTGCGTCTGATGGCCACCGGGCTGTCCAACCACGAGATGAGCGAACGGCTCGGGGTCGGACCCCAGACGGTCAAGACACACGTCGCGTCGGTCCTCACCAAGACCGGCTCCCGCGATCGCACCCAGGCGGTCATCGCGGCCTACGAGGGAGGATTCATCATGAAGAACCGCTGAGAACTCGGCCACAATCGGGGCAGAGCGGAACGCCGGGGGCCGCCGGGGCGTCCTTTCGTTCGATGAACAAAACGATCAGGCGTGCGTCGGTCTTCTGTCTGCTCCTGGTGCTGGCCCTGCTGGTCCGCGTCACCTGGGTGCAGGCGTACCAAGGCCAGGCCCTCGCAGACGACAAGCACAACCGCCGCAATCTCATCGGGCAGTACGAGAACCCGCTGGGCAACATCATCGTGGGCGGGGAGGCGATCACCGGCTCGGAGAAGACGGGGGGCAAGGACTTCGGCTACAAGCGGACCTACGTCGACGGTCCCCTCTACGCGCCCGTCACCGGTTACAGCTCACAGGCCTTCGGCACCAGCATGCTGGAGGGCGTCTACAAGAACGTCCTCAACGGCTCCGACAGCAGGCTGAAGACCGTGATGGACATGCTCACCAACAAGCGGGCCGACCCCGGCAACGTCCTCACCACGATCGACAAGGACGTCCAGAAGGCCGCCTACGACGCGCTCCAGGGCAAGCAGGGCGCCGCCGTGGCCATCGACCCCGTCACCGGCGAGATCCTCGCCGTCGTGAACAACCCCTCCTTCGACCCGGGCAGCATCGCCGGCGCCAACGACCAGAAGGCCTGGGACGCGCTCTCCGCCGACAAGGGCAAGGCCATGGAGAACGTGGCCCTCCGCAAGCCCCAGGCGCCCGGCTCCACCTTCAAGCTGGTCACCCTCGCCGCGGCGATCGAGAACGGCCTGGTCACCGACATCGACCAGCAGACCGGCATCGCCGACCCGTACACGATCCCCGGCACCCGCACCCCGCTGCCCAGCGAGGCGGGCTCCGCGGCCTGCAACAACGTCTCGGTGCGCACCGCCCTGCGCCTGTCCTGCAACAACGTGTTCGCCGAGCTCGCCTCCAAGCTCGGCCAGGACAAGATGCGCGCGACCGCCGAGAAGCTCGGCTTCAACACGCAGATCGACACCCCGGTCCGCACCAACCCGCCGAGCAAGTACCCGTCCAAGAAGATGTCGATCGACCAGGTCGCGCAGACGGGCATCGGCCAGTTCGACGTCCAGGCCACCCCGCTGCAGATGGCGATGGTCACGGCCGCGATCGAGAACGGCGGCAAGCTCGTCGCCCCGCACATGGTCTCCGAGGTCACCGACGCCAACGGCAACGTGCTGGAGAGCTTCAAGGACCCGAAGTCCCAGCAGGTCATGAAGGAGCGGACGGCCTCGATGATCCGGGACGCCATGCGCACCGTCGCCACCGAGGGCGGCGGCAAGCCGGCCCAGGTGCCGGGCGCAGAGGTGGGCGGCAAGACCGGCACCGCCCAGCGCGGCGTGAACAACAGCCTCGCACCGCTGGCCTGGTTCACCTCGTACGGCAAGGCGAACGGCAAGCAGATCGCCGTGGCCGTCGTGATCGAGAACTCCGACACCGACCGCTCCGAGATCGGCGGCGGCAAGCTGGCCGCCCCGATCGCGCAGAAGATGATGCAGGCCTGGCTGAAGAAGTAGGCGAGCGGGGCTCCGTGCCCGACGCGCCGGGAACCGACGCGGTTCCCGGCGCGTATCTGTCGTCATGATCAGGAATGCGCGACCCGCCGACCTCGACGCCATCGCCGCCCTCCACACCAGGGCCCGCGCCACCTATTACCAGGGCCACATACCCGAGGAGGCCTACGCCGGGGAGGCCGAGCTGGCCCGGACCCGCGAGGGCTGGACCCTGGCCGTCGCCCGCGACGCCACCGAGGGCGGGGTTCTGTGCGCCGAGGAGGACGGCGTGCTCACCGGGGTCGCCGCCTTCCGCACGCAGGGCGGCGAGACCACCCTCACCCAGCTGCACGTCGACCCGGTCCACTGGCGCCGGGGGACCGGGGGCGCCCTGCACGCCGCCTGCGTGGAGGTCTGGCGGCGCGCCGGCGTCCGCCGGGTGCGCGTGGAGGTCTACGAGCACAACCTCCGGGCCCAGGCCTTCTACACGGCCCAGGGCTGGCTGCCCGACCCGGCCGGCACCCCCTCGGGCAGCCACCGCACGCTCTGGCTGGACGTCGCCTGAGGCAGCCGCGCCGTCAGAGTCGTCAGAGCCGTCAGCGCCGTCAGCGCCGTCCGCGCCGTCCACGGCGTCCGGGGAATGAGACGGCGGAGCGGATGGTTCGCACCACTGATGGTTGAACAGCAAACCGTCCCCCCCAGTGACCCCGGAGAGAAGAAGGATCATGCGCGTCGAGATCTGGAGCGACATCGCCTGCCCCTGGTGCTACATCGGCAAGGCCCGTTTCACCAAGGGGCTGGCCGAGTTCGCGCACCGTGACGAGGTGGAGGTCGTCTTCCGGTCCTTCGAGCTCGACCCGGCCGGCCCCAGGGGCGTGACCGCCCCCGTCGTGGAGATGCTCGCCAAGAAGTACGGCCGCACCCTCGACGAGGCGCGCGGCATGGAGGAGCACGTCGCCGCGAGCGCCCGCGCCGAGGGGCTGGCGTACCGGACCGACGGGCGCGACCACGGCAACACCTTCGACATCCACCGGCTGCTGCACCTGGCCGACGCCAGGGGGCGGCAGGAGGAACTGCTCGACCTCGCCTACCGGGCCAACTTCGCCGAGGAGCGCTCCGTCTTCGACCCCGAGGTGCTGGTCGCGCTCGCGGTCGAGGCCGGACTGGACGAGGCGGAGGCGCGCGCCGTCCTCGCCGACGGCTCCGCCTATGCCGACGAGGTCCGCGCCGACGAACGCGAGGCCGCCGAGCTGGGTGCGAACGCCGTGCCGTTCTTCGTCCTCGACCGCCGTTACGGGATCTCCGGCGGACAGCCGGCCGAGGTGTTCACCCGGGCCCTGGAGCAGGCGTGGGCCGGGCGTGAGGTGGAGGAGCCGGCCGCCGGGGCCGACGCGTGCGAGCCCGACGGGTCGTGCGCCGTCCAGGCATAAGCATCACTTGGAGTGGGCGAGAAAAACTCGGCAATGGACTTTGGGTCGTTCCTGGCACAGAGTTGACGGCATGGACCTTCCGATCGCCGAAGCGACCCGTGCCGAGTTCGCCCACTCCACCACCTACCTCAACTCCGCCAAGTGCGGGGTGGTCCCGCGCTCCGCCGTCGTGGCGATGAAGGAGCTGGCCGAGGCGGCAGGGGCCGGGACCCCCGCCGGATTCGGCGACTTCGACCGCGTGAACCGCGCCCGCGCCTCCTTCGCCCGCCTGGTCGGGGTGGACGCCGACCGGGTGGCCGTAGGCTCCGCCGTGTCCACCCACGTCGGCCTCGTCGCGGCCTCGCTGCCCTCCGGCGCCGAAGTGCTCTGCCCGGAGGGCGACTTCGCCTCCGTGATCAACCCGTTCGTGGTGCGGGGCGACCTCAAGGTGCGGTTCGCGCCGCTGGAGGCCCTCGCCGAGGCCGTCGGCCCGGACACCGCCCTGGTCTCGCTGAGCGCCGTCCAGTCCGCGAACGGGCGCAAGGCCGACCTGGCGGCGGTGCGTGCGGCGACCGCCGCACACGGGGCCCGGATGCTCGTGGACGCTTCCCAGGCGGCCGGCTGGCTGCCCTTCGACGCCTCGCCGTACGACTACACGGTCGCCGTCGGCTTCAAGTGGCTGCTCGGCGTCCGCGGGGCCTCGTTCATGACCGTGTCGCGGGAGGCGCAGGACGCGCTGACCCCGCTGCACGCCGGCTGGGTGGCGGCGGAGTCCATGTGGGACGCCGTCTACGGTCCGATGCCCGAACTGGCCGCCTCCGCGCGTCGGTTCGACGAGTCCCCGGCCTTCCTCGCCTACTACGCGGCAGAGGTCTCGCTGGCCCTGATCGAGCGGATCGGCATCGAGGCCGTGCACGCCCACGACACCGCCCTGGCCGCCCGCTACCGCGCCGGACTCGCGAGCCTCGGCCACGAGCCCGTACCCGGTGACGCCGCCATCGTCTCCGTGCCGGGCCTGGCCGACCGGCAGCCCGCCCTGGAGTCGGCCGGCATCCTCACCTCGGCCCGAGCGGGCCTGCTGCGGGCCTCGTTCCACCTGTACAACACGGAGGCGGAGGTGGACCGGCTGCTGGACGTCCTCTCCGCCTCCTGACGCGGTGGGGGCCGGACGTACAGTGCCGCCATGAGCCATGTGAGCGATGTGCGCGATGTGAGGGGTCCGAGCGGTCCGGGCGACGTGCTGCACGTGAAGGGGCGGGTGCTGATCGGGCCCGACGAGGTCCGCGACGAGCTCTGGGTGGTCGGCGGGCGCGTCTCCTACGAGCGCCCGCCCGGCGCGCGCGAGGTCACCACCGTGACCGGCTGGGTCCTGCCCGGGCTGGTCGACGCACACTGCCACGTGGGGCTCGACGCCCATGGGCCGGTCGACGCCGGGACGGCGGAGCGCCAGGCGCTCACCGACCGCGACGCGGGCACCCTCCTGATCCGCGACGCCGGATCGCCCTCGGACACCCGCTGGATCGACGACCGCGAGGACCTCCCGAAGATCATCCGGGCGGGCCGGCACATCGCGCGCACCCGCCGCTACATCCGCAACTACGCCCACGAGATCGAGCCGGCCGATCTCGTCGAGTACGTCGGCCGCGAGGCACGGCGCGGCGACGGCTGGGTGAAGCTGGTCGGCGACTGGATCGACCGCGACGCCGGCGACCTGACGGCCTGCTGGCCGCGCGCCGAGGTCGAGGCGGCCATCGCCGAGGCGCACCGCCTGGGCGCCCGGGTCACCGCGCACTGCTTCGCCGAGGACTCGCTGCGCGACCTCGTCGAGGCCGGCATCGACTGCATCGAACACGCCACCGGCCTCACGGAGGACACCATCCCGCTGTTCGCGGAACGCGGGGTCGCCATCGTCCCCACCCTCGTCAACATCGCGACCTTCCCGAAGCTCGCGGCAGGCGGCGACGCGAAGTTCCCGCGCTGGTCGGCCCACATGCGGCGGCTCCACGAGCGGCGCTACGACACCGTCCGGGCCGCCCACGACGCGGGCATCCAGGTCTACGTCGGCACCGACGCCGGGGGTTCCCTGCCGCACGGGCTGGTCGCGGCGGAGGTCGCCGAGCTGGTGAAGGCGGGGATCCCGGCCCTGGACGCCCTCTCGGCGACGGCCTGGGCGGCCCGCGAGTGGCTGGGCAGGCCGGGCCTCACCGAGGGCGCACCGGCGGACCTGGTGGTCTACGACGCCGACCCGCGGGCCGACGTACGGGTCCTGGCGCAGCCGCGTCGGGTGGTCGTCGACGGCAGGGTCAGGGCCTGAACACGGTGCCGAACGCGGTGCGGTGAGCGGGGCCGCAAATCGAAACCCAGCACGGAAACCACCCTTTGGGGTGAAGTGACCTCAGGTAGCTGCCCCGTCACCCACATTGAGTAAGGATTCCCAGGGTCGAAGCCGTCGGCGCGTGCGATGTCCCCCATTGGCCGCGCGACGGCACCCAACTCCCCGGGGGTTCCAGCACCTTGAACAGCAACACCTTCCGCATGCCCGCGGCCGTTCTGCTCGCCACGGGGGCGGTCGCCCTGCTCACCGCACCGCCCGCCTCCGCCACGGGAGGCACCCCTGCCGACGGAGCGGGCAGGTCCGGCGCCGTCGTCCTGCGCACCGGGCTGGACGTGGGCCTGCTCAACAAGACCGTGCACGTGCCGCTGAAGGCCACCCTCAACGAGGTCAGCGCGCCCGCGACGGCCGAGAAGACGGCGCTGACCGTGACCCTGGACGGGGTCGAGGGGAACAAGCCGGTCAGCGTGCTGCGCGCGGACGTCGCCACCTCCAAGGCCACCGCGGACAGGACGAAGGCGGAGGCCGAGGCCAACCTCGCCAAGGCCCGTGTGCACGTGCCCGGGCTCCCGCTGCTCTCGCTGATCGAGGTGGAGAAGGTCACCTCCAAGGCCGTCTGCGAAGCCGGCAAGAAGCCGGTGGCCAGCGCCAACGTCCTCGGCACGGTGACCGCGCTCGGCAAGAAGGTCACCCTCTCGGCAGGCGGTCCCACCAAGGTCGAGGTCCCCGGAGTGGGCATGGTCAGCATGGAGCTGTCCGGCACCGAGACCACCTCCACCACGGCCGCCGCGGCCGCGCTCCGGCTGAAGGTGGCGGTGAACCCGCTGAACCTGAACGTGGCGCAGGTGGACGGCGAAATCGTGCTGGCCGAGGCCCACTGCGAGTCCCCGAAGGGCCCGGCCCCGACGACGAAGGCGCCCGGGCAGCCCGACATCAAGACCCAGACCGGGACCGGCACCGGCGGCGCCGCCACGGGCGCGGGCACCGGATCGGGCGGCACCACGGACGCCAACCTGGCCGAGACCGGGGGCGGTTCGCTCACCCCCTTCATCACGGGCGGTGCGCTGACCCTGCTCGCCCTCGGCGGCGGCGCGCTCTTCCTGACCCGGCGCGGCAGGGCCCAGTAGGACCGCCGGGCGACCCGGCCCCGGCCCCGGCCCCCAGTCCGGCGCGGCCGCGTCCGGTACCACCGCCACCCGGCGAGCACATCGGAGGGGAGTGCTCAACGGGTGGCGTGGGTGAGCCCCTGATCACCCGCGCCGCGTGACATCACGGCGTCGGTGACCTGCCGGTCGATCCGGGCGTACTCGCCGCGCTTCGCGGCCGGCAGCGTCTCGTCCGAGGCCGCGCAGGAGGCGCAGACGACGCGGAACGGCGGGCCCATGTCCGAGTACTGGGTGAGGTACTCGGCCTTCACCACGTCCCAGCGGCCCGGCCGGTCCGCCGCCGGGGCGAAGGTGAAGCGGGGGACCGAGGACTGGTTGCCGCGCAGCTTGTCGGCGGGGACGAAACTGGCCACCTGGTCACCCATGCCGAAGACCACCCAGGTGCCGTTGATCTTCTCGTAGGGCTGAGGCACGTGGTTGTGCGTGCCGATGATCAGGTCGATGTCGGGGAGGCCGTCGGCCGACCGGGAGGCGGTCAGGGCCTGCGCCAGCTCCGTCTGCTGCTGGTCCGGGGCCGTCTGCCATTCGGTGCCCCAGTGGACGCTGAGCACCACGACGTTCGCCCCGCCCGCCCGGGCCGCACGGGCGTCGGCGACGATCCGGTCCTTGTCGATCAGGTTCACGGCCCACGGCTTGTCCTGGGGGAGCGGGATGCCGTTCGTGCCGTAGGTGTACGACAGCTGGGCGACCTTCGCGCCGCCCGCCGAGAGCAGGGCCGGGGCCTTGGCCTCCTCCGCGCTGCGCGCCGAGCCGACGTGCGGGATGCCGACCCGGTCCAGGTGGTCCAGGGTGCGGGCGAGGCCCTCGTAGCCGTCGTCCAGCGTGTGGTTCGAGGCGGTGGAACACCCGTCGTACCCGGCGTCCTTGAGGGCGTCAGCCAGCTGGTGCGGGGCCTTGAAGGTGGGATAGCCGGTGTAGGGGCCGCCGGGGCGCCCGTACGGTATCTCGTGGTGGCATATGGCCAGGTCGGCGGCGGAGACCAGGGGTTTGACCCCGGCGAGTATCTTCCGGAAGTCGTACTCGCCGGCCCGTCCGGCGTCGTCCCCCGCCCGCTGGACGATCGACGGGTACGGGATGATGTCCCCGGTCGCCACCAGCGTGAACGGCTGCCCCGCGGGAGCGGCGGCGGCCGTCGGCAGGGGTGTGGCGCCGCGGTCCTGTCCGGCCCCCAGCCGCTGCCGTGCGGCGGGTGCGTCGTCCCCGTCGAGCAGCTGCGGTACGGCGTACAGGGCGCCGCCCACGATCACCAGTCCGGCCAGCGCTGCGCCTGTCGCGGCGGATGCCTTCATTCCCGTTCCCCCCGTTGTCCGTGCACCGATGCGGGGATCCTCGAACGCCCCCGCCCCCGCAGCCATCGTAGGGGGGCCGTTCGGGTGAACCCGGCACCGGAGCCCCCGAGAAAACGCAGGTCAGGCGGGTGGGTGCGAGGCGACCCCCAGGCCGGACGCAGGCCGGGCCCAGGCCGGATCCAGGCCGGATCCAGGCCGGATCCCGGCCGGATCCCGGCCGGACCCAGGCTCGGCCCAGGCCGGCGCGAGGCCGGCGCGCGGTCAGCGCGAGGTCAGCGCGAGGGCGCGGTCCAGGGCCTGCAGCAGCCGGCCCGTCGTCGCCCGGTCGCGCACCGCCAGCCGGAGCCAGGTCCGGTCCAGCCCGGGGAAGGTGTCCCCGCGCCGGACGGCGAAGCCGAGGGCCCGCAGCCGGGTGCGGACCTCCGCGCCGTTCGCCACCCGGATCAGGACGAACGGACCCTCCGCCCGGCCCACGACCGTCACCTCCTCGAACTCCGCGAGCCCGGCCAGCAGGTGCGCCCGGTCCACCGCGATCCGCCGCGCCGCCTCCTCCGCCTCGGCCAGCGCCGCCGGAGCCACGCAGGCCTCGGCCGCCACCAGGGCGGGCGTCGACACCGGCCACAGCGGCTGCGCCGCCGCCAGCTTCGCGATCACCCCGGGCTCGGCCAGCACGTAGCCGATCCGCAGCCCCGCCAGGCCCCACGTCTTCGTCAGGCTCCGCAGCACCACCAGCCCCGGCAGGTCGGTGCGGCCCGCGAGGGCCTCCCGTTCGCCCGGGACCGCGTCCATGAACGCCTCGTCCACCACCAGGATCCGGTGCGGCCGGGCCAGCGAGGCCAGGGTCGCCGCCGGGTGCAGGACGGACGTCGGATTGGTCGGATTGCCGACGACGACCAGGTCCGCGTCCTCCGGCACGGCCGCCGGATCCAGCCGGAACCCCTCCTCGGGGCGCAGCACCACCCGCTCGACCCGATGGCCGGCGTCGCGCAGGGCGGCCTCCGGCTCGGTGAACTGCGGATGCACCACGACCGGCCGTAGGGCGCCCAGGGCCCGCGCGATCAGCACGAAGGCCTCCGCCGCCCCCGCCGTCAGCAGCACCCGCTCGACCGGCAGCCCGTGCCGGGCCGCCACCGCCGCGCGGGCGGCGCGCCCGTCGGGATACGCGGCGAGGTCCCCGAGGGAGGCGGCGATCCGCTGCTTGAGCCACTCCGGCGGCGTGTGCGCCCGTACGTTGACCGCGAGGTCCTCCAGGGCGGAGCCCGCGTCCACCACTTCGGCGTCCCCGTGATGGCGCAGGTCATGGGCCTGCGCCGTGGCCACCGCGCAGGTCGCCGAGAGCGAGCGGCGCTTGGGCACGAGGAGCTCCCCGCCCGCCGCGAGGGCGGCGGCCTCCGCCACCGAGGGCGTGCCGGTCGCGGCCCGCGCCGCCTCCGAGGGGTGCGGTACGGGGACGGCGGCCAGCCGGTCCGCGGAATAGCCGACGACGGGCACGCCGAAACGTTCCGCCGCCCCGGCGATCCCCGCCTCGCCCGTCTTCGAGTCCACCGTGGCCAGCGCCGTCACCGCCGCCGCGGCCAGCCCGGCGCCCCGCAGCGTCTCCTCGACCAGCGCGCAGACCTCCTCGACGGACACGCCCGCCCGCCCGCCGACCCCGACCACCAGCTGCGTCGTGTACTCGCCCACCGCGGGGCCTCCCTCCGTAGTCACGGTCACCGGCACTTCACCGGACACCGGTCAGTCGTCAACACTGCGACGCCCGCCGTCCGCGCGCGGACGTGCGCGCGGGCCGGGGAGTCTGTATTCAGGGGCACATGGCCGTGATCGTGGCGTTGGGCGCGTTCCTGATGACCCTGCTGGGCGGTTGGACGGCGCAGCGCGTCACCGACCGCCGCCACCTCGTGCTGGGGCTGGCGGGCGGGCTGATGCTCGGTGTCGTCGGCCTCGACCTGCTCCCCGAGGCGCTGCACGCGGCGGGCAGCGAGGTCTTCGGCGTCCCGCTCGCCCTGCTGCTCTTCGTGGCCGGCTTCCTCGTCGCCCACGTCGTCGAGCGGCTGCTGGCCGTCCGCCAGGCCGCGCACGGCGCCGAGAACGGCGCGCGCGTCCCGGAGGTCGGGCTCACCGCGGCCGCCGCGATGGTCGGCCACAGCCTCGCCGACGGCGTGGCGCTCGGCGCGGCCTTCCAGGTCGGCGGCGGGATGGGCGTGGCCGTCGCGCTGGCCGTCATCACCCACGACTTCGCCGACGGGTTCAACACCTACACCCTCACCAGCCTCTACGGGAACGACCGCCGCAAGGCCCTGATGATGCTCTTCGCGGACGCGGCCGCCCCGGTGGTGGGCGCCGCGTCCACTCTGCTCTTCACCCTTCCGGAGGAACCTCTCGGCGCGTACCTCGGGTTCTTCGGAGGCCTCCTGCTCTACCTCGCGGCCGCCGAGATCCTGCCCGAGGCGCACCACAAGCACCCCGCCCTGTCCACGCTGATGTGCACGGTGGGCGGGGTGGCCGGGATCTGGCTCGTGGTGGGCATCGCGGAGTGAGCCGGCGGGGTTCACGGCCGTGCTGCCGCGGCATCCCGCACGGCCGCCGCCCGCGCGGCCGCGGCCGCGGCGAAACGGCGGGCGACGGACGGCTCCGCCGCCCAGTGCGTGTGCAGGTAGCTGGCGTGCACCCCCTGCCGGACGAAGCCCTCGACCCGGCGCTCCGGGTGCGTGAACCCCCACGCCGGAGCGGCTCCGGCGCCCGGCTCGATCACCGTCCGGTGGAACTCGTGCCCGCGCAGCCGGGTCCCGGCCGCCGCGAGCGAGCTGTCGGACACCGCCACCGCCTCGCGGTACCCCAGGGTCAGCCGCTCCGACATCCGCGCGTCCGCGTCGAGCACCCCGCACATGGGCTTCCCGTCCAGCGACCGCGCCAGGTACAGCAGCCCGGCGCACTCGGCCGCCACCGGCCCGCCGGCCGCCGCGAACGCCGCGACGGACCCGCGCAGCGCCTCGTTGGCGGACAGCTCCGGCGCGTACACCTCGGGGAAGCCACCGCCGATCACCAGGCCGGCCGTCCCCTCGGGCAGCGCCTCGTCCCGGAGCGGGTCGAAGGTGACGACCTCGGCCCCGGCGGCGGCGAGCAGTTCCGCGTGCTCGGCGTACGAGAAGGTGAACGCGGCCCCGCCGGCGACGGCGACGACGGGCCGGCCGGACGGTGCGGCGCCGCTGCCGGGGCTCCGCACCGGATCCGCCGCCTCGAACCCGAGCGAGGCCGGGTACGGCGACCACGGTTCGCAGGACAGCGGCGGAGCCGTCCGGGCCAGCGCCATCAGCGCGTCCAGGTCACAGCCCGCCCGCACCTGCTCGGCCAGCGCCGCCACGGCGGCCAGCGCGTCGGTGTGCCGCTCGGCCACCGGCACCAGTCCCAGGTGCCGCGAGGGCGTGGCCACCTGGGGAGCCCGCCGCAGGACACCGAGCACCGGCATCCCCGCCTCCTCCAGGGCCTCCCGCAGCATCACCTCGTGCCGGTCGGAGCCGACCTTGTTCAGGATCACGCCCCCGAGGCGCACCTGCGGGTCGAAGGACGCGAAGCCGTGCACGAGCGCCGCCACCGACCGCGACTGCGAGGACGCGTCGACCACCAGCACCACCGGGGCCCGCAGCACCTTCGCCACCTGCGCCGTCGACGCCAGCTCGCCTCGGCCCGCGGCCCCGTCGTAGAGCCCCATCACGCCCTCGACCACGGCCAGGTCGCACCCCGCCGCTCCGTGCGCGAACAGCGGGGCGACCAGCTCCGGCCCGCACATGAAGGCGTCGAGGTTGCGGCCCGGCCGGCCGGTGGCCAGCGCGTGGTAGCCGGGGTCGATGTAGTCGGGCCCGGCCTTGTGCGGGGACACGGCGAGGCCGCGCTCCGCGAAGGCCGCCATCAGGCCCGTGGCCACGGTGGTCTTGCCGCTGCCGGACGACGGCGCGGCGACGACCAGCCGGGGCATGTCGAACGAGGTCACCACTCGATGCCCTTCTGGCCCTTCTGGCCGGCGTCCATCGGGTGCTTCACCTTGGTCATCTCGGTGACCAGGTCCGCGAACTCCACCAGCTTCTCCGGCGCGTTGCGTCCGGTGATCACCACGTGCTGGCTGCCGGGGCGGCCGCGCAGCACCTCGATGACCTCGTCGACGTCGATCCAGCCCCAGTGCATCGGGTACGCGAACTCGTCGAGCACGTACAGCTTGTGCGTCTCGGCGGCCAGATCGCGCTTGACCTGCTCCCAGCCCTCCTTGGCCGCCTGCTCGTTGTCGAGCTGCGCGTCCCGCTGGACCCAGGACCAGCCCTCGCCCATCTTGTGCCAGACGACGCTGCCGCCCTCGCCGGAGGCGCCGAGCACCTTCAGCGCGTTCTCCTCGCCGACCTTCCACTTCGCCGACTTGACGAACTGGAACACCCCGATCGGCCAGCCCTGGTTCCAGGCGCGCAGCGCCAGCCCGAAGGCCGCCGTGGACTTGCCCTTGCCCGGTCCGGTGTGGACGAAGACGAGCGGGCGGTTGCGGCGCTGGCGCGTGGTGAGCCCGTCGTCCGGAACGACGGACGGCTGTCCCTGAGGCATTACGCGGCCCTCCTGGTGGTGTGGGAAGCGGAAGTTGTCACTGCGGTACGTACGTCCTTCACGAGCCCGGCCAGCGAGTCGGCCCGCAGCCCGTCGAGGGTGACGGCCGGTCCGCCCAGGTCGGCGGCCAGCGCCCCGGCCAGTCCCAGCCGGACCGGCCCCGACTCGCAGTCCACGACGACTGACGCGACCCCGTCGGCGGCCAGCAGCCGGGCACTGCGCGTCGTCAGCTCGCGCGGGTCACCGCCGAGGGCCCCGGCCGAGGTGGCCCGCCCGTCGGTGACCACGACCAGCAGCGGGCGGCGGCTCGGATCCCGCAGCCGCTCGATCCGCAGCACCTCATGGGCCTTCAGCAGCCCGGACGCGAGCGGCGTGCGGCCGCCGGTGGGCAGCTTCTCCAGCCGGGCGGCGGCCGCGTCCACCGAGGAGGTGGGCGGCAGCGCCAGCTCGGCGGCGGCGCCGCGGAAGGTGACCAGGCCGACCTTGTCCCGGCGCTGGTAGGCGTCCAGGAGCAGCGACAGCACGGCGCCCTTGACCGCGCTCATCCGCTGCCGGGCGGCCATGGACCCGGAGGCGTCGACCACGAAGAGGACGAGGTTGCCCTCGCGGCCCTCCCGGGTGGCCTGGCGCAGGTCGTCCTTGCGGACCACCAGGCCGCGCCCGGCGCGGCCGCGCGCCTTCTGGTGCGGGGCTGCGGCGTGCACGGTGGCCGCCAGGTGCAGCTTCGTGAGCTGGCCACGGGGGCGCTGGGCGCCGGTGGTCCGGCCGTGGGCGGTGCGGGCGCGCGACCGCCGCCCGGCGGCGCCCTCGCCGAGCCCCGGCACGCTCAGCATCCTGGTGCGGAACGGCTCGTCGGCCCGTACGGCGCCCTGCTCGGGCCCGTCGGCCTCCTGGGCGGAGGGCTGCGGGGCCGCCCCGGGGGACGGCGCCGGGGGGCCGGGGGTCTCGGCAGGGGGCTGCGCGTCCTGGGCACCGCCGCCCTGCGGCGGCACCCCGCCGCCGCCGTCGGAGCCGCCCCCGTCGTCGTCCGGGCCGCCCTCGGGACCCTCGGGGCCGGGATCCGGCTCCGGGTCGGGCTCGTCCTGCGGGTCCTCGTCGGGGAACCGGTCGAGGATCTCGTCCAGCTTGTCCTCGTCCAGGCCCGGCGCGTCGAAGGGGTTGCGGCGCCGCCGGTGGGGGAGCGCGAGCAGCGCGGCCTGCCGTACGTCCTCCTTCAGCACGGTGGTCCGTCCGGCCCAGGCGGCCAGCGCGGTCGCGGTCCGCGCCATCACGATGTCGGCCCGCATGCCGTCGACCTCGAAGCCGGCGCAGGTCGCGGCGATCTGCAGCAGCGCGGTGTCCCCGAGGCGGACCTGCGGCAGCAGGGCCCGCGCGGCCACGACCCGGGCGCGGACCTCGCTCTCGTCCCCCGACCAGCGGGCGGCGAAGCCCGCGGGGTCGTCCTCGTAGGCGAGCCGGCGGCGGACGACCTCCACCCGCTGGGCGGGCTCGCGGGAGGCGGCCACCTCCACGGTCAGCCCGAAGCGGTCGAGGAGCTGCGGCCGCAGCTCGCCCTCCTCCGGGTTCATGGTGCCGACGAGCAGGAAGCGGGCCGCGTGCCGGACGGAGACGCCCTCGCGCTCCACGTACGAGGCGCCCATCGCGGCGGCGTCGAGCAGCAGGTCGATCAGGTGGTCGTGGAGGAGGTTGACCTCGTCGACGTAGAGGATCCCTCGGTGGGCGTCGGCGAGCAGGCCCGGCTCGAAGGCCTTCACGCCCTCGGCCAGGGCCCGTTCGATGTCGAGGGCGCCGACGAGGCGGTCCTCGGAGGCGCCGACGGGCAGCTCCACCATGCGGGCGGCCCGGGCGCCACCGGGGCCGGCCTCGTGCGGACCGTCGGGGCAGCCCGGGTCCGGCGCGGCGGGCGCGCAGGAGAACCGGCAGCCGGGCACGACGTCGACCTGCGGCAGCAGCGCGGAGAGCGCGCGTACGGCGGTGGACTTGGCGGTCCCCTTCTCGCCGCGCACGAGCACCCCGCCGACCGCCGGGCTCACGGCGTTCAGCAGCAGCGCCAGCCGCAGGTCGGTCTGGCCGACCACCGCGGTGAACGGATAGGGCGTGCTCATGCGTTGCCTCTCTCTGTGCGGATGTGGGTCTGCGTGCGGGCGGGCCGGCCCGTCACGGGGCGCCCGGCGGGAGGAACGGCAGGCCGGTGGGGGCTCCGGTCTCGATCAGGCGCAGCAGTGCGTGCGTGTCGGCGTGTTCCTCGATCAGGTCGCCCAGTACGTCGAGCTGTTCCTCGCGCAGCGCGCCGAACGAGGTGTCCGGGGCCGGGACGAACCGCCGCCCGGCGGCCGCCGCCACCTCCCGCAGGAACGCCCGGCGGAAGCCGTCCGACTCCAGCGAGCCGTGCCAGTGCGTCCCCCAGACCGCGCCGACGCGGCACCCGTCCAGGAAGGAGTCGCCGCCGAGCACCTCGGCCACCCCGTGGTGGATCTCGTACCCGTCGACCGGCTCGCCGAGCGCGGTCCCGGTGGGCCGGGCCAGGGTCTTCTCCCGTGCGAAGCGCACCCGGACCGGAAGCAGGCCCAGGCCCTCCACCGAGCCCGCCTTCGACTCGACGTCGTCCTCGATGTGCTCGCCCAGGGCCTGGAAACCGCCGCAGATGCCCAGGACCGGCCGGCCCTCGGCGGCCCGCCGCGCCAGCGCGTCCGCCAGTCCGCGTTCGCGCAGCCACGCCAGGGCCTTCACCGTGCCGCGGGTGCCCGGTACGACGACCAGGTCCGCGTCGGCGAGTTCCTCGGCGCGGTCCACGAAGCGCACCACGACCCCGGGCTCGGCCGCGAGCGCGTCGACGTCCGTGAAGTTCGACATCAGCGGCACCGCGCAGACTGCGACCCGCAGCACGTCCTCGCCCACGGGCGGCGCCACCACGGACTCGCGCACGGCACCGCGCAGCGAGACCCGCAGGCCGTCCTCCTCGTCGATGCCCAGGCCGTGCCGGAAGGGCAGCACCCCGTAGGTCGCCCGCCCGGTCAGACCGCGCAGCATCTCCATGCCCGGCTCCAGCAGCGACACGTCGCCGCGGAACTTGTTGACCATGTAACCGGCGATCAGCTCCTGGTCCTGCGGGGAGAGCAGTGCCGTCGTCCCGAAGAAGGACGCGAAGACCCCGCCGCGGTCGATGTCGCCGACCACGACCACCGGGAAGCGCGCGGCCCGCGCGATGCCCATGTTCACGATGTCGGTCCGGCGCAGGTTGATCTCGGCCGGACTGCCCGCCCCCTCGCAGATCACGGCGTCATACGTGCCCCGGAGCTGCTCCAGGCAGTCCGTGACGATGCCGAGCAGCTGCTCCTGGCGCCCGCCGTGGTAGCCGCGGGCGCTCATCTCGCCCACCGGCTTGCCCAGCAGCACCACCTGGCTGCTGCGGTCGCTGCCGGGCTTGAGCAGCACCGGGTTCATCAGCGCGGTCGGCTCCACGCGGGCCGCCTGGGCCTGCATCGCCTGGGCGCGACCGATCTCGGCGCCCTCCCGGGTGACGAAGGAGTTCAGCGACATGTTCTGCGCCTTGAAGGGCGCCACCTTCACGCCCTGACGGGCCAGCCAGCGGCAGATGCCCGCCGTGACCACGCTCTTGCCCGCGTCCGATGTCGTACCGGCGACCAGCAGCCCGCCGCCGCGCCTCGTGCCGCTCATGCGCGTCCCCCTCGTACTCGTCCCACCAGCAGCCGCGCGGCCACGCAGGTGCCCAGGGCCAGCCACGTCACCCGCCGTGACAGCCGTACCGCCCGCTCGATGTCGGCGACCTCCACCGGCCGCCCTTCCGCGCCGTTCAGCACGGCCCGGTGCTCGACCCGGCCGCCGTAGGCCAGGGTTCCGCCCAGTCTGACGCCGAGCGCCCCGGCGAAGGAGGCCTCGACGGGCCCGGCGTTGGGGCTCGGGTGCGCGGCGGCGTCCGCGCGCCAGGCGCGCACGGCCCCGCGCCGGTCGGGGCCGGCCACCACGGCGGCCAGGGCCGTCAGCCGGGCGCCGGGCCAGCCGGCGAGGTCGTCGAGCCGGGCGGACGCCCAGCCGTAGCGCAGGTGACGGGGGGACTTGTGGCCGACCATCGCGTCCAGCGTGTTGACGGCACGGAAGGCCAGCAGTCCGGGGACCCCGGCCACGGCGCCCCACACCAGGGCCCCGACCACGGCGTCGGAGGTGTTCTCGGCGACGGACTCCACGACGGCACGGGCCATCTGCTGCCCGTCCAGGGACTGCGGGTCGCGGCCGCACAGGTGCGGCAGCCGCTCGCGCGCCACCTCGACGTCGCCGGCGGCGAGCGCGCCGCCGATGGCACGGGCCTCCCGGCCCAGCGAGGTGCCGCCCACGACGGCCCAGGTGGCGGCGGCGGTCAGGGCGATACGGGCGGCTGCGGGGCGGGAGCGCACGGCGCGGGCGCCCAGCGCGCCGACGGCGGCCGCGCCCCCGGCGCACAGCAGGGTGTGCAGGACGCCGCGGGCGCGGTCGTCACGCCACAGGGAGCGCTCGACTGCGGCGGCGGCTCGTCCGAAGGCGGCCACGGGGTGCCCTCGGCGGGGATCACCGAGGATCCGGTCGCCGATCAGGCCCGCCGTGGCGCCGTACGCGAAAACGCGATCGGCACGCATGGTGGCAGGTATGTCCTCACTCAGGGTCCGCGCCCTGGTTCGACGTGTCCGGCGGCGAGAGTTCCTGGCTCCCGGGTCGCACGCGCGGCGTGCGCTCCCCGGTGACAGTGGCGGGACCGCGCCGGAATCGCACCGGACTTCCTCTCCATGCCGCCGTATTGGCTCGGGCAGTCCACCACGCACCCGGAAGGCCCGTCAACTCGCCGTTGACCTGCGGCGCGGCAGGCCCGGAGATGCGAAAGCCCCCTCCGGGACGAACCCGGAGGGGGCTTTCACGCCGTGCCCGCGCTGTCGCGGGGGATCAGGCGACGATCAGGTAGATGCCGTACGTCACGGCCGCCGCGACGAGCGCGAAGCAGAGGTACGCGCCGCTGCGGGCCAGGGTGGCGCTGCCGCCCTGCTCGGTGGCGGCCTCGTGCTTGGACAGGCCCACCAGGCCCAGGGTGAAGAGGGCCACGAGGGCGACGGTGGCGAAGAGGCTGACCCCGAAGACGGAGCCGAGCGCTTCCCAGTCGATCTTCATACTGCCGATTCCTCTGTGTGTCTCTGTCTCGGTCAGACCGCGGCGGCCGGAGCCGCCGGGGTCTGCGTCGCGGCCGGGATGGTGGCCTTGAGGTCCTCGTCCGTGACCGCGGCGGCCGTGCCGGCGGCGGCGACGGTCGGCGGGACGGTGACGGCGGCGATCGCCGTGGTGACGACACCCGGCTCCTCGGTGACGGCCGGCGCCACCTCGTTGACGTTGGTGTGGTCGACGACCTGGCGGCGCGAGATGAGCCAGATGGCCAGGCAGGAGCCCACCAGGAAGACGGTGACGGCGGCGATGCCGATGTCACCGGCGCGCATGACCAGCTCGGCACCGGCCGAGACCAGCGCGGCGGCCGGCAGGGTCAGGCCCCAGGCGACGAACATGCGGGTCGCGGTGGACCAGCGGACCACACCGCCCTTGCGGCCCAGGCCCGCACCCATGACCGCGCCGGAGCACGAGTGGGTGGTGGAGAGCGAGAAGCCCAGGTTCGAGGAGGCGAGGATGACGGACGCGGCCGAGGTCTGGGCGGCGAAGCCCTGCTGCGGGTGCAGGTCGGTCAGGCCGCTGCCCATGGTGCGGATGATGCGCCAGCCGCCCAGGTAGGTGCCGAGCGCGATGGCCACACCGGCGGAGACGATGACCCAGACCGGCGGGTTCGCGTCGGGCGCGATGGCGCCGCCGGCGATGAGGGCCAGGGTGATGATGCCCATCGTCTTCTGCGCGTCGTTGGTGCCGTGCGCGAGGGAGACCAGACCGGCCGAGGCGATCTGACCGGCGCGGTACCCCTTCGCGGAGGTCTTCTCGCCGACCTTGTCACCCAGCTTGTAGGTGAGCTTGGCCGCCAGGTACGCGGCGATGCCGGCCACCAGCGGGGCGGCGATCGCGGGGATGAGCACCTTGGTCACGACGACGCCGCCGTTGACCGCGCCGAGGCCGGCGGAGGCGACCGCGGCACCGATCAGGCCGCCCATCAGGGCGTGGGAGGAGCTGGACGGGAGTCCGACCAACCAGGTGACGAGGTTCCAGAGGATGGCGCCGACCAGCGCGGCGAAGATCACCTCTGGCTGGATGCCTTCCTCGTTGACCAGGCCCTTGGAGATCGTCTTGGCGACCTCCACGGACATGAACGCGCCGACGAGGTTGAGCACGGCGGACATGGCCACCGCGGTCTTGGGCTTGAGGGCGCCGGTCGAGATGGTGGTGGCCATCGCGTTGGCCGTGTCGTGAAAACCGTTCGTGAAGTCGAACACGAGAGCGGTGATGATCACGATCCCGAGGAGAAGCGTTATGTGCTCCATTTACCCAGGCTTCTGTTTGGCGTCAGTGGCTCGGCGAACGTAGGCAACCTGAGTGAACGGAAGGTGAACTGGCTCCGGCGGAGCGGTGTACGGGCACGGGGCGCGATCGGGACATTCGTCCTGATTCTTCCGTAGATTTCGACATTAATGCACGTCAAAGCCGGGTGAATGAGCCCCTCCGCACGTCCCCGGAGGTGTCCGTTGCCCCCCTTCCCGACCTGTGAATGTGACCCGGATCACTCATCCCGCGTAGACCCGGAATGATCTCCTCCGGTGGCCCTCCGGACTCTGCGCGACGAAACTGGAACGGTGCGTACCGTTACTGCGGCGGCAGCGGCCGTCATGACGACCCTCATCGGAGCGGGCGCGGCCGCCGTGGCGGCCGGCCGGTACGCCGCCGACGCCGCCCTGCGCCCCCGGCCCGGCATGCCCCTCCCCGGCGGGCCGCGGCTGAGCGTGCACTCCGCGGGCGACGGCAGGATCGCGCTGACCCGCTCGCTCGCCTCCCTGCGCCCCGGCACGTACGGCCTGGCCGCGCCCGGAGCGCACGCCGTCGTCGGGCCCGTCCTCCCGGACGCCGACCACGGCCCGGACACCGTCGTGCGCAGGCTCCTCGCCGTCACCCACGGCAGCCTCGCCCCCGGCACCCGGGTCACCCTCACCCCCCAGGTGCACATCGGCAACCCGCGCACCGCGCTCGGGCTCGACCACGCCGACGTGGACATCCCCGGGGAGCTCGGCGCGCTTCCCGCGTGGTTCGTGCCCGCCGCCCGGGACACCTGGGTGATCACCGTGCACGGACTCGGCTCCGGGCGGGAGCACCCCATGGTGGTCATGCCCTTCCTGCACCGGCACCGGCTGCCCGTCCTGGACCTCGGCTACCGCGGCGACCTCGGCGCCCCCGAACCCCCCGACGGCCTCGGCCACCTCGGCGAATCCGAATGGCGGGACCTGGACGCCGCCATCCGCTACGCCCTGCGCTACGGCGCCCGGCGGGTGATCCTGCACGGCTGGTCCACCGGCGCGACCATGGCCCTGCACGCCGTCGAACGCTCGGCGCTCGCCGACCGGATCGCCGGCCTGGTCCTCGACTCGCCCGTGCTCGACTGGCACACCACCCTGCGCGCGCTCGTCGCGGCGCGCCGCACCCCGGCCCCCGTGCTGCCGCTGGCGGTACGGGCCGCCGAGGGCCGCGCCGGACTGCGCGCCGACCGCCTGCCACCGGGCGCCGACCCCGGAGCGCTGCGCGTCCCCGTACTGATCTTCCACGGCCCGGCCGACACCCTCGCCCCGTGGGAACCCTCCCGCAGGCTCGCCGCCGCCCGCCCCGACCTGGTCACCCTGCACACGGTCGGCCAGGCCGGACACGGGGCGATGTGGAACGCCGATCCCGCCGGTTACGAGGAAGCCCTGCGCCGCTTCCTCACCCCTTTGATGTGAAGGCCGTGTGACGGACCGGGACCTCCGGGCGGCTTGTCCCGGTCTGCCCCTGGGGCGCGGGTGGAAGGAGCCGATTCCGTTTGGGCTTTCGGCCAGTGACGGGCGAGACTGCTTCCGTGACGTCCCGAAAGCCTGATGAGCAGTTGGCTCGCGACTCCAGACTCCGACTCGTCTCCCCGCGCTCCGTCGCCGCGGCGCGCAAGGCGGTGACCGACCGACGCACCCGCCCCGCCCCGCGGCCCCCGGCGGGCACCCCGGCCACCGCCGACCTCGCGAACCGGGCCAGGGCCTCGCTGGCGGACGCCGTACGCCTGACCCGCTGGGCCGAGCGCAACCTCGGCGCGGGGGACGGGGGCCGGCCCGCCCCCACGGGAGCGCTGGCCGCCGCCGACGTAGAACGTGCCGCCGGCGAACTCGGCCTGACGCACGGCCAGATCCGGGTCGGCTGGGACCGCGCCCGCCTCGCCGGCCTCGTCGAGGTGCACGGCGGCCACGCCCGGCCCGGGTGGCGGCTGCGCGCCTGGGACCGCGACGACACCGCCGTACTGCGCGGCTGGGTCGCCCTCTTCGACGCCTGGTCGCTGGTCCACCCCGCCCCCGCCGACATCGCCCCCGCGGTCGTCGCCGAGGTCGTCGAGGCCATGCCCCAGCTGCTCTCCCTGCTCCAGCTGTCCGCGGGCCCGGTGACCGTCCCCGACCTGCTCGACCTGCTCGGGCAGCGCGTCACCGAACTGCGCGACGAGCGCTGCGAGATCCCCTACGAGGCGGAGCCCGCGGGTGCCCGCACGGCCGCGGCCGCCCCGGGCGCCGAGGCCCCTCCCGTTCCGCTCGCCCGGCTGCTGCGCTGGGCGCTCGGCGGCCTCGCCGCCGTGGACGCCGTGACCCTCGGGCCCGCCCGGGCCACCCTCACCCCGCTCGGCAGCTGGGCCGTCTGGGTCAAGCTGGAGCAGATCTGCGTCGCGGCACAGAGCCCCGCCGGGAACATCGAGCAGTCCGCCGCCGCCATGCTGCACGGCTGCGCACGGCTCACCCCCGGACCGGCGCGCGCCGAGTACCAGGCCTGGCTCGCCGCCCGGCCCGTCGGCCACGCCGTCGCCGAACTCCTCCAGGCCGCCCGCGGCGAGGACGCCCTGCTGCGCGGCCTCGCCTTCGAGGCGCTGCGCGTGGTGGGCGCCCCCGCCGAGCCCGAGGTGCGCGCCGCCGTGCGCGAGCCCGCGCTGCGCCCGTACGCGCTGCTCTGGCTCGCCGAACACGACGGGATCGACCCCGACGAGGCGCAGGACGTGCTCACCGCGGAGGAGTCGACCTGGCTCTGGGTGGACACCGCCGCCGCCATCGCCGACCACGGTGAGGCCGATCTGCTGGCCCGCCACCTGGACTCGGCCGTCCGCACCACCGTCCCCCGGCTGCTGGACGAGGTCCGTGCGGTCGGCCATCCGCGCACCGTCCAGGTCCTGGTCGCGCTGGCCGCGGCGCACCCGGACCCGGCCCTGGCCAAGGCGGTCCGCCGGGCCGCGTTCCAGGTCCACACCGGCGGCGCCTGACACCGGCGCTACGCGCGTGGGC
The DNA here is from genome assembly GCF_000720645.1 of Streptomyces sp. NRRL S-378. Lineage (NCBI taxonomy): Bacteria > Bacillati > Actinomycetota > Actinomycetes > Kitasatosporales > Streptomycetaceae > Streptomyces > Streptomyces sp. NRRL S-378. The sequence continues at coordinate 28,281 of NZ_JOBX01000027.1, forward strand.
GCCGCGGGTCCTCAGGCCTGCGGCGCGTACGTACCGAAGCTCCAGATGTTGCCCTCGCCGTCCCGGGCCATGTAGTCGCGGGAGCCGTAGTCCTGGTCGGTGGGCCCCATCAGGATCTCCACACCGTGCTCGACCGCCCTCAGGTGGTGGGCGTCCACGTCGTCCACCACGACGTAGACCCCCGCGGGGCCGGCGTTCTCCATGGCCTTGTCGAAGGCCCCGCCGGTGCCCTTGCTGCCCAGCATCACCACGCCGTTGCCGTACGCCAGCTCCGCGTGCACCACCGAGCCGTCGTCCCCCTCGTACACCGCGACCTGGCTGAAGCCGAAGGCCTCGGTCAGCAGCTTGATGGCCGCCTTCGCGTCGCGGTAGACCAGCGTGGGACAGATGGACGGAACGCCTGCCATGACGATCACTCCCTCTCGTGACGGTGACCCGCGTCACACAGCATGGCAGGCGCCGCCGACGGTCAGCGGAAGGTGTTGCACTGGGCCATGTCGCCCGTCCGGTAGCCCTGGTAGAACCACTGCTGGCGCTGTTCGGCCGAGCCGTGCGTCCAGGACTCCGGGGTCACCCGGCCCTGGAACCTCTCCTGGATCCGGTCGTCGCCGACCGCCGCCGCCGCGTCCAGCCCGTCCCGGATGTCCTGGTCGGTCAGCCGGGTGATCAGGGGCCGCCCGGTGGACTCGTCCGGCGTCCGCGTCGCATGGTGCGCCCACACCCCCGCGTAGCAGTCCGCCTGCAGCTCGACCTTGACCGCGTTGCTGTTCGCGCCCTGCCGGCCGTCCTGGGCCCGCTGGAGGGTGCCGGTCAGGTTCTGGATGTGGTGCCCGTACTCGTGGGCCACGACGTAGGCCTGGGCGAAGGGGCCGCCGCTCGCGCCGAACTTCGTCCGCAGCTCGTCGAAGAACCCCAGGTCCAGGTACACCTGGCGGTCGGCGGGGCAGTAGAAGGGGCCCACGGCCGAGGTGGCGGCCCCGCACGCGGTGTTCACCCGGCCGGTGAAGAAGACCGTCGACGCCGGGCCGTACTGGCCGCCGCGCCGCGTGAACTCCTGCCGCCAGAAGTCCTGGGTGCTGTTGACCACCGCGACCAGCCGGCAATCCTCTCGCGTGTTGGCGTCCCGGCCCGTCCTGCACGCCTGCTGCACCTGGCTGAGGGAGGACGCGGCCGGGGCGGGCTCCTCGTCCCCGGAGGACAGTCCCAGCTGCTCCGGCCCCACGCCGAAGAGCAGGCCCATGATCAGCGCGATGATGCCGACGAGGCCGCCGCCGACGGTGGCCCTCCCGCCCGGGATGCGGCTGCCACGCACATCCTTGACCTCGGAGGTGTCCAGATCGGCGTTGTCGTCGAACTGCATCCCGCACCGCCCTCCCTTCGTGGAGCCGGCGCGGCCGCATGACCGCCCCTGCGGTGAGTATCGACCCATTCGTTCCGGTACGCGCCCCAGCTCGTACCGATCCAGGCCCCGGCTCCTCCCCCAGGGCCCTGGGCCGGACGGGTGAGGCGGGGGAGCGCGGGCGGCCGCCGGGCCGTCCGGCCGTCACCCGGCCGCCGCCCCGGAAACCAGTTGCACACCCCCGGTAGAATGTCTCCCATGGCAAATCTCCTCGCGGATTAGCGGCGTCGAAGCCTCGCGTCCTGCCCCCTTCCGCCGTCCCGACCCGCCCTGGAGTATTTCCGTGATCACCGCCACCGGCATCGAGCTGCGCGCCGGCGCCCGCGTCCTCATCGAGTCCGCCTCTTTCCGCATCGCCAAGGGTGACCGCATCGGCCTGGTCGGCCGCAACGGTGCCGGCAAGACCACCCTCACCAAGTGCCTCGCGGGGGAGGGCCAGCCCGCCGGCGGCTCCATCACCCGTTCGGGCGAGGTGGGCTACCTCCCGCAGGACCCGCGCACCGGCGACCTCGACGTCCTGGCCCGCGACCGGATCCTGTCGGCCCGCGGTCTCGACGTCCTCATCAAGAAGATGCGGATGAACGAGGAGCGCATCGCCACCGGCTCCGGCGCCACCCGCGAGAAGGCGCTCAAGCAGTACGAGCGCCAGGAGACCGAGTTCCTCACCAAGGGCGGGTACGCCGCCGAGTCCGAGGCCGCGACCATCTCGGCCGCCCTCAGCCTCCCGGACCGGGTCCTCGGCCAGCCGCTGCACACCCTCTCCGGTGGTCAGCGCCGCCGCGTCGAGCTCGCCCGGATCCTCTTCTCGGACGCCGACACCCTCCTCCTCGACGAGCCGACGAACCACCTCGACGCCGACTCGATCGTCTGGCTGCGGGACTACCTCAAGAACTACCGCGGCGGCTTCGTCGTGATCTCCCACGACGTCGACCTGGTCGAGACCGTCGTGAACAAGGTGTTCTACCTGGATGCCAACCGGTCCGTGATCGACGTCTACAACATGGGCTGGAAGCTCTACCAGCAGCAGCGCGAAGCCGACGAGAAGCGCCGCAAGCGCGAGCGCCAGAACGCCGAGAAGAAGGCCGCGGCCCTGAACTCGCAGGCCGACAAGATGCGCGCCAAGGCCACCAAGACCGTCGCCGCGCAGAACATGGCCAAGCGGGCCGAGCGCCTGCTGTCCGGCCTGGAGGCCGTCCGCGTCTCCGACAAGGTCGCCAAGCTGCGCTTCCCGGATCCGGCGCCCTGCGGCAAGACCCCGCTGACCGCCGAGGGCCTGTCGAAGTCGTACGGCTCGCTGGAGATCTTCACCGACGTCGACCTGGCGATCGACAAGGGTTCCCGCGTCGTCATCCTGGGCCTCAACGGCGCGGGCAAGACCACCCTGCTGCGCCTGCTCGCGGGCACCGAGCAGCCCGACACCGGCCAGGTCACCCCCGGCCACGGCCTCAAGCTCGGCTACTACGCCCAGGAGCACGAGACCCTGGACCCGGACCGCACCGTCCTGGAGAACATGCGCTCCTCCGCGCCCGACCTGGACCTGGTCGAGGTGCGCAAGACGCTCGGTTCGTTCCTCTTCTCCGGCGACGACGTGGACAAGCCCGCCGGCGTCCTCTCCGGTGGTGAGAAGACCCGTCTGGCCCTGGCCACCCTGGTCGTCTCCTCGGCGAACGTGCTGCTCCTCGACGAGCCCACGAACAACCTCGACCCGGCCAGCCGCGAGGAGATCCTGGGCGCACTGCGCACGTACAAGGGCGCCGTCATCCTCGTCACGCACGACGAGGGCGCCGTGGAGGCACTGGAGCCGGAGCGCATCATCCTGCTCCCGGACGGCGTCGAGGACCTGTGGGGCCCGGACTACCGCGACCTGGTGGCCCTCGCCTGACCGCTGCCCCGGCGGCGCCGGGGGGTGCCGGGACGGCGCCCCGGCCCTGATCCAGTTCCTTATGGATCATTCGGCTCAGGGGTGATCCATCATCTGAGTGAGACGGTCTCGTACCGCTGCGCGTCGTACGACGGCCCCGGCCGCACCCACGGAGGTGCGCGACCGGGGCCTTCGGTTTTCCGCGGTCCGGCCCCTGACCAGGAGATTCACGGGTGGGGCGGCGAAGTGTGACGGAAGTCATGCAGCGGAAGAGGAGATTCCGTTCTGCTCGCGTGTCCACGGCTCGAGAAATGCCGTCGTACCGACCTTGCTGAATGGGTGGCCAGGAAGCCGGGGAGGGGTGATCATGAGAAGTCCAGAGCGCACTTCCCATGAGGAGGCACGGGTGGCCGAGACTCTGAAGAAGGGCAGCCGGGTTACCGGCGCCGCGCGCGACAAGCTCGCGGCAGACCTGAAGAAGAAGTACGACTCCGGTGCGAGTATCCGGGCGCTGGCCGAAGAGACCGGCCGGTCCTACGGATTCGTCCACCGGATGCTCAGCGAGTCCGGGGTTTCGCTGCGTGGCCGCGGTGGCGCGACGCGTGGCAAGAAGGCGGCTACGGCCTGACCCCGGTCCATCGGATCCAACGCTCCAACGGCTTCAAGGCTCACATGATCCGGCGTTTCCTTCGGTGACCCCCGGTCGGCCTCCCGGTCGACTGGGTGGTTACTGTGCAGTCACTTAGGCCGAGCTTGCGGCCGACTGCACACCGGAGGCACACGGATGGCTCTGCTCGACAAGGACGGCGTACGACTCATCGTCGACGACACGGTCGCCACGGTGACACTGACCAATCCGGCCAAGCGAAATGCCCAATCCCCCGCGCTCTGGCGGGCTTTGGCCGAGGCGGGCAGGTCGTTGCCGGGCACCGTCCGGGTCGTCGTGCTGCGCGGCGAGGGCAAGTCCTTCTCCGCCGGACTCGACCGGCAGGCGTTCACCCCCGAAGGTTTCGAGGGCGAGCCGTCCTTCCTCGATCTGGCGCGCGGTTCCGACGAACGGCTCGACGCCACGATCTCCGAGTACCAGGAGGCGTTCACCTGGTGGAGGCGTAACGACATCATCTCCGTCGCCGCCGTGCAGGGGCACGCGATCGGCGCCGGCTTCCAGCTCGCACTCGCGTGCGACCTGCGCGTGGTCGCCGACGACGTGCAGTTCGCCATGCGCGAGACGAGCCTGGGCCTCGTCCCCGACCTGGCCGGCACCCAGCCGCTGGCCTCCCTGGTCGGGTACGCCCGCGCGCTCGAGATCTGCGCGACGGGCCGCTTCGTGCACGCCGAGGAGGCGGAACGGGTCGGTCTCGCCAACCTGGTCGTTCCGGCCGACGAGCTCGACGCCGCCGTCCAGGACCTGACCACCGCCCTGCTGGCCCCGCCCCGGGACGCCGTGATCGAGACGAAGACCCTGCTGCGCGCCGCGCAGACCCGGCCGTACGACGACCAGCGCGCCGCCGAGCGCGCGGCCCAGGCCCGCCGCCTGCGGGACCTGGCCGGCCTCTCGGACTGACCCGACCCCCACCGCGTGCCGGAAGGCGCCCCGGGAGCACGCCGACCGGCGTAGTCCCCGGGGCGCCTTCCTGCCTCCGCGCGCCTACCGTGGAGCGGAGTGAGTCCGTACACGTGAAGGGACACGCCATGACCGACACCGCATCAGGGGGCTCCCAGAAGGTACCCGGCGACCGGGGGCGCACGACCGTCGCGGACGGGGTGGTCGAGAAGATCGCCGGACTGGCCGCCCGTGAAGTGGTCGGCGTGCACGCCCTGGGCAGCGGCCTCTCCCGTACGTTCGGCGCCGTCCGGGACCGCGTCCCCGGGGGCGACAAGGCCGCGGTCACCCGCGGGGTCAAGGCCGAGGTCGGCGAGGTCCAGACCGCCCTCGACCTGGACATCGTCGTCGACTACGGCGTGTCGATCCGTGACGTGGCACGAGCCGTCCGTGAGAACGTCGTCTCCGCCGTCGAGCGCATGACCGGCCTGGAGGTCGTCGAGGTCAACATCGCCGTGGGCGACGTCAAGCTGCCCGACGAGCCCGACGAGGAGCCGGAGCCCCGACTCCAGTAGCCGAGAGGAACCTCCACATGAGCATGGCGGTCGCCTGCATGTTGGCCGGCATGGCCCTGGGATTCGCCGGCCATTTCGGCGGATTCGGTGCCTTCCTGCTGGTCGCGGCCCTCGGAGCCGTCGGCTTCGTCGCGGGCCGCTTCCTCGACGGGGACCTGGATCCCGGGGACCTCTTCCGCCGCCGCGACGACCGGCGGAGGTGAGCCGGGATGAGCCCCCTGCCGCAGGCCACCCCGCCGGGCCCGCCCCCGTCGGACCCCACCGACCCGCCCCCCGGCGCGCGGACCGCCCCGGCCGCGGTGGCCGCCGCCGACCGCGGGTCCACCCGTATCGCCGACCGGGTCGTTGCCAAGATCGCGGCGCAGGCCGCCCGCGAAGAGCTCGCCGGCAGCTCCGGCGCACCTCCGCACGCCACCGTCACCGTGCACCACGACATCGCGCGGGTCCGGGTGGGCGTGGAGCTCGACTACCCCTCCGACCTCGCGGCCCAGTGCGCCGCCGTCCGCAGCAGGGTCGTACGCCGCGTCGAGGAGTACGCGAACATGTCCGTGCCCGAGGTGGACATCGACATCGAGCAGCTGCACTCCACCCACACCCGGACCGGCGCCGGGCGGGACCGGCGGCTGCGGTGACGGCACACCGTTTCCGGTCCGCCCGCCGCATCCCCGCGGCCCTCGTCGCCCTGCTCGTGCTCGGCGGGGCCGGCCTCCTCCTCTACGACCTGGCCGCCGTACGGGCCGACCGCCCCGCCATGGCCTGGCGCCGCGAACTCGCCCACCGGCTGGAGGTCCACACCCCGGCCGACCTGGGCGTGCAGGCGGCCGGTGGGGTCCTGGCCCTCGCCGGTGCGGTGCTCCTGCTGCTGGCCTTCACCCCCGGCGTCCGCCGGATCCTGATGATGCGGGGCCCCGACCAGGACGGCGAGCCGGGTGCCGCGCCGCCGCTGCGCGCCGGGATCGGCCGCAAGGACGCCGCCCAGGTCCTGCGGGACCGGGCCATGGAGGTGCCCGGCGTCCGGTCCGCCCGGGTCCGGATGGGCCGCTCCCGCGTCCGGGTGCGGGCCACCTCCCACTTCCGCGAACTGGACGAGGTACGGGCCGACCTGGACGCGGTGATCGCCGTCGGCATTGAGGAACTGGGCCTCGTGCACCCGCCGCGGCCGCGTCTGCGGGTCAGGAGGCGAGCGGATTGATCGGGATCGTGAACCGGACCCTGCTGGCGGTGGCCGGCGCGGTACTGCTGGTGGCCGGGGTCGTCCTGCTGACCGCCGTACGCCCGCTGAAGGGGCGCGCCGAGCCGCTGCTGACCGCCGCCGACCGGCGCCGGTACCTGCACGCCGAGGGCTGGGCGTGGTGGGTGCTGATCGCCGCCCTCGTCGTATGCCTGCTGCTGGTCCTGTGGTGGCTGCTGGCCCAGCTGAAGCGCGCCCGGCTGCGGACGGTCACCGTGGACACCGGGGACGGTGCCTTCGCCCTGCTGCGCGGGCGGGCCCTGTCCGACGCCGTCGCCGCGGAGGCCGGGGCGCTGGACGGCGTCGCCGGCTGCCGGGCCGTCCTGCGCGGGCGGCGCGGCTCGCCCGCCCTGCGGGTGGCGGTCGAGCTGGAGCCCCACGCCGTCCCGGCCGACACCCTGGCCGGGCTGGCGGGCCCGGTGCTGACCCATGCCAGGACCTCCGCTAACCTCCCCGGACTGCCGGCGGAGGCCCGCTTCAAGGTGACCTCCCACCGCGCCCGCCGCGTGAGCTGACGGCCGTCGCGGCAGCCGCCGCCGGGCGGCTGCCGCAACGGACGCTCAGAAGCCGTGCCGGGAGCCGCCGTCGACCGGGAGCATCACGCCCGTCAGGTACGAGGCGGCCGGCGAGAGGAGGAACGCGGCCGTGCGGCCGAACTCCTGCGGGGTGCCGTACCTCCGCAGCGGGATGCGGGACTCGTTGCCCGCACGGGAGGTGTCGGCATCGCCGGACAGTGCGTCGAGCTCCCGCACCCGGTCGGTGTCGATGCGGGCCGGAAGCAGGCCGACGACGCGGATCCCGCGCGGACCGAGCTCCACCGACAGGGACTTCGCAAAACCGGCCAAGCCCGGGCGCAGGCCGTTGGAGATGGTCAGACCGGGGATCGGCTCGTGGACCGAGCCCGACAGGACGAAGCCGATGACCCCGCCCTCGCCCAGTACCGCGGCGGCCGCCCGGGCCAGACGTACCGCACCGAGGAAGACCGACTCGAAGGCGGCCGACCACTGCTCGTCGGTGCTGTCGACGGCGAAGCCCGGGACGGGGCCGCCGACGCTGATGAGAATGCCGTCGAAGCGCCCGAAGCGTTCGCGCGCGGTGGCGATGAGCCGCCCGGCGGCCGCCGGGTCCGCGTTGTCCGCGGCCGCGGCGGCGGCGTTCGGGCCGAGTTCGGCGGCGGCCTCGGCCACCCGCTTCTCGTCCCGGCCCGTCACGAGGACCTTCGCGCCGTCGGCGACCAGTTCCCGGGCGGAGGCGAAGCCGAGGCCGCGCGAGGCCCCGGTGACGATGTAGACACGGTCTTTCAGTCCAAGATCCATGCCCGACACGCTACGCCGTCGCGGGCTCCTGTTCGGTGGCTTCGGCACGGGCCGCGGCCTCCTCGCGGTCGCGCTTCTCGCGCCGTACGAGGACCAGCCAGCCCACCGGCACCGCGGAGGCGAACAGCCACCACTGGACCGCGTACGCCATGTGGGCGCCGATCGAGTCGTGGTCGGGGTCGGCGACGGTCTCGGGACCGCCGTCCGGAGCCGGATCGGTCAGCTCCAGGTACCCGCCGAGGACCGGCCGGCCCAAGGCCTCCGCCTGCTGCCCGCTGTTGATCAGCATCACCTGACGGTCGGGCAGGCCCTTGCGCTCCTTGATGCCGCTGCCGCCGCTGGTCTCGTCGGCCTTCAGCCGGCCGGTGACCGTCACCTCGCCCGCGGGCGCGGCCGGCACCGGGGGGTAGGCGCGCGGGTCGCCGCCGCCCGCGACCCAGCCGCGGTCGACCAGCACCACCCGGCCGTCGTCGAGGACGAGCGGGGTCACGACGTGGAAACCGACCTTGTCGTCGTTCGAGGTCCGCATCCGTACGACCACCTCGTGCGCGGAGTCGTACGTGCCGGTCGCCGTGACGGCGCGCCAGAAGTCGGCGCGGGGGACCTTGTGGCCGGGGGAGGTGACCTCCGTCATGGGGACGGGCTTCGCCCGCAGGTTCGCCTCGATCAGCTGGTTCTGCGCGACCCGGTGCACATGGCGGTGGTACTGCCAGAACCCGAGCTTGATCATCACGGGGATGAGGACGAGGGCGATGAGGGTGAGGCACACCCACTGCCGGGTCAGCACAAAGCGGTACACGCCCACGACGGTACCCCGGCCGACGAGGACCCCGGTGGCCGGGTGGCCCTCCGGGGTCGCCGGGTGGGGAAGGCGGCGGTCAGACGTGGTCGACGATGCCCACCTTCCCTTCCGCGCGGGCGCAGTGCCCGCCGCAGAACCACTGGCCCTCGACCTCGACGCCCTGTCCGATGATCTGGACGCGGCAGTGCTCGCAGATGGGCGCCATGCGGTGGATGGCGCAGGAGAAGCAGTCGAAGACGTGGACCGCTCCCTGTGCATGAACCTCGAAGGACATGCCGTAGTCGTTTCCGCAGACCTCACAACGTGCCATGGGCCGCATGCTGCGCACGGCGGAGCGGCGCAGCAAGATCCACCCTGGTGAGTCGTCGTGCGGACACCCGCCCGGCGCAACGGCCGGCGGCCGGTCCGCTCATTCCCCGGCCGCGGCCACGTCCCGCAGCAGCTGCGTGAAGGCGGCCTCGTCGACGACGGGGGTGCCGAAGGACTTCGCCTTGACCGTCTTCGACGTCGCCGAGTCGGGGTCGTTCGTCACCAGGAGGCTGGTGAGCCGCGACACACTCGTGGCGACGTGCAGGCCCGCCTCGATCGCCCGGTCCTCCAGCAGCTCCCGCTCCACCGAGGTGTCGCCGGAGAAGGCGACCCGCATGCCCTGCTTGAGGGGCTTGCCGTCCTCGAAGCGCCCCGGGTTGGGATGCGGGCAGGCCGGCCGCTTGCGCGAGGGCCGCCAGCTGCTTCCCCCCCGGTACGACGCCTGGTGGCCCACGCGCGGGGCGGCGGCCGCATCCGACCACTCCGTCAGCGGCCGGCACTCCAGCAGCGGCAGCCGTACGCCGCCCTGCGCCGCCGCGTGCAGCGACGGACGGAAGGCCTCCGCGAGCACCCGGGCGTCGTCGAGGGCGTGGTGGGCGCGCTGCTGGACCACGCCGAAGTGCGCGGCCAGCGACTCCAGCTTGTGGTTGGGCAGCGGGAGGTTCAGCTCCTTCGACAGGGCGATGGTGCACAGCCTCTGACGGACCGGCGCGGTCGTCTCCGCACGCGCGTACTCCCGGGCGATCATCTGCCAGTCGAAGATGGCGTTGTGCGCGACCAGCACGCGGTCCGCGAGCCGGCCGGCGAACTCCTCGGCGATGTCCCTGAAGAGGGGCGCACCGGCGAGCACGTCACTCGTCAGGCCGTGGATCCACACCGGCCCCGGGTCCCGCTGCGGGTTGACCAGGCTGTACCAGTGGTCCTCCACGTTGCCCTGTGCGTCGAGCCGGTAGACGGCGGCGGAGACTATCCGGTCGTCGCGCGCGAGCCCGGTGGTCTCCACGTCGACGACCGCGTACCCCTGGGGGTACGCGGTCGGCCACGTCGTCTCTGCGGTCGTACGGTCGTCGAGCATGGTCACAGAGGATATCGGCACGGACTGACACCGCGGCCCCACCCTGGGTCAGCCCGGGGCGGACACCAGGTCACCGGCGGCAGGCTGTTCGAGCCCACAGCCGTCGGCGGGTCCCGGCGACGACCGGCCGCGCCGCGGCGCCCACCGGTTCACCGGGCGGTTCCCGGAGCCTGGGCCGGTGGCGCCAGCAGGGCCGTCACCAGGGCCCGTACGGACAGCAGGAAGAGCCGCTCCGGTTCCGCGGGCCGGGCCAGCGCCCGGGCGAGGGCCGGGTCGTCGGGTGCCGCGGCCGGGTCCCACAGCTCGCTCTCGGCCGGGTGCTGGGCGGGGGAGCGCTCGCGGTTGCGCTCGACCAGGAGGAAGCCGACGATCTGGAACTGCACGGCGCGCACCGCGTCGGCCGCCCGGGCGCCCCGCAGCCCCGCGGCGTGCACCTCGTGGACGAGCGCCTGCTGGGCGGGCAGGAACATCCGCTCCGTGAGTCCGCGTTCGTGGACCATCGCGATCAGGTGCGGGCGCCCGCGCAGTTCGCGGCGCAGGGCCCGCGCCACCGAGAGGATCCGCTCGGACGGGGTGCGGCCGGCCGGCCGGATCGCGCCCATCTCCCGCACGGTCCGCTCCACGAGGGCGTCGAGCAGCGACTCGCGGTTCCCGACGTGCCAGTAGATGGACGTCACCGCGGTGCCCAGCTCGGCGGCGAGCCCCCGCATCGTGAGGGCGGCCGGACCCCGCTGCTTGACCAGGGAAGCGGCGGCGTCCAGCACCTCGTCGCGGGTCAGCGAGGAACGGGCCATGTCAGCGGTACCACCGATCTGTCGAAGCGTCAGTTCCGGTGTGTGCAGGGGTCTTTACCCTTCATCGGCGGCGGTGTAACTGTGTTACAGACCCGAACCGAGAGGTGGTGCGAGACATGGCACGCGTACGGTACGGAGCACGCAGCGGGGCTGAGATCGCCGCGTCGCGCGAGAAGAGTTCCAAGCTCCCCGACATCTGGTCCACCGGCGTGGTGGCCCTCTGGGAGACCGACCCGGACGTGGTCGCCGCGGTCCTCCCACCGCCGCTCAAACCGGCCGAGCGGCCCCTCGTACGGGCCAACATCAGCAAGGTCGACCTGCCCGGCTACCCGCTCGGCGCCGGCTCGGTGGCCGTCGCCGCCCAGCACGACGGGGTGGAGGGCTGGTACCCGCTCGTCATGCCGATGACCCACGAGCGCGCCCTGACCGGCGGCCGCGAGGTCTTCGGCGAACCGAAGAAACTGGGTGAAGTGACCGTCGAGCGCGACGGTCTCGTCGTACGCGCCGCGCTCGCCCGGCACGGGATCGCCTTCGTCGAGGTGCGCGGCGCCGTGGACCGCGCGCTCCCGCTGCCCGAACCCACCCGCAAGACCGACTTCTACTTCAAGTTCCTGCCCGCCGTGGACGGTTCGGGCTTCGACGTGGACCCGGTCCTCGTGCACTGCGTCCGCAACGAAAAGGTCCGCAGGCTGGAGCACGTCACCGGAGACGTCGTCCTGCGCGAGTCGATGTTCGATCCCGTAGCGGACCTTCCCGTCCGCCGCCTCGTGGAGATCACCATCGGCGAGAAGACCACCGACCAGCAGGGCCGGGTCGTCGAGCGGGTCAGCGCCCGGGCCCTCCTCCCGTACGTCCACCAGCGCTACGACGACCCCCTGCAGATCCTCGACGGCCCGCCGGAAGGGAGCCTGTGAGATGCGGCTCGTACCGGGACAGGTCGCCGTCGTCACCGGCGCCGCCGGCGGCATCGGCCTGGCCATGGCCCGCCGCTTCGCCGCGGAAGGGCTGAAGGTCGTCCTTGCCGACGTCGAGGAGGCCGCTCTGCGCAAGGCCGCCCGGGAACTCGCCGCGGACGGGGCACAGGTCCTCGCCCGGACCGTCGACGTCAGCGACCGCGACTGCGTCCTCGCCCTCGCCGACGCGGCGTACGACGCCTTCGGCGCCGTCCACGTGCTCTGCAACAACGCGGGCGTCGGCTCCGGCGCCGAGGGCCGGATGTGGGAGCACGAGCCCAACGACTGGAAGTGGGCCTTCTCCGTCAACGTGTGGGGCGTCTTCCACGGCATCCAGGCCTTCGTGCCCCGCATGATCGCCGGCGGCGCCCCCGGCCACGTCGTCAACACCTCCTCCGGCGACGGCGGCATCGCCCCGCTGCCCACCGCCTCCGTGTACGCCGTCACCAAGGCCGCCGTGGTCACCATGACCGAGTCCCTCTACGCCCACCTCAAGGCGGAGGGCGCGGCCGTCGGCGCCTCCGTGCTCTTCCCCGGACCGCACATGCTGCGCACCGGACTGTGGGAGTCCCACCGCAACCGGCCCGAGCGGTACGCGAAGGAGCGCCCGCGCAGGACCCCGTACCGCAGCCTCGACCAGTACGAGGCCGCGATGAAGCAGGCCGGCCACGAGGTGAACTTCACCCCGGTCGAGGAGGTCGCGGAGCACGTCGTCGACGGCATCCGCGCCGACCGCTTCTGGATGCTGCCGCCGAGCGAGCACAGCGACCGGCAGATCCGCGCCCGGTCGCAGTCGATGCTCGACCGCGCCGACCCCGCCTACCTGGAGAGCTTCATCCTCGACTGAGGAGCGTCCGCCATGAGCGACACCACCAGTGAGACCACGAGCGACACCCCGTACGAAGACCCGTACCTGATCATCTCCTCCGACTGCCACGCGGGCCTGCCCACGGAGCAGTACCGTCCCTACCTCGACTCCCGCTTCCACCGCCAGTTCGACGAGTTCCTCGGCCAGCGCGACGCCCGCCGCGCGGAGGCCACCCGGCTGGGCGTCCGCAACGAGGCCTTCGCCGAGAAGTGGTTCCGCGATCACGAGGAGGGCCTCCGGGGAGGCTGGGACACGGGCCGGCGGCTGAAGGAACTCGACGGCGACGGCGTGGCCGCCGAGGTCGTCTTCCCCGACGCGGACGCGGTCGACAGCCAGACCGCGGCCCCCTTCGGCGTGGGCCTCGGACTCTCCGGCGACCAGGACCCCGAGCTCGGCATGGCGGGCGCGCAGGCGCACAACCGCTGGCTGGCCGAGTTCGTCTCGCAGACCCCCGAACGCCACTGCGGCGTCGCGCTGCTGCCCGTCACGGGCGAGCCGGACAAGGTCGTCGCCGAGATCCACCGGGCCAAGGAGTCCGGGCTGGGCGCGCTCATGATCCCCGCCATGTGGGTGGACAAGGCGCCCTACCACGACCGCCGCTACGACCCCGTCTGGGCGGCGGCGGCCGAGACGCGGATGCCGATCGTCACCCACTCTGGCTCCTCGCCGCGCCACGAGTACGGCGACCACCTGGGCATCTTCGTCTCCGAGGTCACCTGGTGGCCGGCCCGCCCGCTGTGGTTCCTGCTCTGGTCGGGGGTGTTCGAGCGGCACCCGGGCCTGCGCTTCGGGGTCGCCGAGTCGGGCTGCTGGTGGCTGCCGAACCAGCTGTGGTTCATGGACCGGCTCTACCTCGGCGCGCACGGCGGCAAGAAGCTCTCGCCCTTCGAGGAGCTGAAGCGGCCGCCGAGCGAGTACCTGGACCGCCAGGTCTTCGTCTGCGCGACGAACACCAAGCGGCGCGAACTGGCCCAGCGCTACGAGATCGGCGTCGACAACATCCTGTGGGGCTCGGACTTCCCACACCCCGAGGGCACCTGGCCCGACACCCGCAACTGGCTGCGCCGGACCTTCCACGACATCCCGGTCGACGAGACCCGGCGGATGCTCGGGCTCGCCGCGGCCGAGGTCTTCGGCTTCGACACCGCGAAGCTGGCCCCGATCGCCCGCCGGATCGGCCCCACCCCGGCCGAACTGGGCCAGTCCGCGGACCAGGCGGCGGTGGCGGCCTCCTGGGCGCGCTCGCGCGAGGTGGGCCGGCACTGGCTGACGGACCACGACTTCCCGGTCCTGGGGGTCGCGCAGTGACCGGCGACGGCGGCAACGGTCGCGCCAACGCCGGCAACGCCGCCAACGCCGGCGATCGCGTCAACGGCGGCAACGGCCGTGATGAGGACCGCTACACGGTGATCTCGGCGGACTGCCACGCGGGCGCCGACCTCCTGGACTACAAGCCGTACCTGGAGAAGCGGTACCACGACGACTTCGACGCCTGGGCCACCACGTACGTGAACCCGTACGAGGACCTCCTCGCGGACACGGCGGACCGCAACTGGAACTCGGCGCGCCGCCTGGCGGAGCTGGAGGCCGACGGCATCGTCGCCGAGGTCGTCTTCCCCAACACCATCCCGCCGTTCTTCCCCAAGGCCTCGCTGATGGCCCAGCCGCCGACGGCCGCGGAGTACACGATGCGCTGGGCCGGGCTCCAGGCCCACAACCGCTGGCTGGCGGACTTCTGCGCGGACGCGCCGGGCCGGCGGGCGGGGGTCGCGCAGATCCTCCTCAACGACGTCGACGCGGCGGTGCGGGAGATCCGCCGCACGAAGGAGGCGGGCCTGACGGGCGGCATCCTGCTCCCCGGCGTGCCGCCCGGCTCCACGGTCCCCGAGCTGTACTCGGCCGCGTACGACCCCGTCTGGGCGGTGTGCGACGAACTGGACGTCCCGGTCAACCACCACGGGGGCTCGGCCTCGCCGCCGCTCGGCGACGAACCGGCGGCCCGGGCGGTCTTCATGGTGGAGACCACCTGGTTCTCGCACCGCGCCCTGTGGCACCTCGTCTTCGGCGGGGCGTTCCGGCGCCACCCGGGTCTCAAGCTGGTCCTGACGGAGCAGGGCTCCGGCTGGATCCCGGGCGTGCTGGAGATGCTGGACTACTACCACGGCCGCCTGGTCGCGGCCTCCTCCACCGCCGAGTCCAAGTTCGGGGCGGGCCTCGCCGAGGCGATGGGCAAGGGGCCGAGCGAGGTCTGGCGGGACAACTGCTTCGTGGGGGCGAGCTTCATGCGCCCCCACGAGGTCCCGCTGCGGGACCGGATCGGCCTCGACAAGATCATGTGGGGCAGCGACTACCCCCACGACGAGGGCACCACGCCGTACTCCCGCGAAGGCCTCCGCATCGCCTACGCGGGCCTCCCGCGGGACGAGGTCGCCGCGATGGCCGGCGGCAACGCGGCCCGCGTCTACGGCTTCGACCTCACCCTGCTGGACGCCCTGGCCGCGCAACACGGCCCGCTGGTCTCGGAGATCGCCGAACCCCTGACGGAGGTCCCACCCGAGGCCACCAGCCCGGCCTTCGCCCGAGGGGGGTCGGTCCGCGTCTGGTAGCCGCTGTGCTCCCCCCGGAGCGGCTCAGGAGCCGCGCAGCCTGAGCCGCTCCGGCGGGAAGAGCTCGGCGCCGGTGACGGCCGCGCCGCCGAACACGGTGATCGCGACGCGGTCCAGTCCGGCCAGCGGGGTGAGGTCGAGGCTCCCTTCGCAGTTGTTGAGGGTGAGGAACCTGAGTCCGAGCAGGGACCGCAGCGGTGCGAGGTCGCCGATGGAGCACTGGTTCAGCGTCAGGGCGATCAACTGCTGGTACCGGAGCAGCCGGCCGAGGTCGGGCGTCACGGCGGCGACGGCCAGGTGCGTGAGCGCGGGCGCGGCCATTTCGGTGAGCTCGTCGAACCGGTCGTCGCCGACGATCGACAGGCTCTCCAGTTCGGGGATGCGCTCCAGTCCCTCCAGCGACAGACCGGCCGCTCCCTGCAGCAGGTGGAGCCCCCGCAGCCCTTCGGGGAGCGGCAGGTCGCCGACCCGGTCGGTGGAGGTCCGGTAGCCCAGGGTCAGCCTCTCCAGCGGGAGGCCGCGCACCGGTTCCAGCGGGAGACCCGCCGGCAGCCCGACCAGACTCAGCTCGCGCAGCGGCAGCCCCGACAGTGGTGCGAGGTCGCGTACGTTCGGGCACATCGACAGGCCCAGGAAGGCCAGCCGGTCCATGGGCGCCAGCAGGGAGAGGTCGGTCAGCCCGTCGTTGCGGTACACGAAGAGGTGCTCGAGGTCCGGGCGCTGCGCGACCAGCACAGGTAGACCGGGAGCCCAGTGCAGGTTGATCCGCTTCAGGTGGGTCAACCGCCCGACCCGGGCCGCCTGCTCCTCGGTGCTCACCAGCAGGTACGACCCCGGCAGGGTGGCGGTCGACAGCACCGCCTCGGTGTACTCCTCCGTGGGGAAGTGGGCCCAGACGTCCGACAGCGCGAAAGCCACGCTCAAGCGGGTGTCCTGGCGGAAGCGCGCGACGACCTCCAAGGCGCGCGGTCCGCCGATCCACCCCGCCGTACGGACGACTGCTTCCGCCTCGTCCTCGTCGAGATCGGCCTCCGGGGGCAGGAGTTCCAGGACGAGCTCGCCGACGTCGGCGAGTTGCCGCGCCTGTGCGCGGGTGCGGGGCGGTAGCAGGCGCGCCGTGCGCGCCCGCACGTCCGCCCGTACCTCGGGGTCCAGCTCCGGGGCGTGTTCCAGGCAGGCTGCCGCCAGCAGGACGAGGCGGTCGTGGGCCGACTTCACCTTGTCGGC
Source organism: Streptomyces sp. NRRL S-378 (assembly GCF_000720645.1). Taxonomy (NCBI): domain Bacteria; kingdom Bacillati; phylum Actinomycetota; class Actinomycetes; order Kitasatosporales; family Streptomycetaceae; genus Streptomyces; species Streptomyces sp. NRRL S-378. Next base: position 44,840 of record NZ_JOBX01000027.1, read on the forward strand.
GCGGCGGAGCAGGCCCCGCAGGAGGCGGGCGCGCTCGTCCGGGCGGGCGTGGCCCACCGCCATGCGGACCACGTCGTCCCAGGAATCGTCCTGCGCGTTCTTCACCAGCACCCCGAAGTCCCGCGACTCCACCGCCGCCTTGGCGCCGAGGTAGTCCTGGAAGGTGCGGTGGACGAAGGTCACCGAGCCCGGGGACGGCTCCAGGAGCAGGCCGCTGCGGATCAGCAGGTGCGCGAAGACGGGCTCGGCCCCGCCCTGTGCCCGCACCTGCGGCATCGCGTCGAGCCACTCGTTCAGCATCTCGACGGCCTCGTCCCGTGCCGCCTCCCACTGCCCGTTGCGGATCAGCCAGTACGCGAGCCGCTGGAGCAGCGCGATCTGTTCCTCACGAGTGAGGTGGACCCCCTCGACCCCGCTGATCTCCCGCTCGGTGTCCCGGCGGACCAACAGCATGTCCAGTGCCGCGTCGTACAGTTCCTTGCGGGCCCGGGGGAGCTGCATCCGCCGGTCCTGGTTGAGGGCGCAGAGCAGGGCGCACATCAGCGGATTGGTCGCCAGCCGGGCCAGATCGCGGCGGGAGGCGACCGCGTTGCGCAGCGAGGCTTCGTACGCGTCCACCTCCTGCCCCTGCGCCCGCGCGGCCGCGTGCCAGTGCTCCACGAAGGCCCGGATGTCGCGCTGTTCCATCGGCAGCATCGAGTGGGTGGAGAATCCGAGGCCCGCGAGCCAGTCCTCCGGGACCGCCGACGGGCGGGTGGTCACCACGTACCGCGCCTTCGGGAACGCGGAGACGAGCGAGCGCAGCCAGGTCTCCGTGCGGGCGCGCAGCCGTTGTGGGACCTCGTCCACGCCGTCCACGAGGACCAGCGCCCGGCCGCTCAGCATGAGGTCCTCGACCCAGCCCGACGGGGCGGACAGCGGTACGCCGCCCGCGCGCAGGAAGTCCTCCGGCAGCGGCAGGTCGCCCGACGCGGTGAAGGAGCGCAGTCGCAACACGAGCGGCACGCACGTGCTCCACGGTCCGTCGCTCTGCCGGGCCGCGTTGAGGGCCAGCCACTGGACCAGGGTCGATTTCCCCGAGCCCGCCGGGCCGCGCAGCAGGACCCGGTCGGCGGAGGCGAGGGCCTGCTCGGCACGGACCTGGGTCCGGTGCACGGCCGGTTCGCCCGGCAGGAACTGCTCCGCGCCGCTGACCGACAGGCTGATGTACGCCACGTCCAGGGGCCATTCCTGGCGGGAGCGGCTGAGGGTGATGCCGAAGAGCTGGAGGCGCCCGTGGGTCGCGGCGATGTAGTGCGCGTAACGCTCTTCGAAGGCGTACGCCGTCCCGTCCCCGGCTTCGCCGAGGCGGCCCACCGCACGCGCCAGGTCCCCCGTTCGCCGGACCAGTTCCACGTCCGCGCGGGCACCGAAGCCCGGCAGGGTCGTCAGGTACTCCACGGTGTGCTCGCAGCACAGCCGGACCAGCCGCCCGTACAGGGCCTCGGCCGCCTCGCCCAGGCCGGGCGGGGCCGGCGGCAGTGTCGCCGCCAGGGTCGCCGGGTCCAGGTCCGCCGCGAAAAGGGCCTCCGCGTCCAGCGGGCCCAGCGCGGCGAAGGCGTCGCCGGCCGCGGCCACCGCCGCCAGGCGCTCGTGTTCCGGGAGGCGGGCGGTGGCCTCGTCCATGCGGGCCGCGAGGGTCTCCGTCAGCCGGCGGATCTCCGGCTCGCCCAGCTCCGCGGTCGTTCGGCGCCACCTCGGCACCGGGCGGGCCGGGTCCGCGGTCAGACCCGCGCCGGGGGCCCGGGACAGAGCGGACCTGATCAGGGCGCTCGCCGCCGTCCCCGCCACCCGTAAGAGAACCGTCTCGAATCCCGTCATTCCCCACCCTCCCCGAACCGTCGGTAACCTTGACGGATACCGATCGGTAACAACCTCTAGCGGCAGCCCCGAAGGCGCCTCTATGGTGCGGACATGCCGAACCTGCCCGATGTCGTGCTGTGGTCCATACCCGCCTTCGTGCTGCTCACCGTCATCGAGCTGGTGAGCTACCGGCTCCATCCCGACGAGGACGCGGCCGGATACGACACCAAGGACGCCGTCACCAGCATCGGCATGGGGCTCGGCAGCATCGGCTTCGACCTGCTCTGGAAGATCCCGGTGGTGGCGGTCTTCACCGCCGTCTACGAACTGACCCCGCTGCGCGTGCCGTTGCTGTGGTGGACCATCCCGCTGATGCTGCTCGCCCAGGACTTCCTCTACTACTGGCAGCACCGCGGCCACCACGTCATCCGCATCCTGTGGGCCTGTCACGTGGTCCACCACAGCAGCCGGAAGTTCAACCTCACCACCGCCCTGCGGCAGCCCTGGACCAGTGCCACGACGTACTGGTTCTACCTGCCGATGGTGGCCGTCGGGGTGCACCCGGCCGTGATCCCGTTCTGCTACGGCATCAACCTGCTCTACCAGTTCTGGGTGCACACCGAGCGCATCGGGAAGCTGCCGCGGGCCTACGAGTACGTCTTCAACACCCCCTCGCACCACCGCGTCCACCACGCCTCCCAGGGCGGCTACCTGGACCGCAACTACGGCGGCATCCTGATCATCTGGGACCGGATGTTCGGCTCCTGGGTGGGCGAGACCGAGAAGCCCGTCTACGGGCTCACCAAGAACATCAACACCTACAACCCGCTGCGCGTGGCCACCCACGAGTACGCCGCCATCGCCCGGGACGTACGCGCCGCCCGAAGCTGGAGCGAGCGGGCCGGCCGGGTCTTCCGCGGCCCCGGCTGGCAGCCCGCCGCCACGGCCGCCACTGCCACTGCCACTGCCACCGCCGCCACCGCGCCCGCACCGGCGCCCGCGCCGGACCGGGCCACCGCCGCACCGGCACCCGCGCCGGACCGGGCCACGGCCGCCAGGGCCACCGCGCCCGCACCGGCGCCCGCGCCGGACCGGGCCACCGCCGTCCCGGCCGCCGGGGCCGCCGCGCCCGCCGCCGACCCGGCCGTACAGGAGAGCACCGCGTGAGCACCGCAGAGTCCACCGGCCGGCCCGCCCCTTCCTGGGCCGCCGACGGGGCGGCGGCCGACCGGGCCCGGCTCGGCCGCACCGCCCTCGCCGCCTTCGCCGTGGCCGCCGCCGCCGACCTCGGGTCGCTGCTGGCCGACTGGCACCTCGGGCACGTGATCGCCAAGCCGCTGCTGATGCCGCTGCTCGTCGCCTACGTGATCACGCGCGGCGCGCCCCGCCTGCTGGTGGCCGCGCTGCTGTTCGGCTGGGGCGGGGACCTGGCCCTGCTCTTCGACGCCGAGGCCGCCTTCCTCGTCGGGATGGGCTCCTTCGCCGTCGGGCACGTCTGCTACCTGGTCCTGTTCGGCAAGCGTCCCGCGAACGCCCTGCTCGGGGGCGCCTACGTCCTGGCGCTCCTCGGAACCGTCGCCCTGCTGTGGGCCGACCTGCCCGCCGACCTGCGGATCCCCGTGGCCGGCTACAGCCTGCTGCTCACCGCCATGGCCTTCCGCTCCAGCGCCCTCGGCGTGCGGGCCGGCATCGGCGGTGCGCTGTTCCTGCTGTCCGACACCCTCATCGCCACCGGCGTCGCGGAATGGCCGCAGCTGCCCCGCCCGGACTTCTGGATCATGGCCACCTACCTGGCCGCCCAGTACCTGCTGGCGACCGGCGCGACCACCCGCGAAGCAGGCGTACCGTAGGACGGCCGTCAGTCGTACAAGACTGAACCATTTCGAGCCGGAGGACTGCACCACCATGCGCGCCACCGTCATCCACGCCCCGCACGACATACGCGTGGAGGAGGTGCCCGACGCTGCGATCCAGCGGCCCGAGGACGCCGTCGTCCGCGTCCTGCGCGCCTGCATCTGCGGCAGCGACCTGTGGGCCTACCGCGGTGAGGCCGAGCGACGGCCGGGCCAGCGCATCGGCCACGAGTTCCTGGGCGTCGTCGAGGAGACCGGCCCGGCCGTCTCCGGCGTGCGCGCGGGAGACCTGGTCGTCGCGCCCTTCATGTGGTCGGACGGCACCTGCGAGTACTGCAAGGAGGGCCTCTACACCTCCTGCGACCACGGCGGCTTCTGGGGCTCGGTCGGCCACGACGGCGGCCAGGGCGAGGCGGTGCGCGTCCCGCACGCCGACGGCACGCTGGTGAAGCTGCCCGCCGAGGCCGTCTCCGACGACCACCTGCTCACGGGCCTGCTCGCCCTCTCCGACGTCATGGGCACCGGGCACCACGCCGCGCTGGGCGCGGGCGTACGCCCGGGCGCGACGGTCGCCGTGGTGGGCGACGGCGCCGTCGGCCTGTGCGGCGTCCTCGCCGCCAAGCGCCTCGGCGCCGAGCGGATCATCGCGCTGGGCCGCCACACCGTCCGAACGGACATCGCCAGGCTCTTCGGGGCCACCGACGTCGTCGCCGAGCGCGGCGAGGCCGCCGAGGCGGCCGTGCGGGAGCTGACCGGCGGCCGCGGCGCGCACTGCGTCATCGAGGCGGTCGGCACCGAGCAGTCCATGCGCACGGCGGTGAACGTCACCCGCGACGGCGGCGCCATCGGCTACGTCGGCGTCCCGCACGGCAGCGGCACCGGCCTCGACCTCGGCGTCATGTTCGACCGCAACATCACCCTGCGCGGCGGTGTGGCCCCCGTCCGCGCCTACATCCCGGAGCTGCTGGAGGACGTGCTCAGCGGGGCGATCGACCCGGCGCCCGTCTTCGACCGCGCGGTGTCCCTGGACGAGGTGCCGGACGGCTACCGCGCCATGGACGACCGCAGCGCGCTCAAGGTACTGATCAAGCCCTGACCCTGGCGCCGGAGTGGCGGACGGGCCGGGCGGGGAAGCTCCCCGCCCGGCCCGTCCGTCACGGTGAGCCGTACTACTTCACGGCCTTGAGGGCGTCGACGACGCCGTAGCCGTAGTAGCCGGTCTGGCCCCACTTGGCCTGGCAGGTGGTGGCGTTGATCAGCGCGCCGGTGGCGTCGTAGATCTGGGCCGGGCACGTGGCCTTGGTGGACTGCGCCTTCAGCATCGCCTGGAGCTGGGAGGGCGAGGCCGAGGGGTGGGCGCTCTTGAGCAGCGCCGCGACGCCCGCGACGTGCGGGGCGGCCATCGAGGTGCCCTGCTTGTAGCCGTAGCCGCCCGGGACGGTCGACAGCACGCGCCCGTTGGCGTCCGGGGTGGCCGGGACCTGCCACTTGTCGCCGCCGGGGGCCGCGACGTCCACGACTCCGAGGCCGTAGCTGGAGTAGTAGGAGCGCAGGCCCTTGTCGCCGGTCGCGGAGACGGTGACCACGCCCGGCAGCTGCGTGGGCAGGTCCAGGCAGACCTTCGGGTCGATGGTGCGGGTGACCGGGGTGGTGTCGTTCGGGCTGGTGGTGTCCTCCAGGGAGGCCGCGGCCAGGTCCTGGTTGGAGTTGCCGGCCGAGGCCACGTGCAGGGTGCCCTTGCGCTCGGCGTACTTGGTGGCCCGGCCGATGGCCTCCACCAGCGCCTTCTGGTCGTCGTCGGTCTTGCAGTTGAAGAGCCACGGGTCGACGTAGTAGCTGTTGTTGGTCACCTCGATCCCCTTCTCGGCGGCGAACATGAAGCCGCAGACGACCGCCTCGGTGTAGAAGAGGCTGGTCCCGGGCTCGCTCACCTTGATCGCGGCGATCTTCACGCCGGGCGCCACACCGCTGATGCCGACGCCGTTGCGCGGGGCGCCGATGGTGCCGGCCACGTGCGTGCCGTGGTCGCTGCCGTCCGGGTACGGCCGCCAGGCGCCCTCGGTGGTGTCGGCGACGCCGCCGACGCAGTTGGCGGACTGGCCCTTGGAGAAGTTCGGGGCGAGATCGGGGTGGGTGTCGTCCACACCCGTGTCGATGATGCCCACGGTGACGTCCTGGCTGCCATCGTTGATCTTGTGAGCCTCGTCGGCCTTGATCGTCCGCAGGTCCCACTGGTTGGGCTCGAGCGGCTCCTGACCCTCCTGGGCCTGCGCCGCCGCCTTGGCGGCGTCGGCCTCGCTCAGCCGCTGGGTCGCCCCCTCGTCGGTGGTCTGCACCGCCTGCATCGGCGCCGTCCGGGTGGCGCCGACCGACACGAACAGCCCACGCTGGGCGCGCAGCTGCTTGGCGAAGTCCGGGTTCTGGGAGTGTGCGACGACGACCCCGATCTGCTCATAGGCCGTCACCACCGTTCCGCCGGCCCGCTCGATGGCCTTCTTGGCCGCCTTCACCGTGGCGTAGGCGTTCAGGTTGGCCACGTAGGACAGCTTGGGGCCGTCGGCCGTGGCCTTCGGAGCCGTCGCCGTACCCGCGGTGCCGTCCAGCGGGGCGGCGGAGGCCGACACCGAGGGCAGCAGGGCGAGCGAGGCGGTGAGCGCCAGGCCGACCGGTACGGCGAGGGCACGCCGGCGGGCGGATCCCAGATGAGCCATGGGTTCTCCAGATCATCTTGAAAAAGCCGTCCGCGCGCGGTCGCGCCGGACGGGTCCATGACAAGTGAACCTAGTGCCGCCGTTCCCCTTTCCGCCATCAGTTCGAGAAATCAGTTCCTGAAAGATCCCTGGGCGTTGAACCGTCGCGACACGCCGGCCGTGCCGTTGACAGAGGGGGCTCAGCGCCATCGATCCCCCCACGGAGGTTGCTTTGTCCGTCGTCCCCACCGCACCTGCGTCACAAGGAGATTCCCCCGTGACCACCGAAGCAGCGCCGCCCCCCGGCAGCGCGGGAACGCCCCTGGCGGGCCCCACGGCCGATGAGTTCGTGAGCGTCCAGCAGAGCCCCGAGTTCGCCGAACTCCGCCGCTCCTACCGCTCCTTCGCCTTTCCGCTCACCGTGGCCTTCATCGCCTGGTACCTGCTCTACGTCCTGCTGTCCAACTACGCGGGCGGCTTCATGGGGACCAAGGTCTTCGGCAACATCAACGTCGCCCTGGTGCTCGGCCTCGCCCAGTTCGCGACGACCTTCCTCATCGCCTGGCTCTACGCCCGCCACGCCGCCGCCAAGCTCGACCCCCGGGCGGCGGCCATCAAGGCGCGGATGGAGGCCTCCGAATGAGCAGAGCGCACCACCTGACGACGGTCGCGGCCGGCGCCTCCGAGCACCGCCCGCTCATCATCACCCTGTTCGGGCTGTTCGTCGTCGCCACCCTGATCATCACGGTCTGGGCCGGCCGCCAGACCAAGGACGCCGCGGACTTCTACGCGGGCGGCCGCCAGTTCACCGGCTTCCAGAACGGCCTCGCCATCTCCGGCGACTACATGTCCGCCGCGTCCTTCCTGGGCATCGCCGGAGCCATCGCCCTCTTCGGCTACGACGGCTTCCTCTACTCCATCGGCTTCCTCGTCGCCTGGCTGGTCGCCCTGCTGCTCGTCGCCGAGCCGCTGCGCAACTCCGGCCGCTACACGATGGGCGACGTCCTCGCGTACCGGATGCGCCAGCGGCCCGTCCGTACCGCCGCCGGCACCTCCACCATCGTGGTCTCGATCTTCTACCTGCTCGCCCAGATGGCCGGAGCCGGCGTCCTCGTCTCGCTGCTCCTCGGCATCACCAGCGACGGCGGCAAGGTGGCGGTCGTCGCGCTCGTCGGCGTCCTGATGATCGTCTACGTGACCATCGGCGGTATGAAGGGCACCACCTGGGTCCAGATGATCAAGGCGGTCCTGCTGATCGCGGGCGCCCTGCTGATCACCCTCCTGGTGCTGGTGAAGTTCAACTTCAACGTCTCCGACCTGCTGGGCAAGGCCGCCGAGAACAGCGGACAGGGCGCCAAGTTCCTCGAACCGGGCCTCAAGTACGGCAAGGACGCCACCTCGAAGCTGGACTTCCTCTCCCTCGGCCTCGCCCTCGTCCTCGGCACCGCCGGCCTCCCGCACATCCTGATCCGCTTCTACACCGTGCCCACCGCCAAGGCCGCCCGTAAGTCCGTGAACTGGGCCATCGGCATCATCGGCGCCTTCTACCTGATGACCATCGCCCTCGGCTTCGGCGCCGCGGCCCTGCTGGAGCGCGCGGACATCCTGGCCTCGAACAAGGCGGGCAACACCGCCGCACCCCTGCTGGCCCAGGCCGTGGGCGGCGGAGCGGACTCCACGGGCGGCGCCGTCCTGCTCGCCGTCATCTCCGCGGTCGCCTTCGCCACCATCCTCGCCGTGGTCGCGGGCCTCACCCTCGCCTCCTCCTCGTCCTTCGCCCACGACCTGTACGTGAACGTGATCCGCAGGGGCAAGGCCACCGAGCAGGAGGAGGTGCGCGCAGCCCGCTGGTCCACGGTCGTCATCGGCGCCGTCGCCATCGGCCTGGGCGCGCTGGCCCGCGACCTGAACGTGGCCGGCCTCGTCGCGCTCGCCTTCGCGGTCGCCGCCTCCGCCAACCTGCCGACGATCCTCTACAGCCTCTTCTGGAAGCGCTTCACCACCCAGGGGGCGCTCTGGTCGATCTACGGCGGACTGGTCTCCGCCGTCGGCCTGGTGCTCTTCTCCCCGGTCGTGTCCGGCAAGCCGACCTCGATGTTCAAGGACGCCGACTTCTTCTGGTTCCCCCTGGAGAACCCGGGCATCATCTCCATCCCCCTCGGCTTCCTCCTCGGATGGCTGGGAACCGTCCTCACCAAGGAGAAGGCGGACCCGCAGAAGTTCGCCGAGCTGGAGGTGCGCTCACTCACCGGAACAGGGGCGCACTGACATCGTCCGAACACCCGGCGTGGCCGTGTCGTAGGTCCCTACGACACGGCCACGTCACGTCTCGTTCATTTGGGCATCACGGAACGACACATGCGTCACGTAGTCTCGAAATAGAACGCGTGCAGTAGCTCCCATGTCGCGCGTATGTCTACTTCCGGACAGGGGAGGGGGCCACAGTGCTTCTCGACACCTATGGCCGCGTGGCCACTGACCTGCGCGTCTCGCTCACCGACCGGTGCAATCTGCGCTGCACGTACTGCATGCCCGAAGAGGGCCTCCAGTGGCTCGGCAAGTCCGACCTGCTCACCGACGACGAGATCGTCCGGCTGATCCGCATCGCCGTCACGCAGCTCGGCATCACCGAGGTCCGCTTCACCGGCGGCGAACCGCTGCTGCGACCCGGCCTGGTCGGGATCGTCGAGCAGTGCGCGGCCCTGGAGCCGCGCCCCAAGATGTCGCTCACCACCAACGGCATCGGTCTGAAGCGCACCGCGCAGGCCCTGAAGGCCGCCGGCCTGGACCGGGTGAACGTCTCCCTGGACACCCTGCGGCCCGAGGTCTTCAAGACCCTCACCCGCCGCGACCGGCACAAGGACGTCATCGAGGGCATGGCCGCGGCCCGCGAGGCCGGCCTGACCCCCGTCAAGGTCAACGCCGTGCTCATGCCGGGGCTCAACGACGACGAGGCCCCCGACCTGCTGGCCTGGGCCGTGGAGAACGAATACGAACTCCGCTTCATCGAGCAGATGCCCCTCGACGCCCAGCACGGCTGGAAGCGCGACGGCATGATCACCGCCGGCGACATCCTGGAATCGCTGCGCACCCGCTTCACGCTCACCGAGGAGGGCGCCGACGAACGCGGCTCCGCCCCGGCCGAGCGCTGGGTCGTCGACGGCGGCCCCGCCACCGTCGGCGTCATCGCCTCGGTCACCCGCCCGTTCTGCGGCGCATGCGACCGTACCCGGCTCACGGCCGACGGCCAGATCCGTACGTGCCTGTTCGCCACCGAGGAGTCGGACCTGCGCTCCGCGCTGCGCTCGGGCGCCCCGGACGAGGAGATCGCCCGGCTGTGGAAGGTGGCGATGTGGGGCAAGAAGGCCGGCTCCGGCCTCGACGACCCGTCGTTCCTCCAGCCCGACCGCCCCATGTCCGCGATCGGCGGCTGACCCCGGCGAAGCGGCGGCGGCCGGTCGGCGGCGGCCACCGCGCGCCGACCGTCACCGCGGGTCAGCGGGGGCGCTCCGAGCCCTCCGGCTGCACCCACTCGTCGAGCTTCACGACGTCCTTGAGGAAGCCGCGGACCCCCAGGAACTGCGAGAGGTGTTCGCGGTGCTCCTCGCAGGCGAGCCACGTCTTGCGCCGCTCCGGCGTGTGCAGCGTCGGGTTGTTCCACGCGAGGACCCAGACGGCGGCGTCACGGCAGCCCTTGGCCGAGCAGGTGGGGATCTCTTCGGGAGCGGGGGAGTCGGAGGAAGTCACGACCTCACCCTAGAGGGTGTATCGAACGGAAAGGCGACGCCGGGCAGCCACGGGGGGAGCTGCCCGGCGTCGGTCCGTCGCTCCGACGGGGGATGCGGAGCGCGTGAGCAGTATGTCACGCAGGACCCGGTGCGGTGCACCGGAACTTCATGATTGATCTGAGCTTTTCTTGAGGTTTCCCGCGTCCAGTGCCGGGCGGACGGGAGACGGGACGAAATGGGAGGGCAGCGACGGCGCGGACTCGCGGCCCGCGTTGGCGATGACCACGGCGACGTAGGGGAGCAGGGCCCCTGCGACGAGCGTCACGACGGCCACCGGCCGCGACACGTTCCACAACAGCACGGTCGCGATGACCGACAGGGTCCTGACGGCCATCGATATCACATAGCGGCGCTGGCGGCCCCGCACGTCCTCGGCGAGCCCCAGCCGGGCGCCGGTGATCCTGAAGACCTCGGCCCCGTTCCGCTTCTGTCGCTTCACCCGTTCCATGTCCTACCACCCGATCGCCGGCCGGGCCTTCCCCGGCCCGGACCCTTCCACGGTACGCCCCCGCCGCCGCGGGCACGGCGGGACCCCCGGGAGCGCCGACCGAAATGCGCGGTACGCCGGACGGGCCGAGACTGGGCGCACGTGCGCACACCGCGCCAGGAGGAGGCTGAACATGAGCTGGTTGTGGGCGATCATCGTCGGTTTCGTGCTGGGGCTGATAGCCAAGGCCATCCTGCCGGGCAAACAGCACCAGCCCCTGTGGCTGACCACGCTGATGGGCATCATCGGCAGCGTCCTCGGCAACGCCGTCGCCGGCTGGATCGGGGTCGCCGAGACCCGCGGCATCGACTGGACCCGCCACCTGCTGCAGCTCGCCGGCGCGGTCCTCTTCGTCTTCCTCGGCGAGATGGCCTACAAGGCGATGCGCGGAAGCAGCCGCCAGATGACCTAGGGGTGCGGGGCACAGGACGGAGGGGCCGGCCGGACCGTGACGTCCGAACCGGCCCCTCCGCCGCGTGCCGTACGGGTCAGGCGCCGGTGACCTCGACCGCCGCCAGGTTCTTCTTGCCCCGGCGCAGCACCAGCCAGCGCCCGTGCAGCAGGTCCTCCTCGGCGGGGACCGCGTCCTCGGCGGTGACCTTCACGTTGTTCACGTAGGCACCGCCCTCCTTCACGGTCCGGCGGCCGGCCGACTTGCTCGCGACCAGACCCGTCTCCGCGAAGAGGTCCACCACCGGGGCAGGCTCCGCCACCTTGGCGTGCGGCAGCTCGGACAGGGCCGCGGCCAGCGTGGCCTCGTCCAGCTCCGCCAGGTCGCCCTGACCGAACAGCGCCCGCGACGCGGCGATCACGGCGGCGCACTGGTCGGCGCCGTGCACCAGCGCGGTCAGCTCCTCGGCCAGCGCCCGCTGGGCGGCGCGCGCCTGCGGCCGCTCCGCGGTCTGCGCCTCCAGCTCCTCCAGCTCCTCACGGGACCTGAAGGAGAGGATCCGCATGTAGGTGGAGATGTCCCGGTCGTCCACGTTCAGCCAGAACTGGTAGAACGCGTACGGGGTGGTCATCTCCGGGTCCAGCCAGACGGCCCCGCCCTCGGTCTTGCCGAACTTCGTGCCGTCCGCCTTGACCATCAGCGGGGTCGCCATCGCGTGGACGTGCGCGTCCGGCTCGACCCGGTGGATCAGGTCGAGGCCGGCCGTCAGGTTGCCCCACTGGTCCGAGCCGCCCTGCTGGAGGGTGCAGCCGTGGCGCCGGTAGAGCTCCAGGAAGTCCATGCCCTGGAGCAGCTGGTAGCTGAACTCCGTGTAGCTGATGCCCTGGTCCGACTCCAGCCGCTTGGCGACCGAGTCCTTCGTCAGCATCTTGTTGACGCGGAAGTGCTTGCCGATGTCCCGCAGGAACTCGATGGCGGACACGCCCGCCGTCCAGTCCAGGTTGTTGACCATGACCGCGGCGTTCTCGCCCTCGAAGGACAGGAACGGCTCGATCTGCGAGCGCAGCCGGTTCACCCACTCCGCGATGACCGCGGGGTCGTTCAGGGTGCGCTCGGCGGTCGGACGGGGGTCACCGATCTGACCGGTGGCCCCGCCGACCAGCGCGAGCGGCCGGTTGCCCGCCAGCTGCAGCCGCCGCATCGTGAGCACCTGCACCAGGTGGCCGACGTGCAGCGAGGCGGCGGTCGGGTCGTAGCCGCAATAGAACGTGACCGGACCGTCCGCGAAGGCCTTGCGCAGCGCTTCTTCGTCGGTGGACTGGGCGAAGAGCCCGCGCCACTTCAGTTCGTCGACGATGTCCGTCACGGTCTCTCGACTCCTTACGTTTTGTGGAAATGCCGTGCTCAGTCTAGGTGGGTCAGACGCCCTTGCTCACCGAACTCATGTTGAAGTCCGGGATGCGGACAGGCGGCATCGCAGCCCGGGTGAACCAGTCGCTCCACTCGCGCGGCAGGGTCTTCTCCGTACGGCCCGCCTCCGAGGCCCGCGACAGCAGGTCCACGGGGGACTCGTTGAAGCGGAAGTTGTTCACCTCACCCACGACCTGCCCGTTCTCCACCAGGTAGACGCCGTCCCGGGTCAGGCCCGTGAGCAGCAGCGTCGCCGGGTCCACCTCGCGGATGTACCACAGGCAGGTCAGCAGCAGGCCCCGCTCGGTGTCCGCGACCATCTCGTCGAGGGACTTCTCGCCGCCGCCGTCCAGGATCAGGTTCCCGAAGCCGGGGGAGACCGGCAGCCCGGTCAGGCCGGCCGTGTGCCGGGTCGTCGACAGCCGGGCCAGCTCGCCGTCGCGGATCCACTCGGTCGCCGGCACCGGCAGACCGTTGTCGAAGGCCGACACGTCGTCGCCGGAGCTGTGCGCGATGACGAACGGCGCGGACTCCAGGCCCGGTGCGTTCGGGTCGCTGCGCAGGGTCAGCGGCAGTTCGGTGAGCCGCTCGCCGAGCCGCGTGCCGCCGCCGGGCTTGGAGAAGACCGTACGGCCCTCCACAGCGTCCCGGGCCGATGCCGACCACATCTGGTAGATCAGCAGGTCCGCCACGGCCGTCGGCGGGAGCAGGGTCTCGTACCGCCCGGCGGGCAGGTCGATCTTCCGCTCCGCCCAGCCCAGGCGTACGGCGAGCTCCGCGTCCAGCACGGTGGGGTCCACGTCCTTGAAGTCCCGCGTGGCGCGGCCGGCCCAGGCCGAACGCTGGCGGTCGGGGGACTTCGCGTTGAGCTCCAGGGTTCCGGTGGGCTGGTCGTGGCGCAGCCGCAGGCCCGTGGAGGTGCCGACGTACGTGGAGACCAGCTCGTGGTGGGCGAAGCCGTACAGCTCCCGCCCGCCCGCCCGGGCCCGGGCGAAGGCCTCGCCGAGGGCCGGGGCGAAGTCCGCGAACACGGCAGATGTGGTCTCGGCGGGGGCATCGGTGAAGTCCGGCGAGACCGGGGTCCCGGTGACCAGCGGCTGGGCGTCCTCGGCCGGACCCGCGCCGCGCGCGGCCGCCTCGGCGGCCCGCACCAGGGGTTCCAGGTCGTCCGCGGTGACGGCGGAGCGCGAGACGACCCCCGAGGCCGTGCCCTCCTTGCCGTCGACCGTGGCGATGACCGTCAGGGTCCGCCCGCGGGTGACGCCGTTGGTCGTCAGGGCGTTGCCGGCCCAGCGCAGGTTGGCGCTCGACTCCTCGTCGGCGATGACGACGCAGCCGTCGGCGGTGGACAGCTCCAGGGCCCGCTCGACGATCTCGTGCGGCTTGGTCGATCGGCTCATCGGCCGGCCTCCTGCGTGGTGTTCAGACTGTGCTGTCCCGGGTGGCGCCCCCCGGACCCCCGGCAGATCTCGTGGCTGACGCGCGTGGTCATCGGCCGGCCTCCTGCGTGGTGTTCAGGATGTTCACGTCGCGGAACAGCGCGGACGGGCAGCCGTGCGAGACGGCCGCGACCTGGCCCGGCTGGGCCTTGCCGCAGTTGAAGGCGCCGCCCAGGACATAGGTCTGCGGGCCGCCGACCTTCTCCATCGAGCCCCAGAAGTCGGTGGTGGTGGCCTGGTAGGCGACGTCCCGCAGCTGCCCGGCCAGCCGGCCGTTCTCGATCCGGAAGAACCGCTGCCCGGTGAACTGGAAGTTGTAGCGCTGCATGTCGATCGACCAGGAGCGGTCGCCGACCACGTAGATCCCGCGCTCCACCCCGCCGATCAGGTCCTCGGTCGACAGCCCGCCGGGATCCGGCTGGAGCGACACGTTCGCCATCCGCTGGACGGGCACGTGCCCGGGGGAGTCGGCGAAGGCGCAGCCGTTGGAGCGGCCCAGCCCGGTGAGCTTCGCGATCCGCCGGTCCAGCTGGTAGCCGACCAGGGTGCCGTCCTTGACCAGGTCCCAGCTCTGCGCCTGGACGCCCTCGTCGTCGAAGCCGACGGTGGCCAGCCCGTGTTCGGCGGTGCGGTCGCCCGTCACGTTCATGATCGGAGAGCCGTACCTGAGCTTGCCCAGCTGGTCGAAGGTGGCGAAGGAGGTCCCCGCGTACGCGGCCTCGTAGCCCAGCGCCCGGTCGAGCTCGGTGGCGTGGCCGATGGACTCGTGGATGGTGAGCCACAGGTTGGAGGGGTCCACCACCAGGTCGTAGCGACCGGCCTGGACGCTCGGCGCCCGCATCTTCTCGGCGAGCAAGCCGGGGATCTCCTCCAGCTCGGCGTCCCAGTCCCAGCCGGTGCCGGTCAGGTACTCCCAGCCGCGGCCGGCGGGCGGGGCGATGGTGCGCATCGAGTCGAACTCGCCAGTGGTGCCGTTGACGGCGACCGCCGTGAGCTGCGGGTGGATACGGACCCGCTGCTGCGTGGTCGTGGTGCCCGCGGTGTCGGCGTAGAACTTGTTCTCGTGCACGGCGAGCAGCGAGGCGTCCACGTGCGCGACGCCGTCGGCCGCCAGCAGCCGGGAGCTCCAGTCGGCGAGCAGCGCCGCCTTCTCCGCGTCCGGCACCTCGAAGGGGTTCACCTCGTAGGCGGAGATCCACGTCTTGTCCGCGTGCACCGGCTCCTCGGCGAGCTCCACCCGCTCGTCGGAACCGGCGGCCTTGATCACCTGAGCGGACAGCTTCGCCATGGCCACGGCCTGCGAGGCCACCCTGGCGGCGGCGTCCATGGTCAGGTCCACGCCGGAGGCGAACCCCCAGCTGCCCCCGTGCACGACCCTGACCGCGTAGCCGAGGTCGGTGGTGTCGGACCCGCCGGAGGGCTTGGCGTCGCGCAGCCGCCACGAGGCGCTGCGGATCCGCTCCAGCCGGAAGTCGGCATGCTCGGCGCCCAGCGCGCGGGCCCGGGCGAGCGCCGCGTCGGCGAGCGCCCGCAAGGGCAGCGCGGTGAATGCCGCGTCGATGGAATGGGGCACGGAAGTCCTCCCGGGGTCGGGGACGGTCGCCCCGATCATGTCGCGATCGGGGCCCTTGTGCCTACATCTTTCTGTAGGGATTCGACAGAGCCCGCTGCGAGGCCCTGTCGGGGGTCGATTCCCCGTACGAGCGATGCGACCTATAGGTTTTCGGTATTCAGACCGCTAGCGAAAGGGTGATCCGTTGAGCCGCTCGGTTCTCGTCACCGGAGGAAACCGGGGCATCGGCCTCGCCATCGCCCGAGCCTTCGCGGAGGCCGGCGACAAGGTCGCGATCACGTACCGGTCGGGTGAGCCGCCGCAGGCCCTCACCGAACTCGGTGTCCTGGCGGTACGGTGCGACATCACCGACTCCGAGCAGGTGGAGCAGGCCTACAAGCAGATCGAGGACGCGCATGGCGCGGTCGAGGTGCTCGTGGCCAACGCCGGCATCACCAAGGACACGCTGCTGATGCGGATGTCCGAGGACGACTTCGCCTCGGTCGTGGACACCAACCTCACCGGCACCTTCCGGGTGGTCAAGCGCGCGAACCGCGGCATGCTCCGCGCGAAGAAGGGCCGCGTCGTCCTGATCTCCTCGGTCGTCGGGCTCCTCGGCTCGGCGGGGCAGGCCAACTACGCCGCCTCCAAGGCCGCACTGGTCGGCTTCGCCCGCTCGCTCGCCCGCGAGCTGGGCTCCCGCAACATCACCTTCAACGTCGTCGCGCCCGGGTTCGTGGACACCGACATGACGAAGGTGCTCACCGACGAGCAGCGCGCGGGCATCGTGGCGCAGGTGCCGCTCGCCCGCTACGCGCAGCCCGAGGAGATCGCGGCAGCCGTCCGCTTCCTGGCGTCCGACGACGCCGCGTACATCACCGGAGCCGTCATTCCCGTTGACGGCGGATTGGGCATGGGTCACTGATCACCATGAGCGGAATTCTCGAGGGCAAGCGCATCCTCATCACGGGTGTGCTGATGGAGTCCTCCATCGCCTTCCACACGGCCAGGCTGGCCCAGGAGCAGGGCGCCGAGGTCATCCTCACCGCGTGGCCGCGTCCGTCGCTGACGGAGCGCATCGCGAAGAAGCTGCCCAAGCCGGTCAAGGTGATCGAGCTCGATGTCAGCAACGACGAGCACCTGGCCCGCCTGGAGGGCCTCGTCCGCGACGAGCTCGGCGGCCTCGACGGCGTCGTGCACTCCATCGGCTTCGCCCCCCAGGACGCCCTCGGCGGCAACTTCCTGAACACGCCGTTCGAGTCGGTCGCCACCGCCATGCACGTCTCGGCGTTCTCGCTGAAGTCGCTGACCATGGCCTGCAAGCCGCTCTTCCCGGCGGAGGGCGCGGCCGTCGTCGGCCTCACCTTCGACGCCCAGTTCGCCTGGCCGCAGTACGACTGGATGGGCCCGGCCAAGGCCGCGCTGGAGGCCACCAGCCGCTACCTCGCCCGCGACCTGGGCAAGGAGAACATCCGCTGCAACCTGGTCTCGGCCGGTCCGATCGGCTCCATGGCCGCGAAGTCCATCCCGGGATTCGGCGAGCTGGCCGAGGTCTGGAACACCCGCTCCATGCTGGAGTGGGACATGAGCGACCCGGAGCCCGCGGGCAAGGGCGTCGTCGCCCTGCTGTCGGACTGGTTCCCGAAGACCACCGGTGAGATCGTCCACGTGGACGGCGGCGTGCACGCGATGGGTGCCTGACCCCCGGTCAGGACCCCGTGTCCGTACGGCGGCGGCTTCGCTCGCATGTTCACCGGCCGACCGGATCTTCCCGAGTCGAAAACCGGGGCAGAAGCCTGCAAACTGGCCACGTCGGGATCTTCCCGGCTCCGGCGGGGAGGAGGCAGGGGTGCGCACCAGGCCGAGCCGAGCGGTATCGATACTGGTCACATCGGTGATCGTGACCGGACTCCTGATCCCGGCCGTTGCCGCGCAGCCCTCCGGAGACGAGGTGGCACCCGGCTCCGGACCCGCCGCACCGGCCGTCGTGGACCTCGCCGACATCCCCGCCGAACCCCCCGTGCAGCCCTCCCCGCCCGCCACCCGTGACCTCTTCGGCGCCGACTGCGCCACCACCGTCGAGGGCTCCCAGGTCACCGCGCACTGCCACAACGCCTACCCGGAGACCGACCTGGTGAGCCTGCACGTCGAGTGCGACCGCTGGTGGGACCTGGACGGCGACGGCGCGGCAGTGGCCGTCGGCCCCGCCGGCCGGGCCGAGCTCACCGGTCGCTGCTGGAAGGAGGTCCGCGCGGCCTGGGTCAGCCACCGACGGGCGTGACCGCACTCCCCGGCGCGTCCTTGCCCAGGCAGACGAAGGGATAGCCCGCCGCCTCCGAGGCCGCCGCGTCCCCGTCCCCGCGCCGGATCGCCTCGATCAGCCGGGCGTGGTCGAGATGGGCGGCGGGGTCCAGCACGGTACCCACGTCGGCCCGCAGCCAGTCGGCCACCAGCTCGCCCAGGTCCGCGTACAGCTCGATCAGCACGTCGTTGTGCGAGGCCGTCACCACCGCCATGTGCAGGCTGACGTCCGCCGCCACGAAGACCTCCGCATCACCGCCCGCCCAGGCCTCCTCGCGACGCGCGAGCAGGGCGTCCAGCTGGACCAGGTCCCGTTCCGTACGCCGCTCCGCCGCCAGCCGGGCCGCCGAGGACTCCAGCGTGGAGCGCAGCTCGGCGATGTGCCGTGGCTCGGCTCCGGCGAAGCGCCGGTGCATGACGCCGGCCAGCTCGCTGGTGGCGATGACGTACGTGCCCGAGCCCTGCCGGATGTCGAGGAGGCCGTTGTGCGCCAGCGCGCGCACGGCCTCGCGCACGGTGTTGCGGGCGACGCCCATCAGCTCCACGAGCTCCGGCTCGGTGGGGATGCGCGAGCCGACCGGCCACTCGCCGGAGGTGATCTGGTTGCGCAACTGGGCGATCACCTGATCGACGAGCGCGGAGCGCCGGGGCGAGGTCAGCGGCATGGGTTCCTCTCACGTGCGGCTGCGGCTGCGGCCGGGATGCTGTGCGCGCCAGTGTGACCGACGACAGGATCGACGGACGACGACTGGACAACCAATCATCCCATGATTCTATGATGGCGGAATGTCCGACGAAGAAACCACGACGCTCGCCCGGCCCGCCGCGGACCGCGCCACGGCCCCCGCCCCGCCCGCGACGGCGCAGCCGGCCTGGCTCGGCCCGGTGCTCATCGTCGGAATCGTGCTGGCCGCCCTCAACCTGCGCCCCGCCATCACCAGCCTCGGCGCCCTCTTCGAGGAGACCCGCACCGGTCTGGGCATGAGCGGCACCGTCGCCGGACTGATCACCTCCGTCCCGGCCCTGTGCTTCGCCGTCTTCGGAGTCACCGCGCCCCGGCTCTCCCGCCGTTTCGGCCCGGTCGCCGTCGTCTGCGCCGGCATGGCCGCCGTCGCCGCCGGACTGCTGATCCGCCCCTTCGCCGACGGCGCCGCAGGCTTCCTCGCCGCCAGCGGCCTGTCCCTGGCCGGCATCGCCCTCACCAACGTCCTGCTCCCGGTGATCGTCAAGCGCTACTTCCCGGACCGGGTCGGCACCATGACCGGCCTCTACTCCATGGCCCTCGCCGCCGGCACCTCGCTCGCCGCCGCCGCGACCGTTCCGCTGACCGACGCCCTCGGCGGCAGCTGGCGCACCGGCCTGCTGATGTGGGCCTCCCTCGCCCTGGTCGCGGTACTGCTGTGGCTGCCCATCGCCCGGGCCGCCCGGCGCGCCGACCGGGCCCGGGCCGCCGCCGGCTCCGGCGCGGGCGCATCCGTACGGACCGACGCCGGCCCGCGGGTCGCCCGCAGCCGTACCGCCTGGGCCCTGGCCTGCTACTTCGGCCTCCAGGCCACCGGCGCGTACATCACCATGGGCTGGCTCCCGCAGATCTTCCGCGACGCCGGTGTCTCCGCCTCCACCGCCGGCGTGCTCCTCGCCGTCACCATGGTCATGGGCGTCCCGCTCGCCTTCGTCATCCCGGGCCTCGCCGGCCGCATGAGGAACCAGGGAGCCATCGCCGTCACCCTCGGCGTCTTCGGCCTCACCGGCTACCTCGGGCTCTACCTCGCCCCCGCCGCCGGAGCCTGGGCCTGGGCTCTCCTGCTCGGCGTCTCCAACTGTGCGTTCCCCCTCGTCATCACCATGATCGGGCTGCGCGCCAAGTCCCCGGCCGGGGTGGTCAAGCTCTCCGCCTTCGCCCAGAGCACCGGCTACCTCATCTCCATCCCCGGCCCGCTCGTCATCGGCACCCTCTACCAGCACAGCGGTGGCTGGGACCTGCCGCTCGCCCTGATGGCGGGCCTGCTCGTGCCGCAGATCGCCCTCGGCGTCCTGGCGGGCCGGGACCGCACGATCGAGGACGAATGCGGCATGCGAGACTGACCCGCATGTCTCCCGTACTCGAACCGAACCCCGAGGGCGGCCGCAGGAAGCTCGGCCTCGTCCTCGGTGCCATGCTCGTCGTCTCCGTGATCATCTCCGTCATCGCGACGATCGCCTCCCCGTGACACCGGCCGCCGCCGCCCGGGACGGTGGGGATATCCCCACCAACCCCTAGGGGGACAGGCTCAGGGTGAAGTGGGGTGTGCCCCGGATGGGAACCGCCGTCCCGGATCAATAGATTCTGAAGGGCAGCGAGCCAGTCCGGTCCACACACCCACGGAGGCGGCCATGTCGGCCCCCACACACCCACGGTCCCTCCCGCCCACCCGCCGTGCGCGCACCGCGACCACCGCGAGCACCCGGCTGCACTGGTGGGCCCTGGCCCTGCCCGCGCTCGCCTTCGGCTTCCTCCTGCTGCTCCTCGCCGGGTCCGGCGAGGCCCACGCGGCCACCGGCGAGGTCTCCGGCCTCGTCCAGGTCGCGGAACAGCTCCTGCGCGCCGTCGGCTGACCTCCCGAGCGCCCCTCACCAGCCGGGATGAGCTCCCTCAACCCCCTGCGCCCCACGGCCCGTTTCGTGCGAAGCTGGGAGCCATGAGCGCAGACACACCCCGCAGGATCGCCCTCCTCCGGCATGCCAAGGCCGACTGGCCCGATGTGTCCGACCACGACCGTCCGCTGGCGGAACGGGGCCGCAAGGACGCACCCGCCGTCGGTCTGAAGCTCGCCGAGACCGGCATCGTCTTCGACCTGGCCCTCTGCTCCACCGCTGCTCGCACCCGCGAGACGTGGAAGCTCGCCGTCCAGGAGATGCCGCACCGGCCGAAGACCCACTACGAGGAGCGGATCTACGACGCCTCGCCGGGTGAGCTCATCGCCCTGCTGAACGAGACCTCCGACGAGGTCTCCGACCTCCTCGTCATCGGCCACAACCCCGGCATGCACGCCCTCGCCGACGCCCTCGCCGGGCGCGCGGAGGGCGACACCCTGGCGCGGATGACCCGTACGGGATTCCCGACCGCGGCGCTCGCCGTCCTCTCCTTCACCGGCTCGTGGAAGTCCCTGGAGCACGGGGTGGGCACGCTGCTGGACTACTGGACCCCCAAGGGGCACTGACCGGCGCCGCACGCGCAGGGGCCCCGGCAGCCGCACCGGCCGCCGGGGCCCCCTCGTGTCCGGGATCGGGGTGCCTCGCGCACCCGTGACGGGTCAGGCCAGATCGGCGGCCTCGACCTCCTCGCGGGTGATCCCCAGCAGGTACAGCACCGCGTCCAGGAACGGCACGTTCACCGCCGTGTGCGCCGCCTCGCGGACCACCGGCTTGGCGTTGAAGGCCACGCCCAGCCCGGCCGCGTTCAGCATGTCCAGGTCATTGGCGCCGTCGCCGATGGCCACCGTCTGGGCCAGCGGCACCCCGGCCTCGGTGGCGAAGCGCCGCAGCAGCCGGGCCTTGCCCGCCCGGTCCACGATCTCCCCGGTGACCCTGCCCGTCAGCTTCCCGTCGACGATCTCCAGGGTGTTGGCGGAGGCGAAGTCCAGCCCCAGCCGTTCCCGCAGGTCGTCCGTCACCTGGGTGAAGCCGCCGGAAACCACGCCCACCTGGTAGCCGAGCCGCTTGAGCGTACGGATCAGGGTCCGTGCCCCCGGCGTCAGCTGCACCTCGGCGCGGACCTTGTCGACGACGGACGCGTCCAGGCCCGCCAGCAGCGCCACACGGGCGTGCAGCGACTGCTCGAAGTCCAGCTCGCCGCGCATGGCCCGCTCGGTGACCTCGGCGACCTCGGCCTCGCACCCGGCGTGGGCGGCGAAGAGCTCGATGACCTCGTCCTGGATGAGGGTCGAGTCCACGTCCATGACGACCAGGCGCTGCGCCCGGCGGTGCAGCCCGGCCGAGACCACGGCGATGTCCACGCCGATGTGCGCGGCGGCCGTGGCCAGCGCGGTGCGCAGCGGCTCGGTCTCCACGCCGGAGACGGCGAACTCCACCGCGGTCACCGGGTACTTGGCGAGCCGGAAGATACGGTCGATGTTGCCGCCGGCCCCGGTGATTTCCGCCGCGATGGCGGCCGTGGACTCGGCGGTGAGCGGATGTCCGAGCACGGTGACGTGGGACCGGCCGCTGCCGCGCGGCCTGTTGTCACCGGTGCCGGAGAGGATCTCGGCCTGCAGCTTGAGCGACTCGGCCCAGCTGTGGACGGTGGCCCGCAGGTCGCCCTCGCTGCCGCCCACGGGCTTGGTGACGAGGGCGCACAGGACGATGCGGCCACGGGTGACGACCTGCTCGATGTCGACGACGTCGACGGAGTAGGCGGCGAGGGTGTCGAACAGCCCGGCGGTGATCCCGGGACGGTCCTTGCCGAAGATCTTGACGAGGAGGGTGGGGACGTCGGAGGTCTGCGATGCGCTCATGGTGCCCTCACCGTATCTTCCCGGCTCCCGGGACAGGACCCCCGTCCCATTTCCTGAACGTGCCGCGCCGCGCCCCGCCGTCAGCGCGGCGGGGGCGGCGGACCCGGTGGTACCGGCGGGGCCGGCGGGGCGGGCGGGGCGCCCGGCGGAGGCGGCGGAGTGAAGGGCGGCCGCTGCGGGGGCCGGGTGCGCCGCGGCGGGTGCGGCGGGATGCCGGTGACCGTCACGTCCCAGGAGACGTCCGGGTCCAGGTACGGAAGGGCCCACCCGGGCGGCCCCACCGGCCCGCCCCGCCCGTCCTGACCGGCGCCGTACGGGGCCGTCGGCCCGCCGGGATCCACCGGCGCGGGCCAGCCGGTACCGCCCGGGGCCGGTGGCCCGGGCGGGCGGCCGGCCGGATCCCGGGCCGGGCGGGCCGCCGCCCGGCGCAGGCCCGCCAGCAGCGCACCGGCGGCACCGGCCACCGCACCCCACGCCGAGCCCAGCAGCAGCGCGTACGGAACGTCCCCCCGCAGCTCCACCCAGGCGTCCACCACGTCCACGCCCAGCACCGCCGGCGAGACGTCCGCCGACAGCCGCGTCAGCCGCACCAGCACCGCCAGGGCCACCCCGGTGACCGCCCCCAGCCGCACCGCACACCCCGCGACGCCGTGCCCGGGAGTCCGTACGGCCGCCAGCAGGCCCGCGGCGAGCAGCAGCAGCGACACGCCCACCACCAGCAGCCAGACCCGCCCGTCGTACTCCGCGAGCCGGGCCACCGTCACCGGCTCCCGCGCGGAGGCCGACAGCAGGTCGTCCAGCGGATCGGGCAGCAGCCGCGCAGGCTCGCCCGCGGCCCCGCCGCGCAACGGCACGAACAGACCCAGCAGCACCCCCAGCCAGCTGCCGTTCGGCGCACCCAGCAGCGCGGCTCCCATCACCCGCCCGGGGTGTTCGTCGTCCGCCGCCGCCCACACCGCCGCGGCCAGTCCCGCCGCCACCGCGACCAGCAGCACGGTCACCACCGCCGAGGCAGCGGGCCGCACCCGGGCGAGCGCGGCGGGCCCGCGCCGCGAGACCAGCAGCGCCACCGCGAGCACGGCGAGCACCCACACGCCCGCGCCCAGCAGGGTCGGCCCGGGCACCACGGAGAAACCCATCCGGGTCCGCACCTCGATCAGGTCCCCGACGCGGTCCGGGAGGAGCCCCCCGACATCACCGATCCCCGGCACCTCGACCTTCACCGGGACGCGGGTGCCCGGCAGCGTCGCGCCGTCGAGGGTGACCACGTCGTGCCCGGCCCACGCCAGTCCGCCCGCCGTCGCGACGAGCAGCGCCGTGAACGCCACGACCCGGGCGGCCGTCTCGCCCGGCCCCGCACCGGCCCGCAACGAGCGAAGGAACACCCCCGCCAGCACCAGGGCACCGGCCAGAGACACCCCCAAGGGCATGACGTCCAGCGAGGCTCCGGCCCCCGCCCCGGCAACTCCGAAGACCGAGACGTCGACCGAGGGGTCCACGGTTCCACCGACCGCCAGGACCACCACGGCCGCCGTCATCGGTCCGAGCGAACCCCCTGCGGCGTCGGCGCCCAGCAGGTGCAGCCCCAGGCCGGCCACGCCCGCCATCACGATCAGGGACCAGCCCACGGCGGCCACGGCGGACAGGAACACGTCTCCCCAGCGGATGCGGCGCACGCGGCGACCCCCCGATGCATGCCGAGCGGTATGCGAGGGAACTCCCGGGTGAGAAGTCCCGTATCTCACTCTCCGGGTGACTTTCGACCCCGTCAACGGGCAGACGTAGACGCCCGGGCAAGGCCCGGATTCCACATACGGCTGCAGGCCTGAAATAGTTCCCCCGGATGTTCGCCATCCCTAGACTCCCTGACGTCATGGGGGATTCTCGGGGGACTTAAGTGGGGCTGGAGTGCCGGAACTCGTACTGGAATTGAATGGCAGGACCTGGACGCTCGATCCGTCCAGGTCGTACTCGCTGGGGCGCGACCCCCAGGGAGACGTGGTGATCGACGATGCGCGGGTGTCGTGGCGGCACGCCACCATCGCCTGGAACGGCCAGGGTTGGGGGCTCGAGGACCACGGCAGCACCAACGGCACCTACGTGCAGGGGGCCAGGGTCCAGCAGACCGCGCTGGTGCCCGGTACGCCGGTCCACCTGGGCAACGCCACCGACGGACCGCGGCTGAACCTGAGCGCCGCCGCCGCTCCGCAGCCCGCCGTGGCACAGCACGCGCAGCAGGCGCAGCAGACACCGGCGCAGGCGTACGCCCAGCCGCAGGCCGCGGCCTACCAGGCCCCGCAGCAGCCCCAGCAGGCCTGGAACCAGCAGCAGCACCAGCCGCAGCAGCCGCAGGCCCACGTCCCGCACCAGCAGGGCGGCGGCGCCGCGCCCCGCCAGGCGCAGGCCGGAGCACCGGGTTACGGCGGCGACCGCAGCCCGACGACGTTCCACCAGCTCTCGCTGGGCCACGTCATGCGGATCGGCCGTGCGCTGGAGAACGAGCTGGTGGTCTCCGACCTCCAGGTCTCCCGCCACCACGCCGAGTTCCACTCGATGCCCGGCGGCCGCTTCGAGATCCGCGACCTCGGCAGCCACAACGGCACCTACGTCAACGGCCAGCTGCTGCCCAAGTCCGGCACCCAGCTCCTCGGCCCGAACGACATCGTCGGCGTCGGCCACTCGACGTTCCGCATCGTCGGGGACCGCCTGGAGGAGTTCGTCGACACCGGCGAGGTCTCCTTCTCGGCCCGCCACCTCACCGTCACGGTCGACGGCGGCAAGCAGATCCTCAAGGACGTCACCTTCGGCGTCCCGGAGAAGTCGCTGATCGGCGTCATCGGCCCGTCCGGCTCCGGCAAGTCCACCCTGCTCAAGGCGCTGACCGGCTACCGGCCCGCCGACCAGGGCGACGTCCTCTACGACAACCGCAACCTGTACAAGCAGTTCGCGGAGCTCCGCCAGCGCATCGGCCTGGTCCCGCAGGACGACATCCTGCACAAGGAGCTGAAGGTCAGCACCGCGCTCAAGTACGCGGCCAAGCTCCGCTTCCCCGGCGACACCGCCGAGTCCGAGCGCGCCGCCCGCATCGACGAGGTGCTGCGCGAGCTCAAGCTCGACATCCACAAGGACAAGAAGATCACCGCGCTCTCCGGTGGTCAGCGCAAGCGCGTGTCCGTCGCCCTGGAGCTGCTCACCAAGCCCTCGCTGATCTTCCTGGACGAGCCGACCTCCGGCCTCGACCCGGGCATGGACCGCGACGTCATGCAGCTGCTGCGCGGCCTCGCCGACGACGGCCGCACGGTCCTGGTCGTCACGCACTCCGTCGCCGAGCTGTCGCTCTGCGACAAGCTGCTGGTCATGGCCCCGGGCGGGTCCGTCGCCTACTTCGGCCCGCCGGACGAGGCGCTGAACTTCTTCGGCTACGGCACGTGGGCGGACGTCTTCTCGGCCTTCGAGAACTACCGCGACTACGACTGGGCGGGCCGCTGGAAGGGCTCCCAGCACTACCAGCTCTACGCCGCCGAGCTGGACGCGGTCGCCCCGCAGCCGGTCGTCATGCCGTCGGCCCAGCAGATGCGCCCGACCAAGCCGCAGGGCTGGGGCTCGCAGCTGTGGACGCTGATCCGCCGTTACGTCTCGGTGATCGCGTCGGACAAGGGCTTCATGGGCCTGATGCTGATCCTGCCGGCCGTCCTGGGCGTGGTCTCCACGGTCATCCCGGCGACCTTCGGCCTGGCGCCGCCGACGCCGCCGTCGCGCTTCAACGGCGACGCGGGCACGATCATGCTGATCCTCGCGGTCGGCATGTGCTTCTCCGGCGCCGCCAACTCGGTCCGTGAGCTGATCAAGGAACGCGTCATCTACGAACGCGAGCGCGCGACCGGCCTGTCCCGGTCGGCGTACCTCATGTCGAAGGTGATCGTCCTCGGCATCATCACGGCCATCCAGGGCGTGATCATCTGCGCGATCGGCTTCGCCCCGCGCGACCTGCCCGCCGAGGGCCTGCTAATGCCCCCGGCCGTCGAGCTGTGCGTGTCGGTCATCGCGCTCGGCTTCACCTCGATGATGTTCGGCCTGGTCATCTCCTCGCTGGTGAAGACCGCCGAGAAGACCATGCCGCTCCTCGTCATGTTCGCGATCGTCCAGGTCGTCTTCACCGGCATCCTCTTCCAGGTCTACGACTCCCCGGGCCTGGAGCAGTTCGCCTGGCTGATGCCGTCCCGCTGGGCCGTCGCCGCCGCCGGCACCACGCTGAACCTCGGCAAGCTCATGCCGCCGTGGGACCAGGACAACCCGACCAACACCGACCCGCTCTGGGACGCCACGGTCGGCCAGTGGAGCCTGAACATCATCATCCTGCTGGCCATCGGCATCGCCTGCGGGTTCCTGGTGCAGCGGCTGCTGCGCCGCCACGAGCCCGAGGTCATGCGCGCGGGCAAGTAGGCGCCGGAAAGCCGAAGGGCGGCACCCGGGATCTGGGATCCGGGTGCCGCCCTTCGGCGCGTGCGGGGGGTGGGGCGAGGACCGCCGCAGGCCTAGTAGGCGCTGTTGACGTTGTCCATCGAGCCGTACCGGTCGGCCGCGTAGTTGCAGGCGGCGACGATGTTGGCGACCGGGTCGTACTGGTCGAACTTGGTGCCCTTGACGTGGTACGCCTTGAAGGTCGGGTAGATGACCTGGAGCAGACCCTTGCTGGGGATGCCGTTCTGGGCGTTGATGTCCCAGTTGTTGATCGCCATCGGGTTGCCGCTGGACTCGCGCATGATGTTGCGGTGAATGCCGGCGTAGGTACCCGGAATGCCCTCCTTCTTCATGATGAAGAGGGCTTCCTTGATCCAGCCGTCAAGGTTGTTCGCGAAGACGGGGGTGCGGGCGGCGGAGCGGCTGGCGGCGGCCTTCTGCTCACGGGCCTTCTTCGCGGCGGCCTCGGCCTTGGCCTTGGCCTTGGCGTCGGCGTCGGCCTTGGCCTTCGCGGCGACGGCGGCGGCCTTGGCGTTCGCGTCGGCGATGACGTGCTGCGTGGAGAGGTGGCCGTACAGGGCCTTCGTCTGCGTGCCGTTCACGGCCTGGGTCCAGGCGACGGGGGCGGCCGAGATGGTCTCGGCCTCGGCCGTCTCGGCCGGGACGAGGGAGAAGGCGACGGCGGCGGCGCTCAGGGTGGCGACACCGGCGATGGACAGCTTGTGTGCCTTCGTCAGACGACTGTGACCAGGGGTGCGGGAAGCAGACATGGCGGGGCAACCTCTTCGAATAGCGGGGGCCGCAGGAAGGCGCCGAGCGGATCCGGGATCCGCGGCGCCTGGCGACGGGAGCAATTCTTAGCGGCGGCAAAATCCTGTGGCAAAGGTGTGACGTACGATCCCGCTTAGTGGATCAGGGGCGAGCGCCGAGGCACGATTTCCGGCCTCGGCGCTACGCCCGTCCGCCCTGAAAGGGCCCGGTCTCGTCCACTAGGGAGCTTCGTAAGTGATGTGGGTCCTATGCCGGGGCTCACACCGGCCTTACGCCGTTCTCACCATGCGTTGCTCCAGCAATTCATTCAGTGACGGTTGTCATCCCTGAGGAGGAGATGGACGTCGCCGAACTCGTGCCAGAGGCAGAGCCGGGCCAGCGCCTGCGCATACCCCAGTCGTACGGCGGCACGCCCCGCCACCGCCTCCAGCATCAGGAGGTGGGAGGCCTCGGGCTCGTGCAGCCCGGTCAGCAGGCCGTCCACCACCCGCACCCCGCGCTCCGGAGTCACCACCAGATCGGTCCATCCGCCCGCCGCGCGCACCACCCCCCGCGGGTCCGCCGCGGACTCCAGCGCCCGCACCGCGGTGGTTCCCACCGCGATCACCCGCCCGCCCCCGGCCCTCGCCGCGTTCACCAGCGCCGCCGTGGCGGCCGGCACCGCGTACCGCTCCGGGTACGGCGGCTCGTGCGCCTCCTGCGAGGCCACTCCCGTGTGCAGGGTCAGCGGCGCGAACTGCACGCCCCGGCTCACCAGTCGTGCGACCAGCTCCGCCGTGAAGGGCCGGCCCGCGCTCGGCATCTCCGCCGAGCCCGACCCGTCGGGCGCCGGCACCGCGAACACCGTCTGGTACACCGACAGTGGCTGGTCCCGCTGGGTGTAGGCGTACCGGATCGGCCGCCCGTGCTCGCGCAGCAGCTCCGGAACCCCGTACGGGACGGAGGAGGACCGGACGGATGAGGGCCGGACGGGGGAGGGCCGCGCCCACCAGAGCCGGTCCGCGCCCGCGGCCAGGGGCTCCTCCAGGACCAGGCGGCGGCCGCCCGGCAGGTCCACCACCGCACCGGCCGGTCCGCCCGGCCGCGGCCGGGTCGTCCCGCCGCCCGCCGGGGTGCGCAGCTCCACCGCCCAGCGGCCGTCGTCCCCCCGGGTCGAGAAGTGCACCACCAGGGCTTCGCCGCCCAGCCGCGCGTCCACGGCTGCCGCGAGGGTGGCCGAGGTGTTCACCACCAGCACGTCGCCGGCCCTCAGCAGGTGCGGCAGCTCCCGGAAGGCGTGCAGCGACACCCGGGTGCTGCCCCGGGACACCAGCAGCCGTACCGCGTCCCGCCCCAGCCCCGGCCCCCGCTGCTCAGCCGGAATCCGGGCCAGCAGTTCGCGAGGAATGTCCCTTATATACAGTCCTGCCCTCGGCTCTTCGTGCACCGCCGCGGCCCGGCTCCCCGCCGCGGCCCGGCTCCCCGTCCGGCTCCCGTCCACCCCACTGCCGTGGGCACCGGTCCCGCTCATCGCCGGGTCCCGCCACCCGCCGAAGACCCGGCCGGTGCCCGGGCCGCGGCCGAGGCCCCTGCCAGCCCCTCCGCCGTGTACCGCCCGCTGGGCAGGGCCCCCTCCAGCAGCCGCAGCAGCACCGGCGCGACCTCCTCCGGCGCCGGCAGCCCCGCCAGGTCCTCACCCGGCTCGGCCGCCGCCATCATCCGCGTCCGCATCGACCCCGGATCCGCCCACCACACGCGCAGCTCCGGCTCCTCCACCGCCAGCACGGCCGACATCAGGTCCGCCGCCGCCTTGGTCGCCCCGTACGCACCCCACGTGGCGTACGGAACCACCGCGGCGTCCGAGCTGATGTTCAGCACCGCCCCCTCCGCCGAGGCCCGCAGCAGCGGCAGCCCCTCCTGGACCAGACCCAGCGGCCCCAGCACATTGACCTCGAACGCCTCGCGCAGCCCGGCCTGCGGCTGGGCCGCCAGCGGCACCAGCGGCTCGGCCCCCAGCACCCCCGCGTTGTTCACCAGCAGGTCCAGCCCGCCCAGCCCCCGCGCGGCCGCCACCAGGGCCGCCCGGTGCGCCGGAGCGGACACGTCCCCGGCCACCGCCACGACCCGCACGCCCTCGGCCCGCTCCAGCCCGGTCGCCACCTCCTCCAGCGCCGCCGCACCCCGCGCGCTCAGCACCAGGTCCCAGCCCCGCCCCGCCAGCTCCCCGGCCAGCGCCCGGCCGAGCCCCCTGGAAGCCCCCGTCACGATCGCCACCGACATGACAGCACCTCTCGCCTTCGTCCCGATCAGCAGATGCCCTCAACCTAGGAACGGCCGGGCCCCCGCCGCGTCGGCCGCCGGCCCCACCCGTACAGGTCCCTTCGACCTACGCCCTGCGGGGTGCCCCGAGTCCCTCCCTCGCCCGATCCCGCAGGTCACGGCCGCCGGTACGGTGAGGCCATGACCGCAAGTCCCCTGCAGGGCGGACCCCGCAGCGGCCTGGCCGCCGTGAGCACCGCGCTGCTCGCCATGAGCCGCCGCCTGGAGGTCCGCGACGTCCTGCGCACGATCGTGGTGTCGGCCCGCGAACTGCTGGACGCCGAGTACGCGGCCCTGGGCGTCCCGGACGACCACGGCGGCTTCGCCCAGTTCGTCGTCGACGGCATCAGTGCGGAACAGTGGCGGCGGATCGGCCCGCTGCCCCGGCAGCACGGCATCCTCGCGGCGATGCTCCACGAGAACGGTCCCGAGCGACTGGCCGACGTACGCAAGGACCCCCGCTTCGAGGGCTGGCCCGCCGCCCACCCGGAGATGTCCGACTTCCTGGGCATGCCCGTCCGGGACGGCGAGGAGATCCTCGGCGCGATCTTCCTCGCGAACAAGCGGAGCGCCCCCGACGGCAGCGACCGCGTCTTCACCGACGAGGACCAGGAACTCCTCTCCCTCCTCGCACAGCACGCGGCGATCGCCCTCACCAACGCCCGGCTCTACGAACGCAGCCGCGAGCTCACCATCGCGGAGGAACGCTCCCGCCTCGCGCACGAGCTGCACGACGCCGTCAGTCAGAAGCTCTTCTCCCTGCGCCTGACCGCCCAGGCCGCCGCCACCCTCGTCGACCGCGACCCGGCCCGCGCCAAGGACGAACTCCAGCAGGTGGCCGCCCTCGCGGCGGAGGCCGCCGACGAACTGCGCGCCGCCGTGACCGAGCTGCGCCCGGCGGCCCTGGACGAGGACGGCCTGGTGGCCACCCTGCGCACGCACGTGCACGTACTCGACCGCGCGCACACCGCACACGTCACCTTCACCTGCGACGGCGTACGGGCCCTCCCCGCCGCCCAGGAGGAAGCGGTGCTGCGCGTCGCCCAGGAGGCCCTCCACAACGCCCTGCGCCACGCGGACGGCGACCGGGTCGAGGTCACCCTTGGCCGCACACCCGCCGGGGGCGCGGTCCTCAGGGTCGTCGACTCCGGCAAGGGCTTCGACCCCCGGGCCGTCCGCCGGGCGGGCCGTCATCTGGGTCTGGTCTCCATGCGGGACCGCGCGAGCGGCGTCGGAGGCCGCCTCACCGTGCACTCGGAGCCCGGGCAGGGCACCACGATCGAGATGGAGGTCCCCGGTGGCTGACGACACCGGCCGAAGCGGCAGCCGCATCCGGGTCCTGCTGGTGGACGACCACCAGGTCGTCCGGCGGGGCCTGCGCACCTTCCTGGAGGTCCAGGAGGACATCGAGGTGGTCGGGGAGGCCTCCGACGGCGAGGAGGGCATCGCCCGCGCCGAGGAGCTGCGGCCCGACGTGATCCTCATGGACGTGAAGATGCCTGGCACCGACGGCATCGAGGCCCTGCGGCGGCTGCGTGGGCTGGCGAACCCCGCCCGGGTGCTGATCGTCACCAGCTTCACGGAGCAGCGGACCGTGGTCCCCGCCCTGCGTGCGGGCGCCGCCGGATACGTCTACAAGGACATCGACCCCGACGCCCTGGCCGGAGCCATCCGCTCCGTCCACGCCGGCCACGTCCTGCTCCAGCCGGAGGTGGCGGAGGCCCTGCTCGCACAGGAGGAGCAGAGCCCCGCGGCGGGCCGGCCCGGCTCGCTGACCGACCGCGAGCGCGAGGTGCTCGGCCTCATCGCGGACGGCCGTTCCAACCGCGAGATCGCCCGCGCGCTGGTGCTGTCCGAGAAGACGGTGAAGACGCACGTGTCGAACATCCTGATGAAGCTGGACCTTTCCGACCGGACCCAGGCCGCATTGTGGGCGGTCAGGCACGGAATCACGGAGTGAGGCGGCCGAATCGGACCGACTCCTTCCGGTCTGAGATTCATACGGTCGGGTGTATGTAGCCCACATGGCGTATCCCCGGCCGTGGGGCGGCCGTTCTCCATGATGTGCCGCGACGGCTGGTCGCGGCCGACGTACTGGAGGACGAGAACGTGAAGAACTTCAAGAAGGCCGCAGCCGTCACCATGATCGCGGGCGGCCTCCTCGCCGCCGGCGCGGGTGTCTCCTCGGCGCACGGCGGTGCGTCGGCGGAGGGCGAGGCCCTGAACTCGCCCGGCGTGGCCTCGGGGAACCTCGTCCAGGCCCCGGTGCACGTCCCCGTGAACGTCGTGGGCAACACGGTCAACGTGATCGGCCTGCTCAACGGCGCGTGGGGCAACACCGGCGTGAACGCCTGACCCCACCCCGACCTGCGGCCCCGCTTCTCCCTCTCCCTGGAAGCGGGGCCGCACCGGCGTGTCCGGACGGCGGACGGGCGCCGTCGCGCGCCCCGAGCCCCGGGCCGCCCCCGCCCGATCCGGCCCCGCAGGAAGGCGCGGGGCCGGACCCGAGCCCGGGCGCAGTCCGGGTGCCGAGACCCCGCGGGAGGCGTGCGGCTAGTGCTGCTCGACCGCCGAGTTGTACGCCGCAACCAGCGCCCGCCGCGCAACCCGCTCCACCGGCCGCAGCGCCTCCGACCGCGCCGCCATCTCCGAAGCGGCCACCGCACCCCCGTGCCCGGTCTCGTACGCCAGCGACACCATCAGGTCCACCCGCTGCGCCAGCGCCAGCACCCGTACCGCGCGCGCCGGATACCCCGGCGCCAGCGCGTCCCGTCCCGCCTCCGCCCGCGCCCGGTACGCCGAGAGTGCCGCCTCCGCCACCGGACCCGACCCCGCGACGTCCAGCCGCGTCAGGACCCCGGTCGCCTCGCGCAGCGCCTCCGCCAGCTCCCGTTCCGCCTCGCCGAGCGACGGCACGTCCGCCGGCGGGGCCTCTCGTACCGGCAGTACCTGCCAGGTCACCGACACGTGCACGTCACCGGCCGGCCCGGCCTCCGTCACCTCCGGCACCAGCCCCAGCGCCGCCCCCACCGCGACGACCGCCTCCTCGGCCTCCAGCGCCCGCGCGTTGAAATCCGGCGGCCCGCTCAGCCCCAGCGGATGCCCCGGCGCCGGCAGCGCCACCCGCAGACCGGTCACCCCCAGCGCGCGGAGCCGGCCGAGCGCCAGCGTGAGCCCCACCGGACCCGCCTCGCCCGGCAGACCCTCCACCCGGTGCACGGCGTCCTCACCCACGATCGACATCGCGGCTTCGTCGGGCGAGACCAGACCGGCCAGCAGCGCGTTCCCCCAGGCGGCCAGCCGCCCTGAACGTGGTTCGAAAAGCATCCCCCCACTTTACGGATCGCCCCCGGCACCGGGCCCCGGCCCCGGACCCCTTCCCGAGTGGCGTAGGTTTTCCCCTGGGGCTGCGTCTACCGGCGCACAGTGAACCGTGACTGCAAGGGGTGACAACACGCTCATGAGCGATGTTCTGGAGCTGGTGGACGTATCCGTGGTCCGCGAGGGCCGGGCTCTGGTGGACCAGGTCTCCTGGTCGGTGAAGGAGGGCGAGCGCTGGGTGATCCTCGGCCCCAACGGCGCCGGCAAGACCACTCTGCTGAACCTCGCCTCCAGCTACCTCTTCCCCACCAAGGGCTCCGCCACCATCCTCGGCAGCACCCTCGGCAAGGTCGACGTCTTCGAGCTGCGCCCCCGCATCGGCATGGCCGGCATCGCGATGGCCGACAAGCTCCCCAAGCGGCAGACCGTCCTGCAGACCGTCCTCACCGCCGCCTACGGCATGACGGCGACCTGGCAGGAGGAGTACGAGGCCGTCGACGAGCAGCGCGCCCGCGCCTTCCTCGACCGCCTCGGCATGACCGAGTACCTCGACCGGAAGTTCGGCACCCTCTCCGAGGGCGAGCGCAAGCGCACCCTGATCGCCCGCGCGCTGATGACCGACCCCGAGCTCCTGCTCCTCGACGAGCCCGCCGCCGGCCTCGACCTCGGCGGCCGCGAGGACCTCGTACGCCGCCTCGGCCGCCTCGCCCGTGACCCGCTCGCCCCCTCCATGGTCATGGTCACGCACCACGTCGAGGAGATCGCCCCCGGTTTCACCCACGTCCTGATGATCCGCCAGGGCAAGGTCGTCACCGCCGGTCCCATCGACCTCGAACTGACCTCCCGCAACCTGTCGCTCTGCTTCGGCCTCCCCCTGGTCGTCGAGCGCAACGGGACCGACCGCTGGACCGCCCAGGGCCTGCCCCTCGGCTGACCGCCACCGGGCAGCCGCGCCGCTCGCCCTCCGGGTACGGGCGCCCGCACCCTGTCCCGACCGTGCCCAACCGACCTACCATGACCACGTGGACATCGACGCGTGGGTGTGGTGGCTCATCGGCGCGGTCGGACTGGGCATCCCCCTGGTCCTGACCGCCATGCCGGAGTTCGGCATGTTCGCCGTCGGGGCGGTCGCGGCTGCCGTCACGGCGGCCCTCGGCGGGGGAGTGGTGGCCCAAGTCCTGGTGTTCGTGGTCGTGTCGGTCGCGCTCATCGCCGTCGTCCGGCCCATCGCCAACCGGCACCGCGACCAGCGGCCCCAACACCGCAGCGGGATCGACGCGTTGAGGGGCAGAACCGCAGTCGTCCTCGAACGCGTCGACGGCAGCGGCGGCCGCATCAAGCTCGCCGGCGAGGTCTGGTCCGCCCGCGCCCTCGACGCGGACACCAGCTTCGAGCCCGGCCAGTCCGTCGACGTGGTGGAGATCGACGGGGCGACCGCCGTCGTGATGTGAGAAGCAGCCTGCTCGCGGCCCGCAGGTCTGCGAGACTCCGATCAACGGGGCAGCACAGACAGCCGGAAGGGCACGGGGAACCGCATGCAACCGATCATCATCGTCCTGATCATTCTGGTGGTTCTGGTCTTCATCGCACTGGTCAAGACGATCCAGGTGATCCCGCAGGCCAGCGCCGCCATCGTCGAACGGTTCGGCCGCTACACCCGCACCCTCAACGCGGGCCTCAACATCGTCGTCCCGTTCATCGACTCCATCCGCAACCGGATCGACCTGCGCGAACAGGTCGTCCCCTTCCCGCCGCAGCCCGTCATCACCCAGGACAACCTGGTCGTCAACATCGACACCGTCATCTACTACCAGGTGACCGACGCCCGGGCCGCGACGTACGAAGTGGCCAGCTACATCCAGGCCATCGAGCAGCTCACCGTCACCACGCTGCGCAACATCATCGGCGGCATGGACCTGGAGCGCACCCTCACCTCCCGCGAGGAGATCAACGCCGCCCTGCGCGGGGTCCTCGACGAAGCCACCGGCAAGTGGGGCATCCGCGTCAACCGCGTCGAGCTCAAGGCCATCGAGCCGCCCACCTCCATCCAGGACTCGATGGAGAAGCAGATGCGCGCCGACCGCGACAAGCGCGCCGCGATCCTCCAGGCCGAGGGCGTCCGGCAGTCCGAGATCCTGCGCGCCGAGGGTGAGAAGCAGTCCTCCATCCTGCGCGCCGAGGGCGAGGCCAAGGCCGCCGCACTCAAGGCCGAGGGTGAAGCGCAGGCCATCCGTACGGTGTTCGAGTCCATCCACGCCGGCGACGCCGACCAGAAGCTCCTCGCCTACCAGTACCTCCAGATGCTCCCGAAGATCGCCGAGGGCGACGCCAACAAGCTCTGGATCGTGCCCAGCGAGATCGGCGACGCGCTCAAGGGCCTCTCCGGCGCCATGGGCAACTTCGGCCCCCTCGGCGGAGGTTCGGGGTTCAACCCGCAGGGCTCCGGCAAGGACGGCGGCGGCATCCCGGCCGCACGCGACAAGGACGCCGCCGAACGCCGCGAGCAGCCCCCCATCGACTGAGCCCGCACGCCCCCTGATGCATGATCAGTGAGGCCCCTCGACCTTCATGGCGGGGAGGCGACTCACTCATGCAAAGGGGATGGCACAGTCCATGTCCATCTGGGAAGCACTCGCGGTCCTCGCCGCCGGCATCGGCGCGGGCACGATCAACACCATCGTCGGCTCCGGCACCCTCATCACCTTCCCGGTGCTGCTGGCCACCGGACTGCCACCGGTCACCGCCAACGTGTCCAACACCCTGGGCCTGGTGCCCGGTTCGATCAGCGGGGCCATCGGCTACCGCAAGGAGCTCCAGGGGCAGCGCGCCCGCATCCTGCGCCTCGGTTCGGTCTCGGCCGTCGGCGGACTCACGGGCGCGGCCCTGCTCCTCGCCCTGCCGTCGGACTCCTTCGACACCATCGTGCCGATCCTGATCGGACTCGCACTCGTCCTCGTCGTCCTGCAGCCCCGGCTCGCCGCCGCCCTGCGCCGCCGCCAGGAAGCCGCCGGGGGCGACACCGGCCACCCCGACGGCGGTCCGGTCCTGCTCGGGGGCATGCTGCTCTCCAGCGCCTACGGCGGCTACTTCGGCGCGGCCCAAGGCGTGCTCTACCTCGGGTTGATGGGCCTGCTGCTCCACGACGACCTGCAACGGATCAACGCCGTCAAGAACGTCATCGCCGCCCTGGTGAACGGCATCGCGGCCGTCTTCTTCCTGTTCGTCGCCGAGTTCGACTGGACGGCCGTGCTCCTCATCGCCGTCGGCTCGACGATCGGCGGCCAGATCGGCGCCAAGGTCGGCCGCCGTCTCCCGCCGACCGTCCTGCGCGGCGTCATCGTGACGGTCGGGATCCTCGCGATCGTCCAACTGCTGGTCCGCTGAGCGACGTAGCAGAACTACGCCGCTCACCGGCGACTGTCTAGGCGGACCGCGCCAGCCACTCCGGGAGCGCCTCCTGCCCGGCCACCCCGAGCGCGAGGAGCATGGCGTCCGCCGGAGACGGTACGAAGGGCTTGCGGAGGAGCGGCATCCCCGCCTCCTCCGGAGTCCGGGCCGCTTTGCGGTGGTTGTCCTCGGCGCAGGACGCCACCGTGTTCAGCCAGGTGTCCCCACCGCCCTGGGCCCTCGGCAGTACGTGGTCCACCGTGGTCGCGCGCTTGCCGCAGTAAGCGCACCGGTGCTGGTCCCGGACCAGCACCCCCCTGCGCGACCAGGGAGCATGTCTTCGGAAGGGCACCCTGACGTACCTGCAGAGCCTGATCACCCGCGGCATCGGAAGATCCATGGCGGCAGCGCGGACACGGAGATCGGGATGCGACTGTTCGACGACGGCCTTGTCCTGGAGCACCAGGACCACAGCCCGGTTCAACGTCACCGTCGACAGCGGCTCGAAGCTCGCATTCAGCACCAGCGTGTCCCGCATCTCGCCCACCTCCCGTGTGCAGGCCCGCGACCACCATGGCGGCAGGGCCCGCAACCACTCTGGCCGCGCGCGCCACGCGGGACAACGCAATAAAAATGCCCGGTCCCGGCCTTCTTTAGACCAGGGCCGGGCAAACGCCGGGCGAACGGTCAGCGCGCAGCGGGCGCCTCGTACTCGGCGACGAGCTGCGCACGCCCCAGGGCGTGGAACCGCAGGTGGAAACCGACGACCGCCGGCGAGGAGTCCTCGTCCGGGCCGAGCTGCTCGCGGTCCACCGCGTACACGGTGAACACGTAGCGGTGCCGTTCCCCGCGCGGCGGCGCTGCACCGCCGAAGTCCCGCGTCCCGTAGTCGTTCCGCGCGTGCACGGCACCTTCCGGCAGGCCGGGGAAGTCCCCGCTGCCCGCGCCGGCCGGCAGCTCCGTCACCGAGACGGGCAGGTCGAAGAGGACCCAGTGCCAGAACCCGCTGCCCGTCGGCGCGTCCGGGTCGAAGCAGGTCACGGCGAAGCTCTTCGTCCCCTCGGGGAAGCCCTCCCAGCGCAGGTGCGGCGAGACGTTCTTCCCCGTGAGGACCTGGGCGGCGTGCAGGTCGGCTCCGTGGGAGACGTCCTCGCTCGTCACGGTGAACTCGTGCACCTCGGGATGGAAATCGTGGGGGAGCGGCGCCCTGTCACGTTCGGACACGTCGAAACCTCCTGGTCGGAATGGGAATCCCCTGCAAAGACGGAGCCTAGGGGGTGGCTCGCCGGTCATGCCGGGTTGCCGGCACCGCGCCTCATCCCCCGGACTCCGTCCGGGTACCCGCAGACGGGGACGGGCCCCCGACGCCGGTGGCGTCCGGGGGCCCGTTCCCGTCGTCCGGCTCAGAACCAGTTGCGCTGCGAGCCCACCGAGGCGATCCACTGGTTCAGGTACGCCGCCCAGTCCGTGCCCTGGTACGACTGCAGACCCACCTGGAAGCAGCGGTAGGTGTCACTGCCCTCGCTGAACAGACCCGGCTTCTTGTCCATCTCCAGGACGACGTCCATCTCCCGGCCGTCCGAGACGAAGGTCAGCTCGACCTGGTTCAGCCCCCGGTACTGCGACGGAGGCAGGAACTCGATCTCCTGGTAGAAGGGCAGCGTCTGCCGCGTCCCGCGGATGTGCCCCCGCTCCATGTCCGCGCTGCGGAAGGTGAAGCCGAGCTGCCGGAAGGCGTCCAGGATCGCCTGCTGCGCCGGCACCGGGTGCACGTTGATCGCGTCGAGGTCGCCGGCGTCCACCGCACGGGCGATCTCCAGCTCGGTGCTGACCCCGATGTTCATCCCGTACAGGTGCTGACCCGCGAAGTGGGTGATCGGCGTCTCCCAGGGGATCTCCATCGCGAAGGGCACCACGTGGAGCGCACCGGCCTGCACCTGGAAGGCCCCGCCCAGGCGCTGCTTGGTGAAGACGACGTCCTGCTTGTACTCCTGGTCGCCGCCCTCCACCTCGACCCGCGCCTGCAGCCCGACGGACAGCCCCTCGATCTGCTGCTCCACGGATCCGCCCTGGATCCGGACCTCGCCCTGGACGATCCCGCCCGGAACGACGTTCGGCTCGGTGATGATCGTGTCCACCGAAGCGCCACCGGCACCCAGGCTCGCGAACAGCTTCTTGAAGCCCATGCTCTAACTCCCCTTGAACGATCTGCGACTACGCCGCGACTACCCCTTACCAACGCGGAACATTAGGCCCCGGTTGCAGGTGGGCGCGGTCCACTACGCTCGACCGGATGAGCGCGCGTCTTGACCGTACGCCCCTGTCCCGGTCCTTCTTCGACCGCCCGGTCCTCACCGTGGCCCCGGACCTCCTGGGCCGCACCCTCGTCCGCCGTACCGAGGAGGGCCCCCTGGAACTGCGCATCACGGAGGTGGAGGCGTACGAGGGGGAGTCCGATCCGGGCTCGCACGCCTACCGCGGGCGCACGGCACGGAACGCATCGATGTTCGGCCCGCCCGGACACGCGTACGTCTACTTCATCTACGGCATGTGGTTCAGCCTCAACCTGGTGTGCGGCCCGGCGGGCCACGCGAGCGGTGTGCTGCTGCGCGCGGGCGAGATCACGGTCGGCGCCGACCTGGCCGCCAAACGTCGAGTTACAGCCAGAAACCCACGGGAACTCGCCAAAGGGCCGGCCCGCCTGGCCACGGCTCTGGACGTGGACCGCTCGCTGGACGGGACGGACCTCTGCGGGGGCCCCGATTCCCCCCTCTCCGTCCTCGCGGGTACCCCCACCTCGTCCGATCTGGTGAGCAGCGGTCCGCGCACGGGAGTCGGCGGAGCCGGCGCGGACCACCCGTACCGCTTCTGGATCACGCATGACCCGACGGTGAGTCCCTACCGGGCCCACGCGCCACGCCGCCGCTCAACTTGACTCGCCCTTGCCAGACGCCTAACGTAGCTCGAGCCGCTTTTACGGGGCACTGCCATCGGCAGACCCGCGAGCGGTCAACCCACTACCTACGACTTACCCCTGGCGGGGTTCTATTCGGCATGCCCGAATTCCCGGCCGCCGACTCGATTATGAGTCGCACGGGAGAAGCGCTAACGTAGTGAACGCCGAAAGGCAAAGACCCCCAACGGTCACCGAATTCAAATCCGACACCGGAAACGGCGCGGAAATGATCTGGTAGAGTTGGAAGCGCAAGACAGCAGAACGAAAGCCCGGAGGAAAGCCCCAGCCGATGTTGCTGAGGGTGAGTACGAAGGAAGCGTCCGTTCCTTGAGAACTCAACAGCGTG
>NZ_JOBX01000028.1:0-109351 GCF_000720645.1 Streptomyces sp. NRRL S-378
GCCCCCCCACGGCAATCCCCCCACGCAGAAAACGGCACCGCGCGACCCGCGGGGCCGCCCGCACCACCCCCGGACACGACCGTGACCGGCACCGGAGACCGACCCGACAACCTCAGGGATCGCCCATGTTTCCCCTCTCCTCCTCGCAGGAGATCGTCTGGCTGCACGAGCAGATGCAGCCCGGCAGTCGCGCCTACAACTTCACCGCATCACTCGACCTGTGGGGCACGCTCGACACCGAGGCACTGCACCGGGGCCTCGCCGCCACCTTGGCACGCCACCCCGGCCTGCGCCTCGAACTCGTCGCCACCAGCGGATCCGTACCGGCGCAGCGGGTCGCACCGCAGTGCGCACCGAGGCTGCACACCGTCGACCTCAGCACGGAAGAGGACCCGGAGGCCGCCTTCGCGCTTCTCCTGCGCACCGAGGCCGAGACCCCGCTCGACACCTTCGAGGCACCGCTCATCCGCTGGACCCTCGTGCGACTGGCCGAGCGCCACCACCGGCTCGTCCACGTCGAGCACCACCTGATCCACGACGGACACTCCTTCGCGATCCTGCTCGACGACGTCTTCCGCGTCTACCGCGCCCACGTCCTCGGCGAGACCCTGGAGCTCCCGCCCGCCTCGTCCTACGCGGACCACGTCCGGGAGCGGGCCGCAGCCGCGTACGCCCCCGAGTCGCTCGACTTCTGGCGGGCCGAACTCCGCGACCAGCAGCACGACCTGCCGCTCCCGGGCCTGACCCGCCCCGGTGCCCGCCGCAGGCACCACGGCGGACAGCTGCGCCAGACGATCGGTGCCGATCTCGCCGAACGCCTGCGCGGGCACGCCCGTACGCGCGGCCTCACGCCCTTCGCCACGCTCCTCGGGCTCTTCGCCGAGCTCCTGCGCCGCCACAGCGGCCGCTCCCGCATGGTCATCGGCACCGCCGTCGGCAACCGCCCCCTCGGATACGAGGACGCCGTGGGCATGTTCGTCAACACCATCCCGCTGCCGCTCGCCCTGGACGCCGCCGCCCCCGCCCAGGACACCATGGACGAGGTCACCGACACCCTCATCCGGGCCCTGCCGCACCAGGACGTGCCCGTCCAGGAGCTGACCCGGGCCCTGGGCATGCACACCTCCGGCGCCGACAACCCGCTCTTCTCGGTCATGTTCAGCGCCCACGACGCACCGCTGCCCGAGATCGACGTTCCCGGCCTCGACATCACCCTCTTCGAAGGCTTCAACACCGGCACCACCCGCTTCGACCTCGACGTGGTCCTGCTCCCGGACGACCGGCGCGGCGTCACCACGCGCCACGGCGCGCCCGGCATGACGCTGGTCTGGGACTACGACACGGACCTCTTCGGCGAGGACGTGGCCCGCCTCGTCGCCGGCCGCTTCCTCGACCTGCTGCGCGCCTATCTCGACAGCCCCGTCACGCCACTGGCCGACCTCGCCCCGACCGCCGTCGAGCCGGCCGCCGAGGCCCCGCCCGTCCCGGCCGACCGCGATCCGCTGGACCCGGTGGCCGCGCACCACCCGTCGCTGCCCGCCCTGCTGTGCGGCGCCCGCCGCCTCACCTACGGCGAACTCGACGAGCGCGTCGGCGCGCTCGCCGCGCGGCTCAAGGCCGCAGGCGTGACGGCCGGCCGGCCGGTGGCCACGGTCCTGCCCCGGGGCACCGACTCGGTCGTCGCCCTGCTCGCGTGCCTGCGGACCGGCGCCGTCCACTGCCCGCTGTCCCCGTCCGACCCGCCGGCCCGGCTCGGCCTGCTGCTGGAGCGGCTCGCCCCGGCGCTGGTCCTGACCGGTGACGGCACCCCGGACCTGCCGGAAGGACTGCCGACCGCCCGGATCGACGCCCCGGTACTGCCCCCCGCGCGCGACGGCGCCGTACTGCCCGGCACCGCGTACGTCATCCACACCTCCGGCTCCACCGGCACGCCCAAGCCGGTCGCCGTCGGCCCCGCCGCCCTGGTGCACCACATGACGGCGACCGCCGACCGGTTCGGCCTCACCACCTCCGACCGGGTGCTGATGTTCGCCCAGCCGTCCTTCGACGTGGCGCTGGAGGAGGTGCTGCCGACCCTGCACGCCGGTGCGTGCCTGGTCCTGCCCGAGCACGAGGTGCCCACGGGCGCGGAACTCGCCGAGCTGCTCGCAGCCGCCCGGGTGACCGTCGCCAACCTGCCCACCAGCTACTTCCTCGCCACCCGCGAGGACCTGCGCCCCGCACTGCGCGATGAGAGCTGGACGCCCAGGCTCCTGGTCCTCGGCGGTGAACGCCTTCCCGCGGAGGCGCTGAGCGGCGTCCTCGCCGACACCGACGCCACCGTGCTCAACGTGTACGGCGTCACGGAGGCGGCCATCAGCTCCACCGTCCACGAGATCTCCCGCGACGACCTCGCGGAGGGCGCCGAGATTCCCCTGGGCACCGAGCTCCCGGGCGAGCGGGTCCACGTACTGGACGACCACCACCGCCCGCTGCCGACCGGGGCGGTCGGTGAACTCGCCGTCGCGGGGCCCGGCCTCGCCGAGGGCTACCCCGGCAACGCGGACGCGACCGCCGCCCGGTTCGTCACCGTCGACGCGCTCGACGGAGAGCGCGTCTACCTCACCGGCGACCTCGGATACCGCGGGCTCGACGGGCTGCTCTACTTCCTCGGGCGGCGCGACAACCAGATCAAGCTGCGCGGTCACCGCATCGAACTGGAGGAGATCGAGGCGGCGGCGTCCGCGGCGCTGGGCGGCCGCTCCTGCGCGGTCGTCCTGGACCGGCAGAGCGCGGGCGGGCCCCGGCTCGTCGGCTTCCTCGAATGCGCCGAGGACGGAGCCGACGGCCCGGCCTTCGACGAGAAGGCACTCCACGCCGAGCTGAGCCGCCGCCTGCCCGCCCCCCTCGTGCCCGCCCGGTGGGCACCCCTGGACAGCATGCCGACCCTCGCCGGCGGAAAGCCCGACCGTGTGGCGCTGTCCCGCCGAGCGGCGGCACTGGACCCCGAGGACACCGCGACGCCCGGGTCCGCGTCCGGGCACGAGGCCGCGTCCCGCTCCGGAGCCGCGTCCCGCGCAGACACCGGCACCGAGCACGAGCCGACGCCCGCCGCCGCGCCCGTCGATCCGATGACGGCCCTCCTCACCGAAGGCTGGCGCAAGGTCCTCGGCCACAGCCGGTTCGACGCCCGCTCCCACTTCTTCCACAGCGGGGGCCACTCCCTGCTGGCCGCCGAACTGGCCGCCTGGCTGGAGCCCCGGCTGGGCACGCGCCCGCCGCTGAAGGTGCTCTTCCGCAACCCGGTGCTCGCCGACCAGGCCGACGCCCTCGCCGCCACCACCACTGCCCTCGCCGCCGCCTCGCCCTCCACGGAGTCGTGATGATCCAGTCCCCGACCGAAGTGGTCCTTCCCACCATGCCCCTCGACAGTGCTGCCGCGCCGAGCATCGCGCACGGCCCCTCCGCCGAACCGACCCGGGTGCTCGCCCGCTTCGAGGACTGGGCCCGGCGAGCCCCGCAGGCCCCGGCGGTGATCGACTCCACCCGGACCTGGACGTACCAGGACCTCGACGCGGCGGCCGTGCGGGTCGCGGCCGCCCTCGGCGACCGCGTCCGGCCCGGCGACCTCGTCGGCGTCTGTCTCGACCGCTCCGCCGCCCTGGTGGTGACCGCCGTAGCCCTCGCCCGGATCGGCGCCGTCTACCTGCCGCTCGGCCCCCGCCCCGGCGAGCGCCGCACCCAGGCCGTCACCGAGGACCTCGACGTTGCCTGCCTCATCGGCGACCCCGGTGTCCTGCCCGGGGCACACCGCGGCGGGGAGCACGCCCCGCTGCCGCTGCCCACCGAGGGCGTCAACGCCCCCGCCACCGCGGTAGCGGCCTTCACCGACGCCGCCCGCGGCACCCGGCGCGCGCCCGAGGGCTCCCTGTACGCCGTCCTCACCTCCGGCTCCACCGGCCGCCCCAAGGCCGTGGCCGTGGCCGAGCCCTCGCTCTCCGTCGCCCTGGACTGGTACCGGGCCGAGACCGGCCTCGCCCCCGGCGACCGGCAGTCGCTGCTCATCGGCGTCGCGTTCGACCC
This sequence comes from Streptomyces sp. NRRL S-378, assembly GCF_000720645.1. NCBI lineage: Bacteria > Bacillati > Actinomycetota > Actinomycetes > Kitasatosporales > Streptomycetaceae > Streptomyces > Streptomyces sp. NRRL S-378. The sequence continues at coordinate 4,063 of NZ_JOBX01000028.1, forward strand.
GCACCTGCTGGAACTGTGGGCCGCCCTGACCTCGGGAGCCGCCCTCGTCCCCGCTCCGGACGACACCCGCTGGGACTCGCGCGTCCTCACCGACTGGTGGCGTAACACCGCCCTCACACACGCCGTGGCGGCCACTCCCACCGTCGAACCGCTCCTGGACCGGCCGTGGCCGCAGGGCCTGGAGCTGCGTCACCTCGTCGTCGGCGGCGACCGCATGCGCCGCCGGCCCGGCGCCGACGTCACCGCCACCGTCCACAACGCCTACGGCCCTGCCGAGGCCACCGTCCTCGCCACCGCCCACACCATGCGCGGCACCGACCCGGAGGCCGGCGACCAGGCCCCGCCCCCCATCGGCACCGCGCTGCCCGGTGTCACCCTCGTCGTCACGGACGAGGAAGGCCGCCCCGTCGCCCGGGGACAGGAAGGCGAACTGCGCGTCGGCGGCCACTGCCTGGCGCTCGGCTACCTCGACCCGGAACTCACCGCCCGCCGATTCACGGCGCCCCCGCAGGAAGCGGAACTCCCCGCGGTCGACCGCCTGTACCGCACCGGTGACCGGGTACGGATGAACGCGGACGACAGCCTCGACTTCCTCGGCCGCCTCGACGACCAGGTGAAGATCAGCGGAGTGCGGATCGAACCGGTCGAGGTGGAAGCCGCCTTCGAGCAGGACCCGCGCGTGCGCACCGCCGTCGTCACCGTGCTGCGCGACAGCTCCGGCCACGGCCGCCTGGTCGCACACGTACGGGCCGCCGACGGCGCCGACCCGGCGCCCGGCGAACTCCTCGACGCGGTCCGCGCCTGGCTCCCCGAGCAGGCCGTCCCCGCCGGAATACGGATCGTCGACGGCTTCCCGCTCGACGCCAACGGCAAGGTGGACCGGCCGGCCCTCGCGGCCCTGGCCCGGTCCGAGGACCCGGAGACGCACCGGCCCGGCACCGCGGGTGCCCCGGCCGGCACCGACGCCGGCGCCACGCCCACCGAGCGGCTCGTGCTGACGACCGTGCGAGACCTCCTCGGCCGGCCCGGCACCGGACTGGGCGACAACTTCACCGACGCCGGCGGCACTTCCATCATCGCCGCCCGGCTGCTGGCCGCCGTCGAAGCGGAGACCGGTGTACGCCTGCGCGCCCCCGAGCTGCTGCGCAGCCCCGACCTGCGCACCTTCGCCGCCCTCGTCGAACAGCGCCGGACCCCGCGCCCGGAAGGAGCCTGACATGACCGCGCCCCACATGACCGCGCCGGACACGACCGCGCCGGACACGACCGTGCCGCACATGACCGCGCCCGTCGCGACCGCGCCCGGCACGACCCCCGGCAGGGCGACCACCCTGCCGGCGCTCGTCGCCCGGCAGGCCGAGCTCACCCCCGACGCCCTCGCCGTCGTCGACGGCGACACGACCCTCACCTACGGCCGGCTCATCCAGGCCGGCCACGCCCTCGCCGCCCGCCTGCGCGAACACGAGGTCGTCCGCGGCGACCGGGTGGCGCTGCTGACGGCGCGCTCGTACCGGACCGTCGTGGCGCAGCTCGGGCTGTGGCTGGCCGGCGCCGTGTGCGTGCCCCTCGATCCGGCCCAACCCAGGCCGCGCACCGAGGCGATGATCGCCGACGCGGGCGTGACGCTCACCCTCGGCGACGCGAAGCTGCTGGACGCCGCCACTCTCCCCGGCCCCGTGCTCACCCTGCCCGAGGAGCCGCTCACGAGCGGCCGTCCGGTCGACGAGTCCGACCCGGACAGCCCGGCGTTCATCATGTTCACCTCCGGCTCCACGGGCCGCCCCAAGGGTGTCCTCGTGCCGCACGGCGCCATCGCCGAGCTGGTCACCGCGCCCGACTACGTCACCCTCACGGCCCGCGACCGGGTCCTGTTCCACTCGCCCATGACCTTCGACGCCTCGACGTTCGAGGTCTGGGTCGCGCTCGCGGGCGGTGCCGCGGTCGTCGTCTGCACCGAGCAGCGGCCCTCCCTGGAGGACCTCGCCCGGCACGTCGAACGGCACGGCGTGACGGTGGCGTTCTTCACCACCGCCCTCTTCCACCAGCTCGCCGCGCGCCGCTCCCGTGTCTTCGCCCAGCTCCGCTCGGTCGTCGTGGGCGGCGAGGCGATGGCCGCCGCACAGGCCCGCGAGGTGCTCACCGCCTTCCCCTGGCTGGAGCTCGTCAACGGCTACGGACCGACCGAGACGACCACCTTCGCGACCGCCCACCGGGTCACGGTGCAGGACTGCGAAGGGCCGGTACCGATCGGCCGGCCCATCGCCGGGGCCACGGCGCACGTCCTCGACGCCGCCGGCCGTCCGGTCGCCGAGGGCGGGCGCGGCGAGCTGTGGATCGGCGGCAGCAGGCTCGCCCACGGGTACACGGGCCTGCCCGAACTCACCGCCGAACGGTTCGTCGAGCATCCCGCCGTCGGCGGGCGGCTCTATCGTACGGGCGACATCGTCTCCCTCCGCGCCGACGGCATCCTGCAGTTCCACGGGCGCAACGACGACCAGGTGAAGGTGCGCGGCTTCCGCATCGAACCCGCCGAGGTCGAACACGCCCTCCGTGAGCAGCCGGACGTGGACGACGCCGCCGTGACCGTCGACGGCGCCGGTACCCCCGAGGCACGCCTCGTCGCGTTCGTCGTCGCCGCGCCCGGCCCGGTGCCCACCGGAGCGGCGCTGCGCGAGCGGCTGGCCGCGGTCCTGCCCGCCCACCTGGTGCCCGACGCGGTCACCGTGCTGGAACGGCTTCCCCTCACCCCGGCAGGCAAGGTCGACCGGCGTGCTCTCACCGGACGCGTACGCACCGCCGAGAGCGGCCCCGCCGACGAGCCGATGGAGATGACTCCCCTGGAGCAGGCCGTGGCCGAGGTGTGGAGCCGGGCACTGGGCACCGAGGTGACCCGCGCCGACTCCGAGTTCCTCCTCCTCGGCGGCCATTCCCTGCTCGCCCTCGTCGTCACCGAGGACCTGCGCGAGGAACTCGGCGTGGAGATCGCCCTCGCCGACTTCTTCGCCGCGCCGACCGTGGCCGCCCAGGCCGCGCTGGTCGAACGCGCCCTCCTCGACGCCCACCGAGACCTCCACCCCGAGACACCGGAGCACAGCGATGCCCACTGACGCCGACTCCGCGGCCCACGAGGACCGTCAGCAACTCCAGCGGGAACTGCTGCGCCGGGCCCGCGCCGGAACGGCCCGGCGCACGGCGGCCGGGCCCGCCGCCGCCCCGGAGAGCGCCACCGCCGCCGAGGCGGGAAGCGTCCCCGAGGCAGGAAGCGGGCCGGAGGCAGGAACCGGGCCGGAGGCAGGAAGGGTCCCGCTGTCCCGCGCCCAGCGCCGCATGTGGCTGATGGAACGGCTCGGCGGCGCGGGCGACTCGTACCACGTACCGTTCGCCACCCGGCTGCGCGGCCCGTTCGACGTGGCCGCTCTCGCCACCGCCCTCACGTCCCTGGTGGCCCGCCACTCCATCCTCCGCACCCGCTACGCGGAGCACGAGGGCGAGCCCTACCAGGAAGTGCTCCCGACGCCGCGGACGGTCCCCGTGCACGTCGTCGACTCCGACCCGGCGCAGGCCCCCGCACTGCTGCGGCGCGAGAGCGCCCGGCCGTTCGACCTCGCGGCCGGAGACGCCGTACGGGCCCTCGTCCTGCGGCACGGGCCGCAGGACCACACCCTGCTGCTGACGTTCCACCACATCGCCATGGACGGCGCGTCCCTGGAGACGGTGGCCGCCGAACTGGCCGTGCTCTACGCGTCCGCCACCGGCGCGGCGACCCCGCCGGCCCTCGCCGAGGCCCCGCAGTACGCCGACCACGCGCGCCGCGAGCACGACGGCCTGCCGGGCTTCGAGACGGACCTGAAGCGCTGGAGCGACCTGCTGGCCGACGCCGCCCCGCCACGCCTGCCCCGCCGGGCTGCGGACGCGCCGCAGACGGCAGTGCGGCCCGCGGCCGTGCACACCGTGCCGCTCGCACCGGCCGTGCCCGACGCCCTGCGGGCGTTCGGCGCGCAGCGGCACGCCACGCTCTTCGCGGTGACCCTCACCGCGGCCTTCGTCGCACTGCACCGCCTCACCGGCGACGAGGACCTCGTCATCGGCGTGGCCGGCACCCACCGCAGCGGAACCGCCATGCGCGCTCTGGTCGGCCTGTGCGTCAACACCCTGCCGGTACGCGTGGACGTCTCCGGTTCCCCGACCTTCGCGGCGCTGCTGCGACGCGTGAACGAGGCCCTCCTGGAAGCCCAGCGCCACCGGCACGTCCCCTTCGACCTGGTCCTCGAACGCCTCGGCGCCGGCGCACGCGGCGCCGACGGCACCGCGCTGGTCCGCGTCACCTCCGACGTCCTCGGCGAGCCGACGGTGCTCCGGCTCCCCGGCACGTCGGCCGAGTACGTCGACGTGCCCTCGGACGGCGCGAAGTTCACCCTGTCGTACGGTCTGGCACTGGACGACGCCGAGCAGCCGCGCGCACTCGTCCAGTACGACGCGAACACACTGGACGACACCGTCGCGGAGGCGGCCGTACGCGACTACGCGGCGCTGCTCCAGGCGGTGGCGGCCGACCCGGAACTGGCCCTGGGCGAGCTGCCCCTCCCCGGCCCGGAGCACGACGCCGCCCCCCGGGGCGGCTCCGCACCGGAAGACGGCGGCCACCCGGCCGCGCAGGCCCTGCGCGCCCATCCGGAGGTCGTCGACGCCGAGGTGGTCCGGCCCGGGCAGGGGCCGGCCGTCGCCTACGCCGTGCTGCGCGACAGCGTCGGCCCGTCCGGTCAGGAACTGCTGGGGCTGCTGCGCCGGTCGCTCGCGCCCGAGGCCGTACCCGCCGCCGTCACGGTGCTCGACGCCCTGCCGCGTACGGCCGCCGGCCGGCTCGATCCCGCGCGGCTGCCCGGGCCGTCCGCGCCGTCCGCGCCGAGCACTCCTGCCGACCCCCGGGCCGCAGCGGTCACGGAGGCCTTCACCGCCGTGCTCGGCCTCCTCCCGATGCCGGACGACGACTTCTTCGCCCTCGGCGGCCACTCCCTCAAGGCGGTTCAGCTCGCCGAACGGCTGCGCACGGACCTCGGGCTGCCGCTCACGGGACTCGACGTGCTCCAGGCCCGCACACCGCGGGCACTGACCGCCCTCCTCGGCGAACGGGCGGCACGGCAGAGCGCCGCGAAGGCCGCGAGCAGGCCGGCCCCCCGCTCCCGGGACGTCCGCCCGGGCACGGTGCTGGTCACCGGTGCGACGGGGGGCGTCGGGGCCTTCGTCGTACGTGAACTCGCCGCACAGGGGCGTCCCGTACTGGCGCTGGCCCGGCCCGAGTCCGCCCATCTGATCGCCGTCGAGGGCGTCGACGTCATCGAGGGCGACCTCTCCGACCCGGACGGGCTCCGGGACGCCGTCGCGCAGGCGGACGCGGTCGTGCACGCCGCCTGCACCTTCACCCGGCACGACGTGGACCTGGCGGCGACGCGGGCCATGGTCGACGCCTGGCGGCGCGGACCGTTCGTCTTCGTCAGCAGCGTCGACGCCTACGGCCACCCCGGTACGGACCGGGTCGCCGAGGAGTCGGCGCCGCACGAGCCGGTCAGCCCCTACGGGAAGGCCAAGCTCGACTGCGAGGCCATGGTGCTGCGCGCCGCGGGCACCGGGGGACGCGGGGGCGCGAGCGCCGTGCGGTCACCGATCGTCTGGGGTGCGCACGACCGGCTGCGCGAACAACTGCGCTGGGGTGCCATCGGCACGCTCTACCGGGCCGCACGCGAGGGCCGGCCGATCGAACTGCCACGTCCCGGAACCGGGGGACACGCCTGGTACGGAGCTGCCTGGGTGCACGCGGCCGCCCTGGCCCGTGCCGTGGCCGAGTGCCTGGACCGGCCCGTTCACGGCGTCGCCAACGCGTGCAGCGGCCACGTGTCCTGGCGCGACCTCGCCCAGGACCTCACGGAACTCCTGGGCACCGAAGCGGACTTCCGGGAGACGGGAACGGTCCCCCGGGACCTGGACCACCGCTGGCACTACGACAGCCGCCGCCTGGCCCGCCCCCTGCGGCCCCGCCCGGGCGAGGACCGGCGGACCGTACTGGCGGAGATGACCGCCGCCATGGCCCCCACCGGCTGACCCGCCGCGCGCCGGACCCGCCGTACGAAAGGTTCGGGCACCCCCTCGCGGGGGTGCCCGAACCGTCTCGGCGCGGGTCCGGACGGGCGGCGGTCGGGCCGTCGGGGTGGTGTCGCATCCGCGTCGGGGGGATACGCGGAACACAGTGGACGGGCGGCACACGCCGCACGGACAGGTGAGAGGTGGTCGTATGTCCGCATCCTCGGACGTGACGGACGGGACCGACGTGCTGGTCGTCGGGGCGGGTGTCGCCGGGCTGGCGTGTGCCCGGGATCTCGCCGCGGCCGGCGTGAGCGTACGGGTGGTGGAGGCGGGCGACGCGGTCGGCGGCCGGATGCGTTCGGACCGGACCGGGGGCTTCGTCGTGGACCGCGGGTTCCAGGTGTTCAACACGGCCTACCCCCAGGTCCGGCGCAGGTTCGACCTGAAAGAACTTCGGCTGAGGCCCTTCACGCCGGGCTTCCTCGTCCACACTCCCACCGGCAGACTCAGCTTCAGCGATCCCACCCGCCGACCGCGCGCGCTGCCCGAACTGCTTTCGGGCCGCCTTGCCGGCCCGCGTGACGTGGCCGCCCTCGGCCTGCTGTCCGCCCGCGACATGCTGCTGCCCCCCGGCCGGCTCAAACGGCGCCCCGACACCACCGCCCGCACCGCCTTCGCCGACGCGGGGATCTCCGAAGAGTTCGTCGAGAGGTTCTTCCGGCCCTTCGTGTCAGGGGTCTTCCTGGAGGACGAACTGGAGACTTCCGCCCGGGTGTTCCACATGGTCTGGCGGAGCATGCTGCGCGGAACCATCTGCCTGCCGACCGAGGGCATCGGGGCGGTCCCGCGGGCCCTCGCGGCCGGCCTGCCCGAAGGTGCCGTACGGCTGGAGACTCCGGTGACCGGGCTCACGGACGACGGCGTGCTGACGGCAGCGGGAGTGGAGATCCCCGCGCGCGCCGTCGTGGTCGCCACCGGACCGGGGCCCGTCTCGATGCTGCTGCCCGAGGTCACCCTGCCCGCCTACCGGATCGTGACGACGTACTACCACGTCGCTCCGCGATCGCCCCTCGGCGAGCCGACCCTGCTGGTGGACACCCGCCGCCGCTTCCTCAACACCTGTGTCCTCAGCGACGTCGTGCCCGCCTACGCCCCGCCCGGCCACACCCTCGTCGCCACCTCGGTGCTCGGCCGGGACGGGCAGGGCCGGGAGCGCGAGCTCCGGGCCGCGCTCGGCGAGGCGTACGGGACCGGCACGGACGGCTGGGACCTGCTCACCGTGCGCACCATCGAGGACGCGCTGCCCGCCATGCCGCCACCGCATCCGCTGACCCGTACCACGCGGGTGGCGCCGGGCCGGTACGTGTGCGGCGACCACCGTGCCACCGGTTCCGTCCAGGGTGCGCTGGCCTCCGGCGCGCGGGCGGCCCGTGAGGTCCTGCACGAGCTGCGCGAGCTGCGCCGCCCGGGGGGAGCCGAGGGAGCGGGCGTCAGCCGGTACAGGTGATCGAGAAGGGGACGGGATGGGAGAGGGCGCGGCTCGGGCTCTGGAGTTCCACGGCCATCCCGGTGGTCAGGGTGCCCGTCTTCGCGTACGCCGTCAGCCGGATGGTGTCGCGGCCGGTGGGGTTGGCCTTGTCCCCGATCGACAGGGTGCGCCATCGGGGGTCGACCACCGAGCCGTCGCCGGACACCCAGCGGTAGGAGATCAGCGTCGGCTCGGTGGCGGTGAAGGTCGCCGTGAACGCCGGGGCCCGGCCCTCCGGGATCGGGCAACTGCCGGTGTAGGCCGTGTTCGTCCCCGCCACCGACACCCGTACGCCCGAACCACCCGTACCGCCCGGGCTGCCCGCGCCGTCGTCGCCGTTGCCGGCGAAGGCGTAGGCGAGCCCGCCGGCGATCAACAGGCAGGCGGCCGCGCCGACCGCGACGAACGCCGCCGCCCGCTGCCTGCGCGGCGGGGCGGGGGCAGCGCGGCGCCCTGCGGGCCGCCCGGCCGGGGACGCAGCCGTAGCGGTGCTCGCGCCCTCGGGCCGGAGCCCCACAGCAGGGCCGCTCTCCTCGCCGGTCGGCTGGCGGGAGTCCGCGGCGGTGACGTCCGTGCCGCCAGCGATGTCCCCCAGAGCTGCTGCGACTTCGGCGGCGGGGGTCCGCTCCGCAGGCTCCTTGCGGAGCAGTCCGGAGATGACCGGGCTGAGCGGGCCGGCGCGGGTCGGTGTCGGCGGTTCCTGTTCCACCACGGCCCGCAGGGTGCTCAGCGCAGTGTCGTGCCGGAACGGGGAGATCCCCTCCACGGCCGCGTACAGCAGCACGCCGAGGGACCACAGGTCCGACTCGGGACCCGAGGAGCGGCCCAGCGCCCGTTCCGGCGGCAGGTACTCGGGGGAGCCGACCACCTCGCCCGTCATGGTCAGGGCGGTGCTGCCCTCCACCATCGCGATCCCGAAGTCGCTCAGCACCACCCGTCCGTCGTCGGAGAGCAGCACGTTCGCCGGTTTCACGTCCCGGTGTTCCACCCCGGCGGCGTGCGCGGCACGCAGCGCGCCCAGCACCTCCGCGCCGATGCGCGCGGCCTGCCGCGGGGGGAGGGGGCCTCCGGCCCGCAGCAGGTCGGCCAGCGACTGGCCGCGGATCAGTTCCATCACGATCCACGGCCGGTCGTCCGCCACGACCACGTCGTGGACCGTGATCACGCTGCGGTCGTGTATCCGGGCCGCCGCCCACGCCTCCCGCTCCAGCCTGCCGTACATCCGTGTGACGTCGTCGGACCCCAGACCGGCCGGGGCCCGTACCTCCTTGACGGCGACCTCCCGGTGCAGGATCTCGTCATGAGCCCGCCACACGGTGCCCATGCCGCCCTCGCCGAGCCGCGACAGCAGCCGGTAGCGGCCCGCGATCAGCACGTCCGCGCCGGCCGCCCCCGCTGCCGTCCCCGCGGGTGCCGCGGCGGTGCCCGCGCCGGACGTCGCGGTGGTCGCCGCGAAGGCGGTCTCCGCCAGGGTCTCGGACTCTTCGTTGTGCATGGGGGCGGTCTCCCTCGTATCGCCGGCCGACGCGAACATCACGTACGGCCTCAGGAGCCGGTTCAGGGGGACTCAAAGATTCTCGAAAACGGTTGAACCGAACACGTTCTCGATGGCGTGTTGACGGCGTACGAGCAATCGGCGTCATCGTTTTCAAGGGGTGTGAAGTGCCTTCGGTCATCGTTGGGCGCACGGGTCCGTTCGCCGGGCAGAGCGTGGTCCTGGGCGGCGAGCCCCTCAGTTTCGGGCGCAAGAGCGACAGCGGCGTCGTGATCGTCAGCCCGAGCGCCTCCCGGCTGCACGCCGAGATCCTCGCGGAGGACGCCGGTTTCGTGCTCCACGACCGGGGCAGCCGCAACGGCACGTACGTCAACGACCAGCGCGTCACCCGGCACGTCCTGCGGCCGAACGACTGCATCCGGATCGGTGATGAAACGTTCCTCTATGAGGGGCAGGACTCCATGGAGACGGTCATGGACCTCTCCCTCGTGGACCTCCCCCGGGCCGGCACCGCCGACCCCGGCACCCTGCGGGTCACCGTCACCGGCGGAGGCCCGGTGGGCCTCGCCTTCGCCCTGGCGCTCGACGAGATGCTGCCCGGCCGGACCGCCATCACCGTCTACGACGGGCGCTGGACCAGGAGGGGCAGCGCTGTCGTCTGGAAGGACGAGACCCAGGGCAACGTCCGTCGCATGCAGGTGGTGACCGTCCAGAGCCGGCAGTACCTCGCCCTCTCCGAGGAGGTCAACGCCGCGTTGTTCGACGATGCAGGCGCCTACAGCGAGATGTGGCCCGTCGGTCCGGACTCCGTCGACGGCCACCCGCCCCGCAACATCCGGATCGCCCACATCGAGGACCGGCTCCTGGACCTCGCGAACCGGAGACCGGCGATCCGGCTCGTCCCCCGGCGGTTCGACGCCGCGGAGCAGCAGAACCGGATCACCCAGGAGCACGTCCTGGTCGTCTGCGAAGGCGGCCGCTCCCGCACCCGCGAGCACTACGCCGACCGCTTCGGCGCGGCCGACGCCTCCATCTACTCCCTTGACGGCGAGCACCTCCAGGACGTCGTGCTGGGACTTCGGGTCAGCTCGAGCCTTCCGGACCCGATGAGCGTGCTGCTCACGGTGTCGCAGAACCGCTTCCTGCTGAACTCGCTGCGCGGCGAGGGCTTCCTGAACATGAGACTGACCCGGGAGGAGGCCCGGAACGTCATCGGCATCGACCCGGTCCGCCACGTCTTCGAGGAGTGCATCGCGTCCCGACCCTGCCTGATGAGCCGGCAGGAGGAGGAAGGCGAGTTCCGCTGCCCCACTCACGGCACCCTCTTCCTCCCCGCCCTGCTGCGCAGTTCCCCGCTCTGGAAGGAGATCCGTCAAGGCCTCAGCCTGTTCGGCGTGGCCGAGGAGGACCTGACGGCGATCACGTCGTTCCGCCTCGACATGGTGCAGCGCCCGCGGTTCACCGCGCAGCTCCACCGGCCGACGGCGACCACTCCCGGCACCTACGGCTTCCTGCTCGGCGACGCGGCCAACGCCATCCACTTCTGGCCCGGCCGGGGCCTTAACAGCGGCCTCGCCTCGGCCACTTCGCTGGCCCGTACGCTCAGTCGGGCCTGGCGGGGAAGACCGCTGCGGGACGCCGACTTCATCCGTCACGAGGCAGCCATGTCCATGCTCCAGTACCGGCACAAGAGCCGGGCATGGAACGCCATGGTCACCACCGACGACCAGGGCGTCACCCGCGCCGTCAGGGACATCATCGCGCGCAGCGCGGAGCCCGGCGGCACGGCCGGTACCGCGGACGGGAGCGACCTGGACGTGCTGCTCGACCGCATGGCAGAGATCCGCGACCGCCTGGCGCCGCGGCTGCCCGGCCTGCCCACGGACGGGGAACTCCGCGCCCACCTGGCCAGGATCGCCCCCGCAACCCTCCGCACCCTGCGGGAGAGCGGCGCCTGGGACACGCTGATCGTCGGGGGAGAGGAGGCCGACATCGACCTCTTCTACCAGTCGGACTCCCCGGTCTACGTCCCCCGCCCGGCCGACCCCCGAAGCCTCCTGCTGCCGCAGGCCTAGCGCTCCCCTCGACGGGTGTCGGCCCCTTGACCGGACCGCACGTGCGTGAAGTCAAGGAGACCGGGCCAGGGGGCCCCTGGTGTGGATCCAGGTTGGTGGTGCGACCTGTTGCGGGGCCTGGCAGCCGCCGATCCTCGGTTCGAGCAGTTCGGCCAGCCGCAGCGGGGTGCGGTCCTCGAACACCGGGCCGGTGAGTTGCACTCCCACCGGCAGGCCGTCGGGGGACCGGCCCGCCGGTACGGCGGTGGCGGACAGGCCGGGCATGGTGGCCGGACCGGCCCAGACCAGATGGTCGAGGTACGGATACGCGACGCCGTCGATGTCGATCCGGCGTTCCGGCAGATCCGGGTTGTGGTCGTGCGGGAACGCCGGGGTCGGCGTGACCGGGCACCCCACGGCGTCGAACTCGGCGAAGGGCTGCCGCCAGCCGTGACGGTGGAGCTCGCGACGGTCGTTCGCCACGATCCAGTAGCTGTGGCTGAACACCATCCCGTGCAGCCGCGCCGCGCCGCGGCTCCGGTCGTCCGCGCCCAGCCCGGCGGCGAGGGCCCGTATCTGCTCGTAGGCGTCGACGGGAAGCCGCGCAGCGGTACCCCGGAGCAGCAACTGCGGGGAGGGCGTGGCGGCTTCGGCCAGGTCGGGCAGCAGCGTGGTGTGCCGTTCGACGCGGGCGCCGCCGTCGGCCAGTGCGTCGGCCACCCGGTGCACGCCGGGCCGCCCGGCGGACCCGGTCGGAAGGAGCGGATGCCCGTCGAGGACCAGGACCCGGAAAACGCTCAGCTGCCGGTGACGTGCGGCCGGCAGCCGCAGGTCGTGCGCCACGCCGAGCGCCAGCGGGTCCGGCCCGGCCGTGACGTCGAGCAGGAGCGTGAGGTGGCGGGCGGTGCGCGCCATCGGGCCGACGACGGCGAGGTCGACCGGCAGGCGGCTTCGGGCGTGATGTCCGGCTGCTCGGTGGCCGTCCTGCGGGCCGTGTGCCCTCGTAGGCCGAACGGACGGGCACACGCTGGGGCGTGAGGGGAGAGCGCGCGTGCCCCCGTACGCCTGGAGCGCACCACGGGAGGGGTGTCGGCACCAGGTCCCGGCCCCGTCGTCAGCGGGCAGCGGAGCCCACGCGGATTGTCACTCTATTCCCGCCTTCGGATGGCTCGGGTAGGTTCGTGGATCTTGGCGTGCTTATGCTTCACCCGCTATGACGGAAAGTAACGACGCTCACACGTTACGTGAGTCGGCCGATGTGGTCGTCCTCGGTGCAGGCCCCGCCGGGCTCGTCCTCGGCGTCCTGTTGCACACCGCCGGAATCGACTGCGTCATCCTGGAACGTGCCTCCCGCACCCATGTGCAGACCCGGACCCGAGCCGGGTTCCTCGCCCCGAACACCGTGCGGATCCTGGACCGTCACGGCCTCGCCGAGGGCCTGCACAGCAGGGGCAGCCGCCACGGCACGTGCGAATTCCGCACGGAGGACGGCCGGTTCCGCCTCGACTACGGGGCCCTCGGCGACGGCGGACACCACCACGTCTACCCGCAGCAGAACCTCGTCACGGACCTCCTGACCCACTACCTCGACATCGGCGGCCGCATCCGCTTCCACGCCGAGGCGGTCGTCGTGCGGGACGCGGACGGCGCGCAGCCGTACGTCACGACGCGCGAGCCCGACGGCCGCCCCGCCCGGTGGAGCGCCCGCTACGTCGCCGGCTGTGACGGCAGGCACGGGGCGGCCCGCCGCTCACTGCCACCGGGCACCGTCCGCCACCACCATCACGACCACGGCGTGACCTGGCTCGGCCTGCTCGCCGAAGCCCCGCCGAGCCTCGACGCCGTCGGATACGCCATCCATGCCCGAGGCTTCGCCGGACACATGGCCCGCACCAGGGACGTCACCCGCTACTACCTGCAGTGGCAGCGCGGCACGCCCGCCGACCACTGGTCCGAGCAACGGATCTGGGACGAACTCGACGTCCGCATGCGTGCCGAGGACCACGGGCCGCTGCGCCGGGGCGGACTCCTGGAACGCGCGGTCTTCGACCTGACCTGCGACGTCGTCGAACCGCTGCGTCACGGCTCGCTCTTCCTGGCGGGCGACGCGGCGAGCCTGCTCGCCCCGGCCGCCGCGAAGGGCGCCAACCTCGCCGTGCTGGAGGCCGAGATCCTGGCGGAAGCCCTGACCGGCGCCCTCGCCCGGGGGGACACCACGGGACTCGACACCTACTCGGACCGATGCCTGGCGCACATCTGGCGTGCGCAGGAGTTCACCGGGTGGATGACCGGCCTGCTGCACGCGACATCCGACCGCGACCACGGTGCCGGATCGTTCTTCCTCGCCGCGCTGCAGCGTTCGCGGCTCAATTCGCTGCGCACCTCGCGCATCCACCAGGAGTGGTTCGCCGAGAACTACGTCGGCGTGTGACCGCCCCCCCCCGCAGCACCCCTTGTTCGTCCTACCCTCCGCCCTGCCATGCCTGGGCCCTGACACGCCCTGCCCTGCCCCGTACCAGCCCTAGGACCCCCCACGATGACGACGACCTTCCCCGACAAAACGTTGCTTCCTGACGACACCGCCAGCCTGCGCGCGGCGGCGCGGTTCGTCCGAGAGCACGACAGCGCCGCCCTGCTCCCTCTCCTCCTGCCCGGACTCGGTGGCCCGGACCTGCAGGCGCTGGCCGGGCACTGCCGGTTCGCCCACGCGGGGTTGCTGCTCTTCCCGCCGGACGCGGACAGCCTCCGGGCCCAACTCGCCTTCTGCGGACTGGCCGTCGACACCCCCTCCCACCCCAGCGTGGTGGTCCGGGAACGCCTCGCCCGGCGCCACGGGCGCGACCCCGCGGAGCTCGACGTCCGGATCCTGCGCCCGCAGGTGCACGGCCGTCACGGGCAGCGGCGCGCGGTCGAGGTGTTCGCCCTGACCGTGCCATCGCACTCGGTCCTGGAACCGATCGCCGCCCACGAACGCACCCACCAGCACGAGGCGCACCTCGCCTTCGAGATCGAGGACCCGGAGCCGCTGGCCCTGCGCGGCCTGTGCGCGATCCTCGTCCGTCACGGAGCGAGGCCCGACGGCGGCGGCTACAACCCCCACGAGGACGGCACGGTCCTCTACTTCACCCTTCCCGCCGACGCGGCCTGCGACTACGGGCGGCTGGAACTCTACGCACGCGGCGACCACCGGGACACCCTCGCCGCCCATCTCGACCACCCGGGCCACCCGGGCCACCCGGGCCACCCCGGTCACCCCGGTCGCGCAGAGGACCCGTACGACCGGATCCGCCGCGGCGGGCGACAGCCGGCCGAAACGCTCCTCCACCTCCTCACCGGCGCCTGGACGACGCAGGCACTCGCCGCCTCCGCCCGGCTGGGCCTGCCCGACGTCATGGACACGCGTACCGCGTACCGGACCGAGGACCTCTCCCGGCTGACCGGCACCGACCCCCGGAGCCTGGCCACGCTCCTGCGCTACCTCACCATGCTCGGCGCCGTCGCCCAGGAGCCGGATCCGGAGCCCGATCAGGAGGCGGCCCCGGAGCCGGACCAGGAGCCGGACCGCAAGCAGGAACGATTCCGCCTGACGGAGCTCGGTGCTCTGCTGCGCGCGGACGCACCCGGTTCGATGCGGTCGCTGGCCCTGATGTACGGCGGCCCCTTCTACCGCTCCTTCGGCGCCCTCGACCACGCCGTGCGCACCGGACAGCCGGCCTTCGACCACCTCTTCGGCGAGAGCCACTTCGACCACTTCGCCCGCGACCCCGAACTCGGCCCGCTCTTCGACCAGTCCATGGCCGCGAGTTCACGGATGTTCCACCCGCTCCCCGGCCATCCGGTCATCACCGCCGCCGCCCGGGCGCACGCCCCGGCGACCGTCGTCGACGTCGCCGGGGGGAACGGAGAACTCCTCGGCCGGATCCTCACCGCACACCCGCGCCTGCGCGGCACGCTGCTCGAACGCCCGCACGCCGTCGCAGCCGCCCGTCGCCGGCTCGACGCCGCGGGCTGCGGCGCGCGCTGCGACTACCGGGCCGGCGACTTCGCCGACGTGCCGTCCGGCGGCGACGTCTACGTCCTCTCGCGCGTCCTGCACGACTGGGACGACGACCGCTGCCGCGAGATCCTTCGCCACTGCGCCCGCGCGATGCCCGCCCACGCGGACCTGCTCGTGGTGGAACGTCTCCTGCCCGCCGACGGTTCCCCCTCGCTGGCCACCGCCTGGGACCTGCACATGCTCTGCAACGTCGGGGGCCGCGAACGCCGCGCCGACCACTACGCACGCCTGCTCACCGACGCCGGCCTCGAACTCGTCGGCCACAGCCCCCTGCCGCTGGACGCGCATGTGCTGCACGCCCGCAAGGCGGCAGTGGCCGCCGTGGCCGCCGTACCGGATCCGGTCACCCGGCGGAGCTGACGCGGGGCGGCCCTCCGGCGGAACACCCCCCGGGTGAACCCGTCGGAGGTCCGGCCGGGTCGCGCGGATCGTCCGGTACCTCCGGCGCCTCCGGCCGTTCGTCGGGGAGCGTCGGACCGACCGGACGCCGGTGGCCCGGGCCGGACGTGCGCCCGGGGCGCCCCAAGGCGACCCCGGCCAGTACGGGTGCCAGCCCGCCCAGTTGCCGGCCCGTCAGTACCTCGCCCGCGACCACCGTTCCGAGCAGCACGCCCGTGACCGGATTCAGCAGCCCGATCAGACCCACCGTGCCGGCGGGCAGGCGGCGGAGCCCGGCGAACCAGGCCGTGAAGGCCAGTGCGGTGGCGACCAGGCCCACGTAGCCGTACGCCAGCAACGCCGACGGGGACACCGGCGGCGGGGCGCCCTCCACCGCCACGGCGACCGGCAGCAGAAGCAGGCCGCCCGCGGTGAGCTGCCAGGCGGTCGACGCGAGTACGCCGTCACCGAGGTCGGCCGCCGCGCCGGTGGTGTTCCACCGCTTGGCCAGGATGTGACCGAACGACGACACCAGCACCGCCCCGGCCGACGCCAGGACGCCGGGCATGCCGATGTCGTCCGTGCCGCCCAGGAGCATGAGACACACCCCGCCCAGCCCGACCAGCGCGCCCGCCAGGTGGGCGAAGCCGGGCCGTTCGGCCACCAAGGGCCAGGCGCGGCGCTCGAAGCGTTGCTCGCCGGCTGGCTCCACCGGCTGGGGGACTGACCAGGGCCGGACCACGGACCACGGGCCGGAGCGCCGGGCGGCCGGCCGCGCGCCGCCCGGGCGCCCCGGTCAGTCGATGACCGCAGTGGCTTCGACCTCCACCAGGTGCTCGGGCACGTCCAGGGCCGCCACGCCCAGCAGCGTTGCCGGCGGGACCGGGCCGACCCCCAGCTTCGCCGCCGCCCGGTCGATCCCCTCCAGGAGCCGGGGCATCTTGTCGGGGGTCCAGTCGACGACGTGGACGGTCAGTTTCGCCACGTCGTCGAAGGTGGCGCCGGCCCCGGCCAGGGCGATGCCGACGTTCAGGTAGCACTGTTCGACCTGCGCGGCGAGGTCGCCCGCGCCGACCGTGACGCCCTCGGCGTCCCAGGACACCTGTCCGGCGATGAAGACGAGCTTGGATCCGGTCGCAACGGCGACCTGCCGGTATGCATCGATCTCGGGCAGTCCGGTGGGGTTGATCAGGGTGACGGCCATGGCTGTGGCTCCTTGAGTCTCTTGCGGTTACTCAGAAACCGTAGGAGAGTGAGCGCTGACGTGGAAGAACGCACTTTTCAGTGACTGGGGCACCCAATGGTTACCAAGCAGTTCCCCGGCTCGCCGGACGACGCGGATCTGCGGCGCGCCGACTCCCTGGCGCGAGAGATCTTCTCGGACGTCGCCAACAAATGGGCGCTGCTGATCATCGAGGCCCTGGGGGAGCGGGTCCTGCGCTTCAGCGAGCTGCGTGACGAGGTCGAGGGCATCAGCCACAAGATGCTCACGCAGAACCTGCGCATGCTGGAGCGCAACGGTCTGATCGAGCGGACGGTGTACCCGGTGGTGCCGCCACGGGTGGAGTACGCCCTCACCGAGCCGAGCCAGGCCCTGCGGGTGACGATCGACGCGCTGTGCGACTGGACCCACCGCCACCTCGGCCACATCGAGGCCGCTCGCCGCCGAACGGATGCGGCGGCCACGGCGGACTCGCCGGACACGGGGCGGTGAGCGGTCCCGGAAGGGCCGCTGGAGGGCCCCGGTAGGGGGCTGCCGTGGGGGAAGGATCGACTTCCCCGCCGAAGGCCTCGCCGCGAACATGGGGAGAGGGTGAGCGACCGGGAGGCTGAGGCGCGTGCTGGCGGATTCAGAGGACGCACTGACCATCCGCGCTGTCGCCGAGCGGCTGATGCAGTCGCACCCGCAGGTGGACGTCGGCCTGGTGCAGAGCTCGGTGCAGACCGCGTACGAGGAGCTCAGGTACGCCCGCGTGCGCGCCTACCTGCCCGTGCTGATGGAACGCAGGGCGCAGGACCTCCTGCCTTCGGGCGAGTAGCCGGTGCGGACGAGTAGCCGGTGCGGACGACGGCCCGCGTGACAGAATGGGTGCCGTGACCACATCGCATGCGGCGGCGAGCCAGTGGTGCCGGGACGGCGGCAGGTCCTACCTCTCGCTCTGCTCCAAGGACTCGATCCTGTCCATCGGGTCCGTCGGATCGGTCCTTTCGGTCGGATCGGTCGGCTCGGTGCTGTCCGTCGGATCGGTCGGCTCCGCCCTCTCCGCAGCGTCCATCGGCTCCAGTCTCTCAGCGCTCTCCGCAGGGTCCTGGCTCAGCCTGGGCTCGCTGTTGTCCGCACGGTCCTGCTGGTCGGTGCTGTCCTGGCGCTCACGCGACGGCTTCAAGACGGCGGGACCCGTCGCCGTGGCCACTGCCACCGCCATGGCCGCGGTCGCCCTGCACGCTACTCACCGACGCCGCCGCGGGGGCGTCGGCGTCGGCAGGGCGGTCGGCTGAGGCCGTCGCGGCCGCGCTCACTTCGCCCTGAGCAACTGGTCGACCCGCGGCACGGAGAGCCCGGTCAGTTCCGCAACCTCCTTCAGGGTGCGGCCCTGCCTCAACTCGCCCATGGCGGCACTGCGTATGAGCTTGGCCTCCTTGGCGCCGGTGAGCATTTCATCGGTGACCAGCCGGGCGCCGCGTTCACGGGTGAGCGGGGAGTCGATCTCGGCGAGGCGCGCACGGACCGCCTGCATGTACTGGTCCGTCAGGGTACGCAGATCGACGTACGCCTGTTCGTCGTTCGTGCTGGTATCGGTCATGCAGGTCAGCGTACTTCGGAGGGCGGTGGTTTCTAGCGCCTCTTTCACGCAGCCCCGTGAAGGGCCGATTCCCCTTGCTGTGGCGGAAATTGATGGTGTGTCGCCCGTCGGTGGCGGCTCGCCGGGGAGCCGTGGGCGGCGTTCCCCGCGCCGGCCCCGCGGCCGCCGCCGTGTCCGGCGGGCGACCGCGGTCACGCCGAGGCGCAGGGCCCCGTCACGTGATCTCCTGTTTCGTTCCGTCGGGCAGGGTGCAGATGTCTCCGCCGTAGGGGATGGACCTGATCTGCCCACCAGCGTCCGTGCATTCCTGCCTGGTGATGGTGGGGGACGCGGCCGCCTGGGCGCCGGCGGTACCGACGGCTGCTCCCGCACCGGCCAGGGTCGCTGCGGCCAGGACGAGGCCCAGCGTTCTGCGGATGCGCATGGCTTCCTCCTCTCGGGCGCCCTCTCGGCCCGGTGGGAGGACAGCCCTCAGGCCGAAGGTGCCCTGCTTCCCAGCATGGGCGCTGGCCGCGGGTACCGCGAGGCGAGATGGAATACGCGATCCAGCCGCACCGCCGGGGAAGCATCACGGTCCACCGCGTCCTTCTGCGGCTCCACCGCCGCCGGCGGGCTCACCTCCGGCTCCGCCCGGCGCAGCGCCTTCACGGGCGCGACCGAACCGGCATCGCCGGTGAAACCGGCGGCGGCAGGCCGGGCGCGGACCCGACGGGCGCGCAGCCGGCGGGTGTGCAGCCGGGGCTCAGGCGCCGACGCCGGTGCGCTCAGAGCTCCGAGAGGTCGGCCGCCTCGGCGTGCTCGGCCTCCCAGCGCAGCAGGTCGCCCGGCTGGCATTCGAGGACCTCGCAGAGCGCCGCGAGCGTAGCGAAGCGCACCGCCTTGGCGCGGCCGTTCTTCAGCACCGCCAGGTTGGCGGGCGTGATGCCCACCCGTTCCGCGAGCTCACCCACGGACATTTTCCGCCTGGCCAGCATCACGTCGATGTCGACGGCGATGGGCATCAGATCACCTCGTCCAGCTCGGCCCTCATCTGCGCCGCTTCACCGTCGCGAGCGACGGCCTGGGCGAGCAGCATCCGCAGCACGAGCACGATGAGCGCGACCCCCAGGATGGCGACGCCGATCCCTCCCATGATCACCGTAACGCCCGGGTCCTCCCGCTGACCCGGCGCATTGACGGCCGTGACCGAGAACCACAGCAGGGCGGCCGCCACGATCGAGCCGATCACGCCGTCCACGTACCGGAAAGCGGCGTGGGAGAACACGGTTCCGCGCCGCACCATCGCCGTCAGCCGCCCTACGCACACCAGCGCCACCTGCGCCGACACCATGCCCAGGATCACGATCACGCGCATCGGCGTCAGTGGGAGCGTCCCCTCCACCTCGTGCGTGACCAGCGCCCACACCATGGCCGCCTGCACGAACACGGTGCCGACGAACACCACCGCGAGCACGACGCACAGGGCGCGCACCGCCAGCTTTCCCATGACCTGTCCTCCCATCGAGTCGCGATGGAAATCTATCGAAATTCGATAGGTCGGGCAAGGTCTGGTCTGGTGGCCGCCCGGCCCGGCCGGCGCCCGATGCGCCGTGCCGGACCGGACAGGGCAGCGTTCAGAAGTCCCAGCTCTGGCTCCGCGCGCCGTTACAGCTCCAGCTCACCAGGAGCTGGCCGATCTCGGGCCGCCCCGCCAGGATGTCGAGGCACTGCGGTGCAGCAGCAGGAGCGGGTTGCCCCGCCCGTAGCCGGTCGAGTAGAGGTAGACGTAGCCGTCTTCGCCGAGTTCCCCGCCGCCCTGTTCGGTGGCGATGTGGGACTGCCACGGCGGTCTCCGCCAGAAGTGGTACCGCAACGGCAGCGAGATCCGGAACCGGGTGAACGGGAGTACCGGCGGACGCCATCGCCGACCCCGGCCGCGTACAGCTCCTGGGGCCACCGCGCGGGCTTCTGGGGCTGGGGCAACCCGCCGACACCGGTCCTGGACGGCGGAGTCGGTGAAGGGGTGGCTGCGCGAGGAGTGCGACCTGCCCTTCTGAACCTTTCCGGCGGGGCCGCTCCGCCGGACCGTGGTGTCGCCCCGGGTTCAGGCGGCCACGATGCCGGGCCTGGATTCTGTCACCTGGGGATCTCCGCGCGTGGGCCGTCAGGGAGCATCCGGGTCCGGTCATCGAATTCCACCACGGGGCTGTCGGTCATGTGGAGCGTCTGCTGGTCTCTGGTGTGGACGGATGCGTGTTGTACGGGGCTGTCGGTCATGTGGAGCGTCTGCTGGCTGCTGGTCCCGGGCGTACACAACCGTGTCGTGCAGAACCGCATGGCGCAGATCGATGGTCTGCCCGTCGCCGCCGGCCAGCTGCAGCCCGTAGATGACGGTACCCCTCAGATCCACACCGTTCGCTCCCGTCACGGCGGGGCGCTGCGAGGAACCTTGGTCACCCGACGGCTCCTCGAGGTCCTGGAGCTGCTTCGCCTTCTCCTCGGCCGCAGCAGCGTCATGACCTCCGATGTCCGCGAGTGCCCTGACGACCGACAAGACGCTGGCGGGTCTCGCACTCGTACCCGCGACGACTCGCCGTACCGTCTCCGGACTGATGTCGACGCTGCGCGGGTCGGCGAGAATGGCCGCACTGATGGCCCGCACAGAGGGGCTGCCGGCTGCCCGGTGGAGCTCTCTGACCTCGTTCGTGATGGCGGCTGGGGCGACCGCGGACGACGTCGGATCCGGTGAGGGCAGTGCTGCGGTCTCCGGAGGGGGGCGAAGCACGGTCGGTCGTGCGCGCTGCGCGCCCTCCTCATCCGAGCTTCGAGCAGGTGACGTCTCGGCCGCAGGCGAGGAGGATGGTGTAGCCAGGGCCACTTCGACTTCGCGCCGCCTGTTCATCCAGTCGGACATCGCCGCCTCACCCACGGGTGACCACGCCAGAACCATGGCCCGCAGAACAGTGACGGACGGAAGACGCCTGGCACTGAGCGCGGCGTAGACACTCGACCGGCCCACACCGTACTTCGCAACCACTTGGTCGACACCGAAGGGCGCGGGCATCTGAAAGCTCTCGGGCTTCCTGCCCTCGCCGGGCTCAGGAACGCCTGTTCTGTACTCCCGCGGTGGAGCGGAGTCCCGCAGTCGGCGCAGGTCGGCGGCGAACGCCTCCAGCGGTTTGGATGGATCCAACGGACGCGAACGAGGCATTGACTACCCCCCAGTAATCCCTGGTTGTCCCGCTTAGGCCAAGAATACCGGTCCTGGTTCCGCAGTTTGGTGGAGTTGCAGCAGGCGCCCCTTCAGTGGCCCTGCGCCGTCACCGACCAGCGGAAAGAGGAACCCTCATGTCCTTCGACGATCAGCTCGACGTCCCCGCGCCCAACGCCCCTGAGTCCGCTCCTCGCTGGCGGCGGGTGACTCTTCCCGTTCCACCGGTGAGCAAGCTGGTGAAGGACAGCCACCTCACGTCGAGGCTGGGCACGGTCACCGGCGCGGGCCTCGGCGCATGGATCGCGACCGGTAACACGCAGGGCGACGTCACGTGGGCGACCGTCTCGATCGCACTGGCGGCGATCGCAGCGGACGCCGTCCGCAGCTGCAGGTGTGCCGGCTGAGCGCTGCGACACGACCGGTGGACCCTGTGCCCCGGGACGCCACGGCGCTGCCCTGCGCCCTGCGGCCTGGCTCCTTTGTCAGGCCCCGGGCGGGGTGAGGGCCGGGAGGGATTCGCCGGGGCCGGCCGGGCGGCCTTCGGACAGCCAGAAGAGGTAGTGGCGGAGGTCCTGCGCGAGGCCTCCGTCGATGTACGTGACGTACTCCCGGGCCCCGCCGGCCGCCTCGCGTTCCACCTGCCGGTCCGAGACCGACCACGTACGGTCCAGGGCCGCGGCCCACTCCCGTACCCGGCCGCGGTCCCTCCACCAGTCGCGAACGAGTTCCGGGGTCCAGTGGTCGTCACCGTCGCAGGCGTACCCGACCATCGGGTCCTGCGCGACCGCGCCCAGCAGTGCCAGCGACTGCGCCGCGTCACGGGGCTGCCGGTAGACGAACTCGGCGCCCCGCTCGTCGTCGTAGAGCACGTGCGCAGGGGCGATCAGCCGGCCCATCCAGCAGTTGTCGGTTCCGGCCCCGTAGAACGGCCCCGGCACGTTGCGCCAGTCGCGCTCCGCCCAGCGCTCGGGTCGGGGGTTCCGCCAGCGGCCGCGGAACTTCGGGGAGGGCAGCCACGTGCCGCCGTCCGGCGCGGGCAGCGGCCCGCTCTCCGCGGCCCGAACGGACGGCAGGGGGTCCCAGTAGCTCATGTTCCGCATCCTGTCAGACGGCGCGGGCGGGAAGGGGAGGCCGCCCGGACCGAGACCGGGCAGCAGCGGGTGCAGCCCGGACTGATGCGCCCAGGACCGACCTGCGCCGCTTCTGCATGCACCGCCACTCGGATCCCGTGCCGTGATAACGGCAAGCTGCGCCCCTCGCTGCTGCCGCGGCAACGACGGTGAAAGCCGCAGCCGAACCAGGCACTTCTCAAGGAGCGGAACGGGTGGGCCGGGGAACGTGGGCGCTGTGGCGGGCGTTGACGCTATGACGGGAAGACGTTTGGCGGGACCGCCTGGCATGGGGCACTCCGGACCACCGGACAAGCGCGAAGGCTCCGAAAGGGAATGGCGCATGGCCGCGATCGTGTATTTCCGGAAGATCTCGGAGACCGAAGAGCGCGTGGAATACGAGTTCGGTGATGACCCCGACCACGTCGAGCGACGACTGACCATGGACAAGGCGTCCTGCACCTCGACGGTCCAGGACGAACAGGTCGACTACACGTTTCTGAAGACCTCGCGGAAGCTCAACGCACTGCACACTGAACGGGGTGTGTGGCCCGAGCGGGGTATGAGCGTGACCTGATCACGCAGCGCAGGGAGTGGCCCAACGCGCCGTCGCGGGTCGCACCCCGCGCCGAACTCCTCCGCGCGGTCACGGCCCGCCCGCTGCTGCCGCGGCGCCGGTGGGAGACCGTCCGGCGGTGCGGCCGACCTGCGTGCGCTGCCCGGCGGCCTGTCGAACACCCCCGCACGGCGACGGCTTCCTCCGCGGCCTCGGCTACGCGGCTGTCGCCATCTCGCGCAGAACGCCCGCACCCATCCACCCGGCCGACACCCGGGCGGGATCGGCCGGCGCCGCTTCGGCGGTCGGCAGCCGGCGCGGGCGTCCGCCGGACTTTTCCTGCAGGGCCGCAAGGTCGTCACCGCCGACGGCGAGGCCCTGTCCACCATCGTGGACGCACGGGGAGACGAGGTCGTGGAAGTCGAAGCGGAATGGTGGTACTTGTCCACCGAGCCCTTCGAACGGGTCACCGGTCAGGGCAACGGCCACGTCCGCTGGGCCTTCGCCGTGCACCGGGCGGCAGCGGACCGCGAGGGTGCGCAACCCCTCCTTCACGGACCACCTGCTCCCCACGATCCTCGACGCCCGGGCCATCCCCGTCGACCACTCGAACTGGCCGAGCCCCACGCGCCATGCGGGGTACGCGGCATCGGCGAGGCCCGACCCCGTAGTCCGCCCCGGCCGTCCTCGCGGCGTTCCCCGCTGCCGCGCCTCGCGCCGATCCGGAACGCAACCGGACGGGAGCCCGACAGGGCCCCCGACCGCCGGAGCACCTCAGGCGTCCTCTGACGGCCCCGGTGGTAGCGGTGCGGGGCCTACCGGCCAGCCGGACCGCGGCGGCCGGGATCCCCGTCGAACGCATGCCAGGATGGGGCGGCAGGCCATCGGACGGGGGACCGGAGACCATGTCACATTCTGTTGAGAACACGTGGGTTGGCGCGCGGAAGCAAGGGGCCAAGGGGGGCCGCTTCCGCTGCGTACATCAAGGATCGGTGGTGCTGTACGAACGGGGTCACGGGGCGGAGACCGCCGTCACGTCGGCCGAGCCGCTGGACTTCTACGACGTGCACATCCCGATCGCCGGTGCCGGTGCCGTCGCCATGAACCGAAAGGGACTCTTCTCCGCTCTCGGCGCCGTGGGACCGGAGCAGAGGGGCTCGACGGGCCGGAACCGGGGCAGGGTCAACCGCATCCTGATCATCCCGAGGGCAGCGGTCGACGACGCCCTCACCGTCCGGCTGGGCGAGCCGCCGCACGAGCCGTTGTCCTTCGAGCCCGTCCTGGACCATACGGCGGCCCCGGTGCAGGGGTGGCTGGAGTTGGTGGGGCAGCTCGCCGACTTCGCCGACTCGGGCCTGGCGGCCCGTTCGCCCCTGGCCACGGGCCACTTCGAGCAACTGCTGGTGAACGGGCTGCTGGACGTCCAGCCCCACACGTTGAGCGAGGCGGTGGCCGGCCGGGGAACCGCCGCCGTGCCGCGTGCGGTCCGCCGCGCCAGGGACTTCTGTTCCGAGCACGCCGACGAGCCGATATCGGCGGCCGACATGGCGCGCGCGGCCGGTGTCAGCGTGCGGAGTCTGCGAGAAGGGTTCCGGCGGTACCTGGACACCACCCCGTCGGCGTACCTGCGCGGCGTCCGGCTGGGCCTCGTACGGCGCGACCTGCTGGCCGCGGACGACGGCCGGGCGGCGCACAACGTCACCGATGTGGCGCTGCGGTGGGGCTTCACCCACCTCGGCAGGTTCACCGGCCACTACCGGGCCGCCTACGGGGAGACGCCCTCGCAGACCCTGCGCACCGTACGCGGATCCGACTGATCCATCCTCGCGGTCCGCGCTATCCGGAAACGTGCTCGCGCCTCCGCCGATAGCGGATAGCTGTCATCTGCACCCAAGGCGATGCTGAGTGCAGGCCGTCACCCGCACCGACGCACCACACGGGGCGGGACGGCCTGCCGATCATCAGACGAAAGGAACCGACGTGTTCACCCGTAAGTCTCTTGCCACCGTCTTGTCGTCCGTGGTCGTCGCCGGTGCCGGGGTCATGGCCCTCTCTTCGCCGGCGCAGGCGGCCGTGCCCGGGACCGAGCAGTTCAAGAACGTCGCCACCGGCTTCTGCCTGGACAGCAATGCCGCCCGCAGCGTCTACACGCACGGCTGCAACTCCGGTGCCTACCAGAAGTGGACCGTGACCGCGGTCAGCGGCGGCTACACCCTCAAGAACCAGGCAACGGGCTTCTGTCTGGACAGCAACGCCGCCCAGAGCGTCTACACGCACGCCTGCAACGGTGGCAGCTACCAGAAGTGGGTCATCTCCAACAGCGGCGGTGTCTACCGGCTGAAGAACGTCGCGACCGGCTACTACCTGGACAGCAACGCCGCCCAGAACGTGTACACGCGTCCGTCGAACTCCGGCAGCTACCAGAAGTGGAGCTGATCCCCGGATCGTGAACGGGACCGATGCCCGCCCCCCCGGGGGGCGGGCATCGGTCCCGCTAGCGGGCCGCGCGCCAGGCCTCCGCGAACAGTTCGTGCGGCGGGACCGGGGACAGCAGCCGCAGGAACGGCATCTCCGGCTCCGACCGGCCGAGGCAGACCGCGTACGGGGCGAGCTTGGCGGTTTCGAGCGGCAGGTGCGGCGCCTTGAGCTCGGTCCACGGGCCCGGAACGAACGCCGTCCGGCCCGCCCGCGCCCGCCGTCCGGTCTCCACCGCACCCGCCGCCACCAGCTCCGCCTGAGCCGCCTTGTGCCGGGCGGGGCTCCAGCCGTTCCAGCGGCGCACGTTCTGGTCGGTGGGCCGGGCCAGCGCCAGCAACTGCAGGTAGAACGCGGCTGCGTCGGCACCCACGCCGAGGGTCGACCCCGCCTCGGCCACCAGCTCCGGGACGCTCAGGGCCGGGTTCAGCTCGTATCCGCCCGGCGGGACCGGAGTGTCGGCGGCGCGGGCGAGCATCCGGTCCGGGCCCTCGCCGCGGACCACCTGGATCCGGCGGACCGCGGCCAGCAACCCGGACAGACCCAGCTCCGCGCACAGCCGTTCGGCCCGCTCGACCCCGGCCGGGTCGGCGAGCGCGGCGGGCCGCAGGAACACGTCCCTGCCGGGCACCGACACCACGAACACCCCGTCGTCGTGGGCGGTGGAAGGCACGGTGTCCTCCCGGTACAGGGGCTCCGGACAGGGCAGCACGACGCCCTCGTACGGGCCGAAGGCGGGATCCTCGGGCACGGCCCGGCCCAGCGCGAAGTGCCAGCCGAGTGGGATCAAGGTGCGCGGGTCGTCCATCCGGGCCCGCAGCGCGGCGTGCACCGCGGCGGCGCCGACGGCGGCCGGATCGCCGACCGGGAGTTCGGTCAGCGCCCAGGCCACGGCCGATGCCGGGGCCGCGTGCACCGGATGCTGTACGAAGACAGGACGGCCGGCGCTGCCGTCGGCCTCGGCGTGGTGCAGGGCCAGCCCGCCGTTGTTGGCGCCGACCAGCACGCCCGCGGCGCCGGGCACGTACCGGCCGGCGGCCTCCGGGCCCCCGGTCAGGGCGAGGGCCCAGCCGGCCCCCAGCCCCAGATCCGCCTCCAGGGCGGCGATGAGGTCCTCGTCGATGTACTCGGTGGCGCCCAGCAGCCCCGCCCACGCGTCGGCCATCCGCCCGGCGGCCGCGGTCATGCCGCCCGGCTCCCACAACTCGGCGGGATCCTGCGGGACACCCGCGGCGAGCACGGCCCGGCAGCCGCTGTCGCCGAGACGCTGACACAGCCGGTCGTACTCCTGGGCCATCGCCTTGTTCGCCTTGTACGGCGCAGTCCTGAGCGCCTTGAGGTGCGCGTCGCGGTCGTCATGCTGCGGCAGTCCGCCCAGCACCAGCGTGGCGATCGCCCGCCGCACACCCGTACGCCGGACGAACACCTCGACCGCCTCCGGCGACAGCGCGAGGGGGCCGCGCTCCGCCACCAGGGCCAGCAGTACGGGCAGCCGCCCCGCGTCGTCCCGGTCGACGGTGCGGACCGCGCCGTCGGCTCGCCCGTCGGCCGCGCCGTCCGCAGACCCGTCGGCGGCAGGCCGTACGGAGGGGGCGCCCGCGTAACGGCCGTTCCCGTCGGTCCCGGCGCCCGTGCGCCAGCGTCCGCCGCGCGCGGCGAACGGCTGGTCCGCCCACGTCTCCAGCAGTGCCGCGAGGGCCGTGCGGTCCTCCTCGGAGGTGGTGCGGACGGTGGCGCGCCACGCCACGGCGTCGATGGAGCCCAGCAGCGCGGTCCAGGGCGCCGGGGTCGCCGGCAGGGCCAGCAGTCTCGCCTCGTCGTCGATCTCGCCGCGCAGATGGCGGCCCTCGGCGGCGACGGCCGTCAGGGTCGCGGGGTGCGCTCCGGGTACGTAGGCCCCGTACGGGCGGACATGCGGCAGCAGCCCGTTCAGCGCAGGGGCGAGCGCCGTGTCGGGGACGGGGGAGCGGAGTTCGACCGCGGGGCCCGCCCGCATGATGCCGACACGGCGGGAGAGCTCCTCACGGCGCCGCAGCACGTCGGCCGCGAGCTGTGCGGCCCGCACGACACCGTCCACCACCTTCGCATCGGACACCCCGGGCAGCAGCCGGGCGACACGGTCGCGCAGGGAGCCGTGGTCGGACCTCCGCACGGCCGCGTCGAGGAGGGCGCGCACGGTCTCGTCCCCGAGCGCGCGCAGCGTCTCGGAGGCGGCCGGGTCGCGCGGTGCGAGGAAGTGCCAGAAGGCGGGGGGCGGGTACGGGCCCACGCTGTGGCCCGACGGCCTGGCCCGCCGCGACGCGTCCGGAGCGGGGAAGCCGTGGACCTCCCAGAGCAGCGAGTTGTCCTCGGCGGCATGGCAGCGGATGGCCGTCTCGCCCGCCAGCACGGCGTCCTCGCCACCCTGCGGCAGGCGGATGATGCCCCAGGGCCGGCGGCCCGGGCGCCGGCTGCGGTAGCGGGCGCGGCGGCCGTCGATGCCTTCGAGCACGAATTCGGTCGGTGAGGGGCCCGCGTACGGGGTGCGGTGCAGCACCCGGCAGCCGGTGAGGGCGCCGTCCTGGCCCAGGGGAGACGGCGGGGCGTCCGCCGGGAGCGCGGCGAGCGTCAGCTGGTCACCGAAGAAGGCCGTGCCCTCGGGCAGATCGGCCGCGTCGTGGAACGCCGGCAGCGTGTGTTCGGCGGCGCGCTCGCCCGTCACCGGATCCACCCGGGCCCAGCCCTTGCGGCCCGCGAAGACCTTGGAGCTCCACACGTGGGTGCCGTCGCCCATCTGGAAGTCGTAGTGGTCGATGCCCTCACGGCCGCCGGGGCGCAGGACGCGCTCCCCGTCGTGGCGGCCGCCGCCGTCCCGGGTCTCGAACTGGTAGCCGAGGCCGCCCTGGATGCTGCCGCCGTACGGGCGCAGACCGTAGCTCTGCGCCGGTACGAAGACCTCCTCGGGGCGGTCGGACCAGAAGGCCGACCCGGCGAAGGCGTGGTCGGGGTCGGTGGACCAGCTGACCAGGAACTGCCCGCCCACGTAATGGACGCAGTGGTGGGCCGCGTCTTCGGGAAGGGTGAAGCCGGTGGAGGCGCGGACGGCGCCGGGTGCGACGGCCACGGCCTTCGAGCTGCCGTAGACCGTCAGGACCGGCCAGGTGCACGTGACCCCGGCGACGTCCTCGGGCGCAAGTGCCGCGAGGGCCTCCTCCAGGGCCGGCCAGCCCAGTTCCTCGGGGAGGCCGGCGCGCAGCGCCCGGGCGAGCGGTCCGGTCACGTCGAGGGCTGCGAGGGCCTCGTCGATGCCGTCCAGGGCGGTGGCCGTGGGCCGGTCCAGCAGCTCGGCCAGTTCCTCCACGGCCTCGTCGGCGGCGGCGAGGCCGCCGTCGGTCAGGGCCCCGAGCAGCCGCTCGACGCGGGTGTGCACCTCGGCGGCGATGCCCGGATTCTCCGGGAGCCGGGTGATGGCGGTGCCGCCTCCGCGCAGCCCGGCGTGCACGGTGCCCTCCAGCCGCGGCCCGAACACCGGGTCCGCGGCGAGGGCCTTGAGGTCGCGGCGCGAGCCGTCGCCCCAGAAAGTCAGCCGGATGTTCTCCCCCGGATCGACGACGGCGAGCCCCTCGGCGAGGCAGAGGTCGAGGAGGTCCGCGTCGAGGCCGGGCCAGCGCCAGCGGTCCTCGTGCAGCGTGACCGGGGTCTCGGCGGCACGCAGCCGGGGCGCGAACCGGGTCACCAGGTCGAACAGTTCCGCCGGCATGGGCTGCCGGGCCACGCCTCCGTACGGCACCCGGTAGTGCGAGTAGGACCGGGTGTAGTGGCCGAGCCAGGCGGCGAGGCCCCCCTCCGGGGTGATCCGGCCGGAGGTGACCGCTCCGGCGGCGCCGGAGCGCAGCAGGACGCGCAGCCAGGCGGCCGCGTCGTTCTTCGACTCGGGGAAGACGTCCAGGAGGGCGGCGAGGACGTCGTCGTCCTGCGGGTGCTCGGCGAGCAGCGCGGCGACCGCGTCGAGCAGGGTGTCCGGCAGGGCCTTCCCGCGCGCGGCGCCGAGCGTACGGGCCAGCACCCGGGCCTCTTCCGGGCCGCCGAGGCCCGCGGCGCGCGCCGAGGCGCGGACGCGGCGGGCCAGGTCGGCGGGCAGCTCGCCGGGCGACGCCGCCCATGCCGCCAGGACCCGTACGTACTCCTCGTGCGCGGCGGCCGGGTCCAACACGGTGGCCAGCCAGGCCTGGTGTCCGCTCAGCTCCTTGACCGGGAGGGCGCCGGACCCGGCGAGGAGCAGGACGTTCTGCCGCCGCCAGGCCGTGTCCACGGGCAGGTCGTGCTCCCGTTCCGCCGCGCGGGCGAGCGTGTAGGCCCGTGCGGCGGAACGCGTGTCCCAGGACATGAACCGGTGGGCCACGGTGTCCCAGTACCAGGGCAGATGGGCCGCAGGGAGCCGGTGGGCGAGTCCGGTCAACCGGTCCAGGGCGCGGCCGGCCTTCGGGTACGCCAGGGAGATCCGTTCACGGACGTCGGCGAGCACACCGCGCGCGGCGTCCTGCGCGGCCGGCCCGTGCGAACGGGCCCAGTCCGCATAGGCCTCGGAGCGGCTGGGGTCCGACGGGAGCGGCACGACGAGGTTCATGATCCGATCCTGGCACGCCCCACCGACAGCGGAGGAAGGGGGGGAGTCCAGCCTCGAAGTCGTCGACTGCGTGCGCCCTATGATCTGTGCATGATCGAAGGGAAACCGGAGTGGCTGCCGGCCTTTGGTCCCGGGCGGGTCCACGGACACGGAGGAGGTCTGACATGGGCCGCATCTGGGACAGGTGGACCGGCACCGAATACCCCCGCGTCGGTGTCATACCCCTGCCCACGACGGAACTCCGCGAGGCGCTCCTCGCGCTGAACAACCGGAACATGCCGTTCAATGTGCGCCACGGCCGCCCCAAGGAGAAGGCCGACCTGGTCGCGGACTCTGGGCCCCGCAGGTGAAAGCTGACGCTCAAGCCCCGCATGCGTCTGGTGCCCGCCAAGCGTGAGGTGCTCGTCCTGGAGGAGCGGTGGGAGCCCTCGCCCGAATCCGGTCGGCAGTACGGCCGCGGGGGCTCCAAGGTGTACCGGCAGTGGGAGTTCCGGCGCGGTGCCGACGGCCGCCGGCACAAGGTCGAGACGCCGCGCTTCGACACGCGGGACGTGAGGGATCCCCTGCGCACCACGGTCCTCGGCGCTGGATGGACCTGGCGCGGGGTGCTGTTCCGCTACTGACCGGCCGGTCCGGGGCCGGCCTCCCCGGCTCCGGGGCGGACGGCGGGGACGGCGCGGACGTGGGCGGCCGAGAGGTGCAGTTCGTAGGGCAGACAGCAGTCGGAGCAGAGCGTCGCGACGAGCGTTCCGCAGGCGCACGCCTGGTTCATGCCGCCGTCCGGAGTCGCTCCGCAGCAAGCCGCGGAGGCGTGCCGCAGTTCCAGCCCGCGTGCGTCGTCCGGATCGATCACGATGTTGCCCCGCGGTCCCCGCGACACCAGCCACCGCCCGTGCCCGTCGCTCATCGTCCCGCGGCGCGGCATGGCGGGCCCGGGCACGTCCGTGACGACCAGGGGCGCACCGTAGTGCTCCGTCTCGATCGCGTACCGGCCCGACGGCACGGTCGCCGGCGAGGGGCCCCGCTCGTCGGATTCCCACCAGGGGAAGTACGGAGGCTCGGGAACCGCGGGCAGCCGTTCGAGGGGCCCGGTCAGGGCGACCCCGCACGCCGCGCACACGAAGACCATGGCTCCGGACCCCGCCGCACCGCCGGCGACGCCGACGGACACATCATCGTGCATACGGTGACGGTACGCGGCCCACCGGACGGCGCCGCACGCCACCCCCTCCCACCGGGGGTCAGGAGGGCCGGTCGAGGGCGCCCCTCGCAGTCGCGCAGCAGGGAGCGGAGCGGGCCGTCTCCCGCCCGTCGCCGGCCGTGTCGACCAGGCGGGTCAGGTAGTCACCGATCCGGTGTGACGCGGAGTCGACGCGGTCGGTGCCGGTCGCCTCGAAGAGTTCGTGGGACCGGGCGGCGAGCACGGCGCGGTCGGACTCCGGCACCCCCAGCAGCTCGCTGACGACCGTGACCGGCAGCGGTACGGCCAGGTCCGCCACCAGGTCGACCGGTGTCACCGGTCGCCACCCGGCCATGAGGTCGTCGACGACCCGGGCGAGGTAGGGGCGCAGCTCCCGGACGCGTCCGGGAGCCCACAGGGTTGTCACCACCCGCCGTTGGCGGGTGTGCTCGGGAGGATCGCTCGCCAGCATGGTGTGGGAGATCGCCGATCACACCTGCCCGAGGTCCGAACTCACCCACCGCGTCGGACGCATGTGGAAGACGACCTGCTCGCCGTGGTTCTTCCACGCGTCCTCGACGTAGCCGTCCACCTTCTCGGCCGGCAGGTACCGCGCGGAGATCGACTCCAGTTGCTCGCGCACGGCCGGCGCGACCGAGACCACCGGGCCCTCGACCGATACGTACCGGATCGTCGGCTCCACACGGTCGACCATCAGGCTGAACCGCCCGGCGGCAGCGATCAGTTCGGCCTTGCGGGAGTCCCGGCCGGTCATGATCCAGATGTCGCCGCCGGGGGAGTACTCGTACCAGATCGGTACCGTCAACGGCGCGCGGTCATCGCCAGCGCTCACGGAGAGGGCGGCGATATGGGGTTCGGCGAGGAACTGCTCACGCTCGGTCCGGGACAGTGCCACGACATCCTCCTCCTACCAGGGCGGAAAGGGGCGTACACGCGTACGTCCTGGAGAACGCCTCCCCGCGCCGGACCATTCCGCGTGGCCGGCCCGTACAGGGTCCGGTACTGCTCCATGATCTTTTGTCGGCACCTGTTGACCACCTTCGGCCGTTGGTGGCCCCGCTCCGTACGGCTCGAACCGGCGTTCGTCGAGGCGCCGCCCGAACCGGTGGCGGTCGGCTGCCCGCGCCGTTCGGCTCCGGACCGGCTTCGGCCGGGCTTCGGCGGCCGGCCCGTAGGGTCGTGGCCATGGCCCGCACCACACCACCGCGTCCGTTCGACCCGGAAGCCCTCTTCCCGGCCCTCGCCGCTCACAGGGGTACGACCACCCGGCTCCATCCGCGGCCGGGCACCCCGGCCGTGACGGACAGCCACGTGGGCGGGCCCCTGCTCTGGCCCGCGGACGCACCGTGGCCCGTGTGCACGCAACCCCACCCCCGCGACCGGGGCCGGCGCCCGCAGGACATCCGGCTGGAGCGCTTCCTCGCCGAGTCGTGGGTGAGCGGGGGCGGCCGTCCGGCCGGCGAGGAGAAGCAGGAACTGCTGAGGGCGCTCCGCGACGAATACGAGGTGCCGGGGTTGGAGGACACCGATCCGATCCCCCTCCTCGGCGTGGCCCAGTTCCATCGCAGGGACGTCCCCGATCTCCCGGCCGGGCCGGACGGCTGCGACCTCCTCCAGCTGTTCTGGTGCCCCTTCGACCGTCACGGTGAGACCGGCCGGGCCATGCACGTGGAACTGCGCTGGCAGCGCTCGGACGTGGTGACGGATCCGCTGACCGAGCAGCCCGAACCGGAAGTGGTCGGCTACGAGGGGTACGTGCCCGCGCCCTGCGTACTCCACCCCGAACAGGTGACCACCTACCAGTACGGGGGCCTGCTCCCCGCGGAACTGGAGGCCGCCATCACGGCCTGGGAGCTTCTGCCGGGGCCCCGGCGCGGCGCCCGTCCCTGCTACCAGTACGACCTCTCCATCCCGCCGGGCTGGCGGATCGGCGGCTTCGCGTCCTGGCACCTGACCGACCCGTACCCGATGGACTGCGCCACGTGCGGCCGGGCCATGAAGCTCGTCCTCACCGTGGACAGCTCCGAGTGGGACGGCGGCACGTGCAGCTGGATCCCGCTCGAGGACGGGCCGTCCGCCAGGGAACGCAAGGAGGGCACACCGACGAACGTGACCGTCGGGCGCTGGGGCGAACTGAACGTCTTCGGCTGTCCGGCCGATCCGGCCCACCCGCCGCGCTGGAGCGTCCAGTAGCCCGCCCGGTTCTCCGCCGTCAGGTGGTGCACGGGTCGCGACAGCTCACCCTCACCGACCGCCGTGGGGGTCGGCCGGTGACTGCCAGTGGGGCCACGGCCGGGTGTGGAACCGGGCCGCGCGCAGCCTGCCGGCCTCACGTTCGAGGAACGTCGCACCCGAGACGAGCGTCGCGATGAACGACAGCATCACCACGGCGGGCCGCCACACGGTGCCGGCCTCCAGCACGGTGAGCCACGTCGAGGCCGACGCCGCTGCCAGGAGCAGCAGCAGGACGATCCTGATCCCGCGCGACAGCCTGCCGCTCACCGCGACGAACGCGTAGCCCAGGACCGCGCCCGGGGTGGCGGCCAGGACCGCACCGACGAACAGGAACACGAACAAGGCGATGATCACGTCACTGCGCCCTTCCCCTCTTCGTGGAAGCCGGTCACAAGGGCAGACGGATCCCGTGCCCGTCGTCCCCGCCGGTCCACCGGTGATCACCATGCCAGAAGAATTGAACACGTTCAAGGTGCGGGAGTCCGGTCCGCCGCCGAAGCCACCGTGCGGTCCCGGTGCCACGCGGTGGTCCATGTGCACGCGCCGGACGACCCCGACACCCCCGTGCCCGCCGAGCTCGCGTCCCGCGAGCTGTGGGAATGCCGGGTGCACCACGCCGAGTCGAACGCCTGCACATCCCGGCAGCCTTTCGGTGGCAGGGCAGGAGGACAGGCGGTGCGCTCCGGGCAACACCGCCTGTCCGATTCCGGTCCGACGGCCTACTCGTCGTCAGGGGCCGGACGGATCTTCACGGTTGTGATGGTCTTGACCGACTTCTTGATGACCTTGCCGTGATGGTCCTTGGTGATCCTGGTGATCGTCTTGACCGTGACGACCTTGACCCGCCCGTCCCTCAGGGTGCGCTGAGTGATCGTGATGCTGGTCTTCACCACCTCCTTCGGTCGCGCTTCGTGTGCCGGGTGCTCCTGGATCGTCTGCGCGGTCGTGACCTGCGGGGTTGCGGGTGCGGCGAGGGTGGTGGAGGGGAGCAGCGCCCCGCCGGCGGCGATGGCTCCGCAGGCGCCGAGAAGGGCGAGGCGCTGGGTCAGGTGCGTACGGGTCATGGGAGGTCTCCTCGGGGCGGGGACGGCAGGCGCCGTCCCTTCGGGTGTCCGGGTCGTCCGGGGGCCCGTGCCGGGCCCTGTCTCCATTTGGCCCGGCAGCCCGACGAGGGGTCATGCCCCGCAACCTCGGGGCTTCACGCCGCTCCGCCCCCTCTGTAGGTCCGCAGGTCCGTAAGTCCGCCTGACCGCAGTCATCCCGTCACCCTGTACGGCCCATCGGTGCACCGTGCACCTCCGTCACCAGGGAGGTACGGGCCTCGGAGGGCTCCGACACCCCGCCTCTCGTGCTGCGCGGGGGCCCGCGATGTGCCGTACGAGCTGCGCGAATGCGTGACCGTCAGGCGGCGGCGGTTCGGTATGCGAATGATGTGTCCGTAAATCGACCGCCCATTGGCGGCGCTCCTTTGGACCTGCCAGGCTGAACCTCAGTTGAGCGCAAGATCGCAGCCATGAACCTCAATCAACCCTTGAATCGAAGGCGAAATCTGTCATGCGTCACCACGTCATCGCCGTATCCGCCCTCAGCCTGCTCTGTCTCGCAGGCAGCACCGGTCTCGCGGAGGCTCAACCCGCCAGCGCACACGGCCCGTCCGCGATGGTCTTCACCGTCATGCAGGGTTCCGGCGCGCCCACGGACACCGTCCTGCGTGCCGCCACCCTGAGCTGCGCCTACACGGCCGAAGGCACCCACCCCGCCCCGCGGGAAGCGTGCGACGCCCTCAACGCCACCAACGGTGAACTCAACCGCCTGCTGTCGGCCCCCGACCCGTCGCTGGCCTGCCCGATGTACTTCGACCCCGTGACGGTCACCGCGGACGGCGTACTGCACGGCCGGCGCGTGGCATGGAAGCACACCTTCTCCAACACGTGCGTGATGGCCGCGAACCTGAACGCCAGCCCCGTGTACGCGTTCTGACGCCGCGGCACCCACCGCTCGGTCCGGCCCCCGAGGGCGATGCGGGCCGCCGCACCCGACCGGCGCGGCGGCCGTACGTCCGTCAGCCCGTGCGCCTGCCCGGCCCTGCCGGCCAGGGGCCGGATGGCGGGTCGGTACGACGGCTGGCAGCCTGGAGGGGAGACCCCAGCGAGGCCTGTGCCACGCTCCACCACGTGTGCGCGACACGCCACCTCAACCGCTGGAAACCACCGTTCATGTTCGCAGGAGGTGGACCTCCTTGAGCAGGCACGCTTCACACACCAGAATTGCACGGAGCCTCGCGGCGGCCGCAGTCCTGTCGGCCACGCTGGTTCCCGTATCGGCAGCACCGGCGACGGCCGTCGCCTGCGACACGGCGGCCGCTGCCCGGGCCCCGAGCAGCAGTAACGACACTGCGGTCCGGAACGCGCTGGTCTGCCTCATCAACGCCCAGCGCACGCAGCGGGGGCTGCCCGCCCTCACCGTGAACCAGGCGCTGACGACGGCGGCGCAGCAGCACTCGGCCGCCGCCGTCCAGCTGAAGTGGTGGGGACCGAACCAGGATTCGCACCGCAATCCGCAGACCGGTTCGACGCCGGAGAGCCGGATCAAGGCCGCGGGCTACTGCCCGAACCCCAGGTCTTGGGGCTTCGCCGAAATCACGTACACCGGCTGGGGCGGCTCCGGAACCCCGAACGCCGCGGTCAACTGGTGGATGAACGTGAGCACGTGGGGCCACCGCCAGAGGATCCTCGACCCGTCGATGCGGGAGATCGGTGCCTGGGCCCAGCCGGGTGCGGCCGACCGCGCCGGGGCCGGCGCGAGCCAGGCCGGAACCTACGTCGTGACCTTCGGGCGCTGCCAGCAGTGACTGCGCGGGACGAGCAGGCCTTCCTCACCCGGGTCGGCGTACAGCCGCTACGGCGGCTGTACGCCGACCGACGTGGGCAGGTTGT
Organism: Streptomyces sp. NRRL S-378; assembly: GCF_000720645.1. Classification (NCBI taxonomy): domain Bacteria; kingdom Bacillati; phylum Actinomycetota; class Actinomycetes; order Kitasatosporales; family Streptomycetaceae; genus Streptomyces; species Streptomyces sp. NRRL S-378. The sequence continues at coordinate 40,768 of NZ_JOBX01000028.1, forward strand.
GCCACGGGTGTACGCAGGTGCCCTTGCGGCACGTCAGCCTGCGCCGCGTGTCGGCGACGGAGAACACCGAGACGAGGACACGGAAGGCCGTGACGTGCTCGTCGGCGGTAAGGGACGCGAAGCCGTGGTCCCCGACATCTGACGATCATTCCACGTCGTCTCGGAGGGCGGACTGCATCCTTCGGCCTACGGGGTTTTCGGACCTGCGGAGGAGGATCTCGCGGCGCCGCCACGAGAGGGTTGGGGTGTGCGAACCATCATCGGATACACCGTCGAAAGCATCGGCTACGTCGTAGCAGCCCAGGGGGTCGTCAGCTTCGCGTCACAGACCTTCTTCGGCACGGAGTGGGGCTGGCTGCACAAGGTCGTCGACCTCCCGTCCGCCGCCTACCTCGGGATCGTCGTCCTGGGGCTGGCCCTCGTCGCCGGCGGAGTGAAGACGCGCAAGGCGTCCGAGCGCCGCGAGCCCGCCTGACCGGGGCATGCGCACCCCGATGCGGGATCTGGCGTCCGGGCCGCGTCGGCGGGCGGGTCCGGTCAGTGCGAGACCGGTCCGACGCTGCGGACCCATACAGGGAAAGGCGCGGCCTCCGTCTCGGGAGCGGTCTGCTCTGACTGTTCGTCCTGGGCCTCAAGGTCCGACCAGGCAACCGAGCCGGGTTCCTGGTCACGAAGGAAGCCCTCGATGACAGCACCGAGATCGTCGGTAGGCACGTACGCCCCACCGAAGGGCAACTCGTCCGCGGCGACCGATCCGGTTGAACACCGGAGCTGCCCGGCCTGTTCGTCGTGCCAGACGTAGAACGTCGCCACCCCTCCGAAGCCCGTCTCGCGGACGCGGAGCCGGATGCCTTCGACAGTCCGCTCGAAGGCGGCGACCACCTCCCACACGGACAAGGCGCGCCTGTCCTCGTCCGTCGCACCCAACCACCAGGTGTTGGTCTCCCACTCCACTCGCCGACCAGTCGGCTCCAGCACCAGCGGTCCGTCCGCCATCTCGGCGATCCATGTCATCAGCACCCCGGAAGTATCCCGGCACACCCCGGACGCCAGGCACCAGGCACCAGGCACCGGCACCGGGCACCCCCGGGAGGAGAGGCGCTGCCCCAGAGGCGCGGTGTCGCCCGTGAGGGTCTCCGTTGCGGCCCGGCCTGGACGCTCAACGGAGGCTCACCCGTCACCCAGTGGGTCAGGACGCAGGACGGTTTCTCCGCGACGTCCGGGTGGAGCCGACGGCCTGTCAGCCCAGCGTCCGTGGGTTGTCCTCCCGGGTACCGGCGCGAGGCCGTCACGCCTGGGCGGGCATGTCCAGGGCGGTCCCGTAGAGGCGAGAGACGCGGAGCAGGATGGTCACGCGCCGGTCGGGCAGCGGCTGCTCGCCGGGGGCCGCGCCATCGGCCGGGTCCACTATCTCCGCCTCGCCCTCGGCGGCGGCGAACGACCAGACGTCCGGCCCGCTGACGTGCAGTGAGGCATGCGGATCGCGGCGCATCTGGCGGACCTTGAGGCGGTCGGCGGTGGAGGAGACCCGCAGTACGCGTTCCTCGGCGTTCCAGTCGTACAGGACGGTGGACAGGTGCGGGTGGCCGGTGCTCCTGACGCTCGCCAGTACGCCGAACTGCTGCCGGCTCAACAGCTCGGAGAGCTCCTGGTCCGTGAGGGCTCGGGGAGCCGGGCCGGCGTTCGGGGTGGTGTGCTCGCTCATGGGGATCAACCTCTGCTGGTCTGGTTGGAATGGGGTGGAGCGGGGAGTTCGCTCAGCGGGTCGGGCGAGCCGACAGTAGAGACCGTAGCAGATAGTTCCGTTGCGGACGATTGTGGGTTCGGTTCTCCCCGCCTCCGCCTCGCGGCATCCCGCTCGATGTCATCGCCACCGCGGCCAACGTCAACGACGTCACCCAGACCCTCGCCCTGGTCGACGGCATCCCACCGGTCGCCGGCCGAGTCGGCCACCCCGCAAACGCCCCGACGCACTCCTGGGCGACAAGGGCTACGACAGCAACCCCGACCGCCAAGAGCTACGCCGACGCGGGATCTTGCCAGTCATCTCCCGCAAGGGTCAGCCCGACATCCGGGGCCTGGGCAAGCTCCGCTTCGTGGTGCGACCGGGTCCGCGTGCGGCGGGGCCATGCGGGCGTAGCGCCGACCCCGGCCAGCCGTGCGGTCCCACGTACTCGGTCTCAGTCCGTTGTGGGACCAACGGCTGCCGTCAGCGCGGCCAGCCCGGCCTCGTCGGCCGCCCACACGGTGGCGTGCCATTGGCCGCGCCACCGTTCCAGCAGCACCCGCTGGCGGTCGCCGTCCCGGGAATGGCGCTGGGTGCCGTCGACCGTAGGCGGCCCGGGGGTGAAGTCCTGCCGGAGCACCTCCAACAGAGCCGACGGCTTCCCCCCGCCGGCCAGAGTGAGCTGCTTGCCGCGACGGTGGACCGGCGCGTCCCAGATCCGGGCTCGGACGAGGTCCGAAAGACGCTCGGCCTGTGGCTGCCACACGGCGGACGGCGTCACGTCGTCGAAGGAGATCACCACTGGTGGGTCCTCGGAGCCGTCGAGGCGGACGGCCATCACCCACACGCCCTGGTTCTCGACCATGAACGGAAGCAGACCCAGAGAGCCGACCGGGTCGAAGGGCCGTTCTTCCTGTTCTTCCACGTCGTCGGGCCAGTCGCCGTTGTCCTCGGGCCAGTAGTAGACCTCTGTCCGGCCCAGCTGCTCGGCGTCGTACACCATGTCGTTGTTGCTGAACTTCCTCAGCACGGCGGCGCCCTGTGTCAGTGCGAACCACTCGCGCACCGAAGCGGGCACAGCGTGGCCGTGCACTGACTCGAAGCGGTCCAGTACCGCCTCGGCCTCCTTGGATATCTCCAGGTCCAGCCCGGCGAGTTCTGCCGCACGGTCATGGAACCGCAGCGTGCCCGCACGCATCGTCCGTACCCCCTGTCGTCGCCGGTGGGCCGAACGCCCGGCGGCCAGGGGCGACCCTAGCTGCTCGTACCGACAGCGTGCACTGCGGAGGTACCAGACGCACACCGTCACTCATGCCCAGCAGCTCGGCCACGACGGCAGCGGGCCTCCTGGTCGGCTCCCGGCAGTGGCCGCTGCTGGCCGCCCGCATGCAGAACATCCGCGAGGGCGACGGTACCCAGGCCATCGGCGCGCAGTGGCTTCCGCGGCCGGTCCCCGCGACGGGGCGCGTGGTATCGGCCAGGATGCGGCAGGTCTGGTGGGTGTTTGCCTGCGGAGATCGTTCGGCTGGAGTCGGGGATCCGCGACGTCCCCGAGTTCGCCGACGCGGTCCTCACCGACGACACCAGCTGGCCCTCGGCCCCGTGCAGGATGCCCGCGACCATCTGCGCGACCTGGCCGCCACGGCTCCGCTTCGAGACCTGGCGCAGGCCTGGAAGACCGCCGAGGGCGTACGGCAGTGGCCCTGGAGCTGTGCGGCCGGGGCCGCTGGGAATCCGGACTGCCCCGCAGCGGTGGGCGGGAACGATCGGGCAAAGGGTCCGGTCGAGCGGGGACTCGGCAGCGCCCCGCCACCCGCACGCGCACGCACCGCGCAGGCGGGCGCCTCTGTGCGCTCTCAGCGGTTCAGCAGGTGATCGTGGATCCGTCCAGAGCGGACTCCATGGTCACGGCGAACTCCGTCGGCCCGTCGGCCCCCACCCGGAGCAGCGCCGGGGCGCCGTCCACCTCCTTGTGGAAGCACATGCCGGAGCCGCTGCGGAACCGGGCCGGGGCCTGCTCCCGGGTGCCGACCGCTTTCCATCCTTCCTTGCGCGCGGTGTCCCAGTAGTGGGCGACCAGCGACTTGGCGTCCATGTCGTGGGTGTAGGCGCTGTTCGCCATCACCCAGGGATCGCCGCTGTCGTCCATGCACTCCACGTGGGTTCGATCCGCGACGGGCGTGGCGCCGGCTGCGACGGCTGGCACCGCGGCAGAGACCCGGGCCATGCGCTCGACCGCCTTGCTCTCCTGGCACGAGCCCTCCGACCCGTAGAAGAGCAGATACGCCGAGCAGGCCGGCAGAGCGAGCCCGGTGACGCAGCCGACGATGACGGCCAGGACCACGAACGGTCCGCGGCGCGGGGATTGTGTGGTGATCAAAGGTTCCCTTCCTGATTTCTCCGCAGCACGCCGTTGGCGTAGTAGTAGACGCGTGCGAAGAAGTAGAGGCTCACCCAGACCACGCCCCAGGTGTACCAGCTCAGCATGGCCCACCAGTTCCGCACGGCAAAGATGCGGGCGACGGAGTTGTTGTGCTGGTCGATGTGGGTGTCGCGTCCGGTCTGGCACCATTCATGCGCGTTTCTGCGCCCTTGGCCGCTCGTGCACCGAAGTAGAAGGTCAGGCTCGCCTGCCACATGAAGTGCCGGATCGCGTTGTTCTTCGCGCCGCTCCGGAAGGTCGCGAGCAGCATTCCCGAAATCGCCGAGGCGAGGGCGCAGCCGCGCCATCCGAGCGGCATGCAGACGTTGGCCTCGATGATCTTCTTGCGCCAGGACTTGGACATCCGGCCGTCCAGGTCCCGCTGGTGTCTTCGCCTCGGCGGGGCAGCGCGCGTTCTTCGAGGGCCACGTCCACGCTCTCAACGCGCTGGTCGGGGTGCCGACCGGGAAGGTCCGCTACGACAACCTCAGGGCTGCCGTTGCCCAGGTGCCGGGTCTCTCACGCCGCCGGGCGGAGGCCGAACGCTGGACCGCGTTCCCGACGTCGTCACGCTCACCGAGCTCAACGCCGTGATCGACCGGTGGGACCAGGAGGACGACAACCGACGCATCCGCTCCCGGAACCATACGATCGGCGAGTACTTCGCGACACAACAGCCGCTCCTGGCACCGCTGTCGGAAGCGCCCGCACGCGGGCCGGGCGACGTCGTGGACCCGCTGCTTCGAGCACCTGTGACAGCGCTGTCCGTCCTGCCGAGCGGACTCCGCTCCCCCTGCCACGTGCGCTGAACGGCCCTGATCAGTACGGCCAGGACCAGTTCACGACCTCCGGAAGGTCCGTGCCGTGTTCGCGGATCCAGGCGTGGTGGCGGACGCGCCGGTCGGCCATGGACCGGCGCAGCCAGTCGGCGCGGCCCGTGAGGCCGGGGACGCGGTCGATGACGTCCATGACCAGTCGGTAGCGGTCCATGTCGTTGCGCACCACCATGTCGAACGGGGTCGTGGTCGTGCCGGACTCCTTGTACCCGCGCACGTGCAGCCGGGGGTGGCCGCTGCGTCGGTAGGCGAGGCGGTGCACGAGCCACGGGTAGCCGTGGTAGGCGAAGATCACCGGCCGGTCCGTCGTGAACAGGGCGTCGTACTCGGGGTCCGTCATGCCGTGCGGGTGTTCCCCGTGGGGCATCAGGCGGGCGATGTCGACGACGTTGACGACGCGGACGGCCAGCGAGGGGAGGTGCTCGCGGAGCAGGGCCGCGGCGGCCAGCACTTCCATGGTGGGGACGTCGCCGGCGCAGGCGAGGACGACATCGGGCTCGCGGGAGCCGTCGTCGGTGCCGGCCCATTGCCATGTGCCGGCGCCGCGCGCCACGTGCGTACGCGCCTCGTCGATCCCGAGCCAGTCGAAGCAGGGCTGCTTGCCGGCGACGACCACGTTCACCTGGTCGCGGCTGCGCAGGGCGTGGTCGGCCACCGCGAGGAGGGTGTTGGCGTCCGGCGGCAGATAGACCCGGACGACCTCGGGGCTCTTGTTGAGCACGTGGTCGACGAAGCCCGGGTCCTGGTGTGAGAAGCCGTTGTTGTCCTGGCGCCAGACGTGTGAGGTGAGCAGGTAGTTGAGGGAGGCGATCGGCGCCCGCCAGGACAGTTCGCGCGAGGTCTTCAGCCACTTGATGTGCTGGCCGACCATGGAGCCGACGATGTGCGCGAAGGCCTCGTACGTGGAGAACAGGCCGTGGCGGCCGGTGAGGAGGTAGCCCTCCAGCCAGCCCTGGCAGACGTGTTCGGAGAGGATCTCCATGACCCGGCCGTCGCGCGAGAGGTTCCGGTCGGTGGCCTCCGTGATGCCCTGCCAGGCCTTGCCGGTGGCCTCGTACAGGTCGTCCAGCCGGTTGGAGGCGGTCTCGTCCGGTCCGACGACCCGGAAGTCCCTCCGGCCGGCCGTGTCCCGCATGACCTGCGTGAGGAAGTGCCCGAGGACGCGGGTCGGTTCGTGCAGCGTGCGCCCCGGCTTGTCGACCGGGACGGCGTGCGCGTCGAGCTCGGGCAGGGGGAGCGGCCGCACCAGCCGGCCCCCGTTCGCGTACGGTACGGCGCCCAGGCGACGGTCGCCCGCCGGGACACAGGCCAGGACCTGGGCCACCGGGCGGCCCTCGGCGTCGAAGAGTTCCTCCGGCCGGTACGAGCGCAGCCAGTCCTCCAGCTGCTTCAGGTGCGCGGGATTCTCGCGCACCCCGGCGAGCGGGACCTGGTGGGAACGCCATGTGCCTTCGACCGGGTCGCCGTCGACGCTCGCGGGCCCCGTCCAGCCCTTCGGGGTGCGCAGCACGATCATCGGCCAGCGGGGGTACTCCCGGCCGGCGCCGGTGCCGGCCGCCCGCGCCCCGCGCTGGATGGCGGCGATGCGGTCCAGGGCGTGGTCCATCGCGCGCGCCATGGCCTGGTGCACCTGGGCGGGGTCGCTGCCGGTGACGTACAGGGGCTCGTGGCCGTAGCCGCGCAGCAGCGCATCGAGCTCGGCCTCGGGGATCCGGGCCAGCACCGTCGGGTTGGCGATCTTGTATCCGTTGAGGTGCAGGATCGGCAGGACCGCGCCGTCGTGGACCGGGTCGAGGAACTTGTTCGCATGCCAGGACGCGGCCAGCGGCCCGGTCTCCGCCTCGCCGTCGCCGATGACGCAGGCGACCAGCAGGCCGGGCCGGTCGAACGCGGCTCCATAGGCGTGGGCGAGGGCATATCCGAGCTCCCCGCCCTCGTGGATGGACCCGGGCGTCTCCGGGGCCACATGGCTGGGTACGCCGCCGGGGAAGGAGAACTGCCGGAACAGCGCTGCCATGCCGCCCGCGTCGCGCGGAACGTCCGGGTAGCACTCGCTGTACGTCCCCTCAAGCCAGGAGTTGGCCAGCACGGCGGGGCCGCCGTGCCCCGGACCCCAGACGCACAGGGCCTCCAGCGGACGCTCCTTGATCACGCGGTTGAGGTGGGTGTGCACCAGGTTCAGGCCCGGGGAGGTGCCCCAGTGGCCGAGCAGCCGCGGTTTGATGTGCTCCGGCCTGAGCGGTTCGGTCAGCAGGGGATTGGCCATGAGGTAGATCTGGCCCACCGCCAGGTAGTTGGCGGCGCGCCAGTGGGCGTCCAGCTCCGCGACGGAATGCGTGGTCAACGCGGTCATGTCCGCTCCTGAGGGTGAGGGTGAGGGTGAGGCCGAGGGTGCAGGCGGGGCCGAGGGCGAGGGACTTCCGGCGACCGGGCCGATGCCGACACCCTGCGCGCCGCCCGGGTGGACCCGGGAGGGGAGGACCGGCCCTGGGGGAGGGACCGTCGGCCCTTTCGCGCACCTGCCCGGCCCGGGGAAGGTGAATCCCGGTGGCGCCCGGTCCTTCCCCCGGCCCGCGCCACCCGTTCCGGCCATCGACCCCGATGCCTCGCGCATCAGTACGGAGGACAGCACCATGAAGCGCACCCTCGTCGTCGGCGTGGACGGCTCCCCCGAGAGCCGGGCCGCGGCCGGCTGGGCCGCCGAGGAAGCCGTACGCCGCGACCTGCACGTGCACGTGGTCCACGCCTGGCTGTGGCAGCCGCTGGCCGTCCCGGTCGTCCAGGACCGCGGCGTCGAGGCCCGCCGTGCCCAGGAGATCGTGGACGGGACGCGGGCGGAGCTCACCCGACGCCACCCGCGGCTCTCCCTCACCGCGGAAGTGGTGCCGGACGTCCCCGTGCCGGCCCTGCTGCGCGCCGCCAAGGTCGCGGAGATGCTGGTGCTCGGCACGCGTGGGCACAGCGCTCTCGCCGGCTTCCTGCTGGGCTCCTACGGACAGCAGCTGATCGCCTCCGCCGAGTGCCCCGTCGTCTCCGTGCGCGCCCGGGACGGCATCGCCACGCCCGGGGCCGCCGGAGACGAGGGGGCCGCCGGGGGCGAGGTGGTCGTCGGCCAGCAGGGTGGCGCCGAGGAATCCGCCGACGTACTGCGCTTCGCCTTCGAGGCGGCCGCGGCACGCAGAGCGCCACTGCGCGCGGTTCGCGCCTGGAGCCTGCCCCCGGTCTACGCCTACAGCCCCGGGTCGATGTGGGTCGCCGAGCAGTTCGGCGGGCTGGAACCGTTCGAGAAGGCCGCGCTGGAGCAGGCACTGGAGCCGTGGAAGGCGAAGTATCCCGAGGTGGAGGTAGTCGCGCAGGTGCAGCAGGGCAGCGCCGGGCACGTGCTGCTGTCCGCCGCGTCGGACGCCCGACTGCTCGTCGTCGGCCGCCGGATCCGGGAGTCGGCACTGGGACCGCGTACCGGATCGGTGGCCCACGCGGTCCTGCACCACTCGACCTGCCCCGTCGCCGTCGTCCCGCACCACTGACGCGCCGACGACCTCCGGGTGGCCCCTATTCCCGGGACGAGGCCGGGGAGGGAGCGGGGTGACGGCCCCCGGGCGGGGTCAGGGCGTGGCTGGCGATCACGGCGGCCTGGACCCGCCGCTCCACCCCGAGCTTGACGAACAACCGCGAGATGATGTTCTTGACGGTCTTCTCCGCCAGGTAGAGCCGCTTGCCGATCTCCCGGTTGGTGAGCCCCTCGCTGACCATGAGGAGGATCTCCTTCTCCCGCTCCGTGAAGCCGGGAAGCCCCGGGACCTGCTCCTCCTGGGGCACCTCCCCCCGCATGCGGGCCATCAGCCGGCTGGTCGCCCCGGCGTCGAGCATCGACTGGCCCGAGGCCACGGTCCGCACGGCGGTCACCAGGTCGGTGCCGGTGATCTGTTTCAGGACGTAGCCGGAGGCCCCCGCCATCACGGCGTCCAGGAGGGCTTCCTCGTCGTCGAACGACGTGAGCATGAGGCAGGCCAGTTCGGGCATCCGGGAGCGCAGCTCACGGCACACGCTCACTCCGTCGCCGTCCTGGAGCCGTACGTCCAGGACCGCGACCTGGGGACGCAGCGCCGGAATGCGGATCAGTGCCTGTTCCGCCGTGCCCGCCTCTCCGATCACGGTCAGATCGGGCTCGGCGTCCAACAGGTCGTGCACGCCCCGGCGCACGACCTCGTGGTCGTCGAGAAGGAAGACCCGGATGGGCTCCGCCGCGGGGGAGGGGGCACTACTGCCGGTCATGACGCAACTCCTTCGCCTGGGTTCGTCCCTTGACGCACGAACAACGGCATCCTGCCCGCCGGACAGGGCGAACGGACAGGGCCGATCGGCCCTCATCGGACGGGGAGGCTCCGTGCGGCAGGTACCGACCGGTCCCTGCGAAGGGGACCTTCGGCCCTGTCCGGAAGGACTGCCGGGCCTTCCCCGGCGGCCGCGGCAGCGGATGAACTGAGGGAGGACGGGGACGGCGCGACTCCACAGAGCCGCACGCAGCGCGGAGGACGTCATGCAGAGCGCCTTGATCGACCTGAGGACCGTGGCACGGGACGACCACGGTCTGAGAATCGCCCTGGCCGGAGAGCTCGACTTCCACACGGCCGAACAGGTGGGGCCGCGCCTGCGCGAACGCGCCCGGTCCGGCCACCGCACCATCGTCCTGGACCTGTGCGGGCTCTCCTTCTGCGACAGTGCGGGCGTCGACCTCCTCACCTGCTTCGACCGGCACTGTCGTGCGGCCGGCACTCGGCTCCTCCTGTGCGACGTACCGCCCCGTGTGATCAAACCGATGCGAGTGCTCGCTGCCGACCGGGAGCTGAAGTTCGTCGTCTCGTGATCGCGGGGGCTTCCGGAAACGGGGTACGGAAGGGGTCCGTTCGGCCCTGTTCCCACCGGTGGAGCGAGAGGGAGGCTGGAACGTCGGATGCCGTAGGACCGAGCGGGGCCGGATGAAGGTACGGATCATGGATCAGGAAGGCGAACGGCGACCCGCCGGCCGGACCGGTGGAGCGATGTCCGCCCGCCGCATGCGGGAGGTCGACAGGGCCGAGGCCCTGAGGCTCCTCGCCACCGTGTCGCTGGGACGCATCGTCTTCACCCAGCACGCGCTGCCTGCCGTACGGCCGGTGAACCACCTCGTCGAGGGCGAGGACATCATCATCCGGATCCACGAGGGCGGAGCACTGGCTTCCCTGGCGGCACCCGCCGACGTCCCGGGCGTGGTGGTGGCGTACGAAGCGGATGCCATCGACCCGGACACCCACCTCGGGTGGAGCGTCGTCGTCACCGGCTACGCCCGATCAGTGCTCGACGCCGAGGAGACCGACCGGTACGCGGACCTGCTGCGCCCCTGGGTGGGACAGCCGATGACCGGTACCCTGCGGATCCGCCCGGATCTCGTCACGGGTTTCCGGCTGGAGGCGGCACCGTAGCCGCCCGGCTGCAGCGCCGCGCCGCTCGCGCCGCGCCGTTCGGCGCAGTGCCGCCACGGTGCCGTTCAGCGCAGTGCGCCGCCTCACCGGCTTCCTCAGCCGCTCCGGGGGAGCGGTGCCCGCCACACGAGCCGGCTGCCGCCCTCCTCGGGAGTCTCGACGGTGAAGCTCCCGCCCACGACCTGTGCCCGCTCGTCGAGGTTGCGCAGACCGCTCCTGCGCCCCTCCGCGGGGATGCCCGTGCCGTTGTCCGACACGGCCAGCGCGACCTCGCCCCCCGCGGCCCTGAGGTTCACGTCGACGCGGGTCGCCCGCGCGTGGCGGGCGGCGTTGCTGAGGAGCTCCCCGAGCACCGCGACCACGTGGTCGGCGATCTGCGGAGGGACATCGGTGTCCAGGAGCCCTTCCATGGTCAGCCGCGGCGGATGGCCCAGGGAGGTGGCGGCGTAGCCGACGGCCCGGGCGGCACGGGCCCGCAGCCCGGGCCCGCTCTCGCGGTCCTTGGTGCGGAGCCCGAAGATCGTCGACCGGATGATCTTGATCGTCTCGTCCAGGTCGTCGACCGCCCGGCCGACCCGTTCGGCGGCGCCCTCGTGCTCCACGAGCCGGGCGGCGCTCTGCAGGGTCATGCCGGTGGCGAAGAGCCGCTGGATGGCCAGATCGTGCAGGTCGCGGGCGATCCTGTCACGTTCCTCCAGCAGCGCTATCTGCTCGGCGTCCCGACGCCGCTCCGCCAGTTCCAGAGCGATCGCGGCCTGGCCCGCGAAAGCGACGAGCGGCTCCAGTTCGCCCTCGCCGAACGCCGGCTCCCCCGCGGAGCGCGAGAGCAGCAGTACGCCCCGGCCCTCCCCGCCCGAGGTGCCCAGCGGAACCGCCACGGCCGGTCCGGTTCCGTCCCGTCCCGCTCCGTCCCGTCCCGCTCCGTTCCGTCCGGCTCCGTCCCGTCCGGCTCCGTCCCGTCCCTGCGACGGATCCACGGTCGCGAAGCGCCCGTCGTCCGAGACCTGCAATGCCGTCACGGGCCTCCCCGCCCGGTGCGCGGCTCCGGAGAGCGTCCCCTCGAAGGGGACGACGAGGCCCTGGCACGCGGCTCCGTCCGTGCCCGCCACGTACTCCACGACCAGACCGTCGACGCCGTCCACCGGGACGGCGATGTGTGCGAGCCGTGCCGCGGTGATCTCCTGGGCGCGGCGGGCGATGAGTTCCAGCACCTCCGGGCGTGAACTCCCGGACAGCAGACTCCCGGTGATCTCCGCATTGGCCCGCAGCCATCGCTGCTGACGCTGCGCCCCCTCGTAGAGCCGCGCGTTGTCGATCGCCACGCCCGCCGCCACCGAGAGGGTGGAGATCACCGTCTCGTCCTCGGTGTCGAAGTCGACCCCGCCCCGCTTGTCGGTCAGGTAGAGGTTGCCGAACACCTCGTCGCGGACCCGGATCGGCACCCCGAGGAACGTGCGCATGGGCGGGTGATGGGCCGGAAAACCGTGGGAGGACGGGTGCGCCCCGAGATCGGTCAGGCGCAGGGGCTCCGGATGGTGGATGACCTCGCCGAGCAGGCCGTGGCCGGCCGGCAGCGGGCCGATGGCCGCGATCTCCTCATCGCTGAGCCCCACGGTCAGGAACTGTGCGAGGGTCCGCCCGTCGGGGCCGATCACGCCCAGGGCGCCGTACTCGGCGTCCACCAGCAGAGCGGCCGCCTCCACGATGCGCCGGAGCACCTGGGCGAGATCCAGTTCCCGCCCCACCGACACGACGGCCTCCAGCAGGCTGTGCACCCGGTCCCGGGTGCCGCGCACCTCGTCGATGCGTACCTGGAGCTCGTCCAGCAGCTCGTCCAGCCGCATCCTCGGCACCTGCGTCAACTGATCCCCCACACCCACTCGCTTCTTCCCCTGAGCCGACCGCCCGAAGGCCGGCCCCCGGTCAGACTATCGACACGCCGGGGGCGGGAGGCTCACGCCACCGTGGGCGCGGCCAGGGCTTCGAGACGGTCGAGCTGCGCCCGGCTCAGCCGGAAACCGGTCGCGGCGACGTTCTCCGCGAGGTGGGCGAGCGAGGCCGTGCCGGGGATCGGCACCATGACGGGCGAGCGGGTGAGCAGCCAGGCGAGGAGGAGCTGCGGTGTCGTGGCCCCGAGTTCGGCGGCGACAGCGGCGAGTTCCACGGCCCTGCCGGGCGCTGCCGCGGCGACGGGACGCCAGGGCAGGAAGGCGATCCCCGCGGCCTCGCAGGCCTCGAGGACGGGCTCGTACTGCCGGTCCATGAGGTTGTAGCGGTTCTGCACGCTCGCGATCTCGGCCGTCCGCCGGGCCTCGGCGAGCTGTTCGACGCTGACCTCCGACAGCCCGATGTGCCCGATCTTCCCTGCCAGCCGGAGCTCGTGGAGCGCGCCCACCTGCTCGGCGAGGGGCACCTTCGGGTCGATGCGGTGCAGTTGCAGCAGGCCGATCCGTTCCGTACGGAGGCGGCGCAGTCCGTGCTCGACCTGTACGCGCAGACTGGCCGGGTCGGCGTCATAGGCCCACCCCTCGGGGCCCCCGGTGCGGACGACGCCGGCCTTGGTGGTGACCAGCAGGCCGTCCGGGTACGGGTGCAGGGCCTCGGCGAGGAGTTCCTCGTTCGCACCCCATCCGTAGAGGTGCGCGGTGTCGATCAGACCGACCCCCAGGGCGACGGCGCGCCGGGCCACCGCGATCGCTTCGTCCCTGGCGGTAGGGGGCCAGGTCGGCAGGCGCATGGCGCCGAACCCGATCCGGGACACCGGGAATTCACCCCCGACGGAGAAGGTGCGGGCCGGCCCGTCCTGGGCGGGCGTACCTGAAGTCATCGGTCTCGTCTCCCCCTCGTCGGGGCGACGATACCCGGCGCGCCTGCAACCTCCCCCATGGACACCTCGTTCTTCCACCTGCCGAGACCACGCCTCCGTTCAGGTCCACGCACCAGCGAAGTCGATCTCCTCGGCCCACTCCGGATGGTCTATCAGCGGATTGCGGTTGCCCTGCATCTCGGCTATCGCCGCGTTGCGGTGCTGCTCGTAGACCTCCACCGGGTGGTCCCTGTGCCAGTTCAGCAGCATTTCGAGGCCGGCCCGCTGGAGTTCGCGCGCCTCGTCGCCGATCCTGCCGGGGTAGCGGAGCAGGAAGTAGAGCGTCGCCCTGGCGACCGGCCCCTTGCCCTCCGAGGGTTCGAACCTCCCCGGATCCCGGCGCCCGCAGTCGTGCCGAACGGCCTCGTCGAAGTCCGGGAAGTCGAAGTAGGGGATGTTCCCGCGGAAGCTGTTGCACGTCGACTCGCAGGCGAAGAGATGGTGCAGGTCTCCGCGCATGGGCTCCTTCTTCGCGAACCATGACTGGGGCACGACGTGTTCGCAGTTGAAGGGCAGCGACGCCTCCAGGCGGTCGAGCTCGGCTTCGACGGCTTCCGGACCGGGTGCGCTCTCGTGGAGCATGAACTCCTGCCAGCGCCCTATTCGGGCGGCCTCCACCGCCGCGTCGGCCTCCATGAGCTCCTCCGGAGTGAAGCCCTTGCCCGAATAGATTCCGTGCAGCTTCTCGTCGGGGTGCAGGTCCACCCATGGGTAGAGCAGGCGCATCGGTTTGTACGCGGGCCGGCGCTGGTGCGTGGACTCCAGGTGCTCGGCCAGCGCGAGGCGCAGGCTCGTGGGGTTCCCGACATGGATGCCCGCGTAGTAGGCGTCGCGTGCGGCCAGGTCCGAGGCCTCGTCGTAGTAGGGGCGGTCACTGAAGGCCGCGAGGTTGACCATGGCGGCCGCCAGGTCCCGCTCGGCGGGCGACTGACCGTCGATACGTCCGATCCCGGCCGGCGCCGTGACCACGGCAGGCGATGCGGCCCGGGGCTGCAGACCGTCGGTGCCGGTGCCGGTGCCGGTGCCGGTGTTCTCGTCGAGGCTGACGCTGATGCGCAGGGGGACGCTCCAGCTGACCGATCCTGTCGTGGCGTGGTGCCCGCCGCTGCCGTCCACCGTCACGTTCCTGGGCGCGGCGCCGTTCGTCCGACCCGTCAGGAACGCCGGGACCGTCGGCGGCGAGACTTCCACGGGATGCAGGGAGGAGCCGGACGCGAACAGCTCCGCGCGGAGCGCGGCGGCGGTGCCGGACAGAGGGAACTGCTGGATCGTGCCGAGGATGCGACTGACCCGCACGCCCTCATTGGCCATCCAGTCCACCCGGTGTTCTCCCATGCTCGGATGCCAGCGGGTTCCGTCGACGGCCAGCACGTTGCCGTCGTGGTCCCTGCGGGGAGCACCGGCGTGGTGCAGTGCCACGACCTCCCACTGGTCGTTGAACACCGGAGCACCCGAGGAGCCGCGCGCCGTGTCGGCCGAGTAGTGCACGAAGTCCTCCAGCACGTCCACGATCTGGTTGTCCCGGAGGGCGAGCTGCTTGGGCTCGCCGTTGGGGTGCTGGATGATGTTGACGAGTTCCCCGATGACGGCCTTGCCCTGAGCTTCCTTGAGCGGCAGTCTCCCGAAAGCCGTCAGCGGCTGACCGTCCTGGGAGCGGTCTGAGACGGCCACCACGGTGAAATCGAGGTCACGGTGGGTGACGAAGAAGCGGTGCGGATCGAGCGCGAAGACGACCGGAACGAGCGGCTGCCCGTCCAGGCCCGCCTGGAAGTTGAACTCGATCACTCCGGCGGCCGCCTCCTCGGCGGAGCCCAGCACGTGATTGTTCGTCATCAGCAGTGAGGGGGACACCAGGAAACCGGTTCCGTGGTGGGACGAACCAGGACTGCGGACGGTTATCCGGCCGATCGAGCGGGCGGCGAGGAAGCCGCCTTCGAGGTAGTCGATTCCGATGAGATCGTTGCGGCCCATGAACCGTTCAAGCATCAACAGGTCGGTGCCGACCAGCTCGCGGTCCAGATCCAGGCTGGTCCCGGTCGTGGCGGCCGCCGGTGTCCGCTCGATCGCGGTGGCCATCGCCCAGTCGACGCCCAGACGGTTCAGCCTGCTGCTGACCCGTTCCGGGGTGTCGGCGTAGAGGATGCCCTGCTGCTCGAGCGCCGCCATGCGGCCGCCGCGTTCTCCGGTACGGCTCGCGTAGCGCCGACTGGCATCCTCCATCTGCTCCAGGAAACCCTTGTCAGCGTGTGACAACTGCTCCACTGTCATTGCGGCTCGCCTCCTCGGCGGCAGCCTTCGTCGTCAGATGTCGGTCCCTCCCCGTTCCTCCCCTCATTTCAGTATGGGCACAGGGCATGCGCGCCGCGCCCAGTCGACTGAGAGGAGGTGCGCAGTGGTTGCTGCGTCAATTTCTCGGCACGTGTTTCCGGGGGCGCCGGGGAGGGAGGGCCGACCTGAGATGTCACCGCCGATGTCGCCGTCGCGATCGCATGACCACCCGGTCGAGTCGGCGAGCTCGAACGACTCATACGCGCCGAGCGCGTGGAGTAGCGCGCTCCGGCGAGGACGGGGCTGGTCAGCGCGAGGGCGTGCGCCGAGTGGTGGAGGACCGGTTGCCGCGGTGTGGGCACTGGTGAAGCATCAGATTACGGGACGTGCCGCCCCCGCATCGTGATTGCGGGATGCGCGGCGCGTCGTCCTCTGCCTGCCTGCTCGACTTCATGAGGAGTGGCCATGGAAGACAGCCCGCTGAGTCGTCGACGGCTGTTGTGGGGTGCCGCCGGCACGGCGGGTACGGCTCTGGCCGCCGTCGGGCTGCCCCAGCTGATGAGACCCGAGGAGGAGGCGAAACCTGCACTGCCGCGCCCCGGACGCAAGGCCCCCGTCGCCGCTGGGCCGCCTGCGGCGCCTCGACCGGACCGGTCGGTGGACTACGCCCCCGCCGTCTGGGTCGAAGCATCCGAGTCGAACTACACGGCCTCCGACCGCCCCGAGGCGTACCCCATCGAATACGTCGTCATCCACCTGACGACGGACACCCTGCCGGTCATGTTCGCCAAGTTCCGGGACGACACCGAGAGGGTGTCCGCGCACTACATGATCAGCGCAACCGGCACCCGCATCGCCCAGTGCGTGCGCGAGCGCGACGTGGCCTGGCACTCGGGCAGCGTCTGGTACAACTACCGGAGCATCGGCATCGAGCACGAAGGATGGACCGATCAGCCCGTGTACACCGACGGGATGTACGAGGCGTCCGCCGTCCTCACGGCCACGATCTGCGCGAAGTACGACGTGCCCGTCGACCGGGACCACATCCTGGGCCACGTCGAGGTCCCGCTGTCCACGCACGACGACCCCGGGACCGTCTGGGACTGGGACAAGTACATGAACCTCGTCGGGACCGCGCGCCGGCGCATCAGGACCTGACACCGCGTCGCCCCCGTCACGCGGGCTTGCCGTGGCCGTGGAGCCACGAGTCCCAGATCGAGTCGAGGTCACGGCCGGCCGCGGCTTCCACGTACGCGGTGAAGTCGTCCGTCGAGGCGTGGCCGTGCCGGTGGCGCAGGGTCCAGCCCCGCACCAGGGTGCGGAAGCCCTCGTCGCCCAGGGCCTGGCGGATCTTGTGGATCACCATCGCGCCGCGCACGTACACCGGCTGGCCGGAGATGTCCGAGGCGCTCGGCGGATCGGCGGGCGGGAAATCCCACTCGTCGTCGTCCGCGGCCTTGGCGTGGTTCCGGTCGAAGTGGTCCTGGGCGCTGGCCCCCTCGTGGTCCTCGGTCCAAAGCCATTCCGCGTAGGTCGCGAAACCCTCGTTGAGCCACATGTCCCGCCAGGTCCGCGGGGTCACGGAGTTGCCGAACCACTGGTGGGCCAGTTCGTGCACCACGTTGGTGGTGTGGAAGATGCCGGCCGGAATGGTCGGCCTGGTCTGCGTCTCCAGGGCGTAGGGCACGTCGGCCGCCTGATCGACGATCAGCCCGGCGGCGGCGAAGGGGTAGGGACCGAACCTCCTCTCGGCCCATTCCATGATCTCGGGGAACCGGCCGAGGACCGCTCCGTCCTCCTCGTCCATGTCCGCGGTCGTGTCCATCGCCGACACGACCGGTACGCCCGATCGGGTGCGGGAGGTCCTGATGTCGTAGCTGCCGATGGCCACCGTCGCCACATGGCTGGCCATGGGCTCGGCCTGGTGCCAGTGGAAGGTGGTGCGGTCGCCGCTGGTGCGCCGGACGCGAAGCTGCCCGTTGGAGATCGCCTGCACCCCCTTGGGGACGGTGATGGTGATGTCGTAGGAGGCCTTGTCCGAGGGGTGATGACTGCCGGGGAACCAGGACATCGAGCCCGTCGGTTCACCGAACGCGACCGCTCCCTTGGCCGTCCTCAACCAGCCCTCGCGCCACCCGTGGTCGTGGGTGATCGACTCCGGCGTGCCCGCGTAGTGCACGACGCTGCGGAAGGCGGCGCCCTTCCTGAGGTGATGGCGCGGCTGCAGGGTCAGCTCCGGCCCGTCCTGGCGGACCTGCGCCGTGCCGCCGTCGACCGTGGCACCCAGCACCTCCATGCCGAGGAGGTCGAGATTGAAGGCGCTCAGGTCCGCGGTGGCTTTCGCGGTGATCTCCGCAGTGCCCTTGAGACGGCCGTTGCCGGGGTCGTAGTCCAGGGTCAGGGCGTAGTGGGTGACGTCGTAGCCGCCGTTGCCGAGCTGGGGGAAGTACGGGTCACCGGCGCCTGCGGCACCGGGACGCCCGCCCCGGAACACCGTGCCGGACGCCTCCGTCCGAGCGCTGTCCTTGGCCCTCGGTGCCCCCGCCCCGCTGCTGCCGCGGCCGCTGGACTGCGAGCATGCGGGAAGTGCGGCGAGCAGGCCCGCGAGGGCGAAGGCGGTCAGACGTCCGGAGGTCCTCACGCAGCCGATCATGACCCAGCCCGGGAGTGCTCCGCCCTCGCCACGCCGTGCCCATGACCCCTCCGGCGTCGGCGGCGGGAGCGTGGTGGACTCCCACACCGGCCGGTACCCGAATGTGAGTGCCCGCCACATACGCCGCCGACCTGCGGGCTTCTACGGTGTGGCCACACGGAACGTCCCCGCAGACCCCGGAAGTGGTGCACATGACCTCCCCCGTATCGGCCGCCGCACCGGCCCCGTCCGGCATCCGGAGAATCGTCGCAGCGAGCCTGATCGGCACCACCATCGAGTGGTACGACTTCTTCCTCTACGGCTCGGCCGCCGCGCTGGTCTTCAACGAGCTGTTCTTTCCCGAGAGCGAACCGCTGGTCGGCACCCTCCTCGCCTTCCTCACCTACGCGATCGGCTTCGCGGCCCGCCCCCTCGGCGGTCTCGTCTTCGGCCACTACGGCGACAAGATCGGCCGCAAGCGGCTCCTCGTCCTCAGCCTCCTCCTCATGGGCGGCGCGACCTTCGCCATGGGCCTGCTGCCCACCCACGCGAGCATCGGCGTCGGCGCCCCCGTCCTCCTCACGCTCCTGCGCCTGATCCAGGGGTTCGCGCTCGGCGGGGAGTGGGGCGGCGCGGTGCTGCTCGTCTCCGAGCACGGTGACGACAGGAACCGCGGCTTCTGGGCCTCCTGGCCGCAGGCGGGGGCGCCCGGCGGCAACCTGCTGGCCACCGGCGTACTGGCGCTCCTCGCCGCCGTCCAGTCCGACGAGGCCTTCCTCGCCTGGGGCTGGCGCATCCCCTTCCTGCTCTCGGGCGTGCTCGTGATGATCGGCCTGTGGATCCGGATATCCGTGTCGGAGTCCCCGGTCTTCCTGGAGGCGCAGGCCAAGGCCGCGCAGCGGGCCGCCGCCGGTGTCGGGGCGAAACCGCCCGTGACGGAGGTGTTCCGTACGAACTGGCGCGGCGTCCTGACCGCGATCGGCACCCGCCTCGGCGAGAACATCTCGTACTACGTCATCACCGCCTTCCTCCTCGTCTACGTCACCAGCCACCTCGGGCTCCCCAAGAGCGACGGCCTGAACGCCGTCCTGATCGGCTCAGCCGTCCACTTCGCGGCCATCCCGGCGTGGGGCGCCCTCTCCGACCGGATCGGCCGCCGCCCCGTCACCCTCATCGGCTCCGTCGGCATGATCGGCTGGGCGTTCGCCTTCTTCGCCCTGCTCGACTCCCGGTCCTTCCCGGTGATCGTGGCCGCCGTGACCGTCGGGCTCCTCCTGCACGGCGCGATGTACGGGCCGCAGGCCGCCTTCATCTCGGAGATGTTCGCCACCGAGGTCCGCTACTCGGGTGCCTCGATGGGATCCCAGCTCGCCTCCGTCGTCGGCGGCGCGCTCGCCCCGATCGTCGCCGTGGCCCTGCTCAAGGACTACGACTCCTCCATACCGGTCTCGGTCTACCTGGGTGCCGCGGCAGCGGTCACCACGCTGACCGTGCTGGTCGCCAAGGAGACCCGCGGGCGTAGCCTGGCCCGCGAACACGCCCCGGCAGGCGGCACGGTCCCCACCCCGCGCGGGACCGGGTACGAAGCGGTGCCGGCCGACAACTGAACCGCAGACGGGCACCGGGCACTGGAACACCGGGCGCCGACACCGTGGGCGCTGCCTGGCCCGGCGCCCGGCAGTGCCCGCCGCCCTGCCCGGCCCGGCCCCACCGAGTCCACCACCACGACGGAGAGCGCCCGATGCCCACCACCGGAAACACCGCGAGTACCGGCACCGGCACCGGAACGGGCCCTCGAACCGGCACCGGCACCGGGCAGTCCTGGACCGCGCTGCGGCACCTGCACCACCTGCTGGACCTGCTCGACCGGGGCGCGCCGGCCGAGCAGTTCGCACCGCCCGCCGCGCCGGCCAGCGGCTCCCACCTCGAAGACGCCGAGGCGGCCGTGGTCGCCGAGGCCACCCGGGTCGCGCTCCGCATCCGCCGCACGCTCGGCCAGCACCGCCGCCGCGAGGCCGAACTGGCCGCGCTCTTCGACACCGCCGGGGACCTGGCCCGGCTCAGGGACCTGGACGCCGTGCTGAAGGCCATCGTCCACCGCGCCAAGCTGCTCCTCGGCACGGACGTGACGTACCTGTCCCTCAACGACGACGACGCGGGCGACACCTACATGCGGGTGACCGACGGCTCGGTCTCCGCCGCCTTCCAGCAGGTCCGCCTCGGCATGGGGGAGGGCCTCGGCGGTCTGGTCGCCAAGACGGCCCGCCCCTACTCCACCGGCGACTACCGCGACGACCGGCGCTTCCGGCACACCGCGACGATCGACGGCGCCGTCGCGGAGGAGGGGCTACGGGCCATCCTGGGCGTCCCGCTCCGCCTGGGCAACCGGGTGATCGGCGTCCTGTACGCGGCGGACCGCACCGCCCGCACCTTCACCCCCGACGAGGTGGCCCTCCTGTCCTCCCTCGCCGACCACGCCGCCATCGCCATCGACAGCGCCCGCCTGCTCGACGAGACCCGCAGCGCGCTCGTCGACCTCAACGAGGCCTCGCGGACCATCGAGGCGCACAGCGACGCCATGCGGCGGGCCGAGGACGCCCACGACCGGCTGACCGACCTGGTGCTGCGCGGCGCCGGCATCGGCGACGTCGCCACCGCCATCGGCACCGTCCTGCAGGGCGGCACCCTGATCCACGATGCCGACGGCACCGAACTCGCCCGGTCCGGCACCGATTCCGGGCGGCCGCCCGCCCGGGCCGTCACCGCGTCCCGGGCGGGAGGACGCGCCGTGCCCGCCGACGGCATGTGGGTGTGCGCCGTCCTCGCGGGCCCCGAACTGCTCGGCAGCATCGCCCTGACCGGCCGCCCCGACCTCGGCGACGCCGACCGCCGCCTCTTCGAGCGGGCCGCGGTCGTCACGGCCCTGCTGCTGCTCCAGAGCCGCTCGGTCGCCGAGACGGAGGACCGGGTGCGGGGCGAACTCCTCGGCGACCTCCTCACCGGCGCCGCCGACCCGGCGAGCCTGCCGGCCCGGGCCCGCCGGGCCGGCGTGGACCCGGACCACCCGCACGGGGTGTTCGTCCTGCACTGCGGCACCGCTTCCCGGCAGCGGCTCCTGTCCGCCGCCGCCCGGATCGCGCACGCCCGCAAGGGCCTCGCCGGGCTGCACCACGACGACGTGGTCCTCGTCCTGCCCACCGAGCACCCCGGACCCGGCGCCGCGAGCCTCGCGGGCGAGCTGGGCCAGGCGCTCGCCCGCCCCGTCACGGTCGGCTCCGCGGGCCCGGTCACGGCGCCGGGACGGTACCCCGGGGCCCACGCCGAAGCCCTGCGCTGCCGGACCGCCCTGCGCGCGCTGGGCCGGGAGGGATCCGGCGCCGCCCTGGGTGACCTGGGCTTCCTCGGTGTGCTGCTCGGCGACCGGACGGACCTCGGCGGCTACGTGCGCGGGAACCTGGGGCCCGTGCTCGACTACGACGCGAAGCGCGGCACCGAACTCCTCCACACCCTCCGGACCTACTTCGACGAGGGCGCGAGCCAGGCCAGGGCCGCCGAGGCCCTCCACGTGCACGTCAACACCGTGGTGCAGCGTCTGGACCGGATAGGCCGCCTGCTGGGCCGTGACTGGCAGCGACCGGAACGGGCCCTGGAGCTCCAACTCGCCCTGCGTGTCCACCGGGTGCAGCGGCCGGACGATGCCGGTCCGCCGCCCGCGTAGGGCGTAGCCACCACCCGCGCGGCGCGGTTCGCGCCGCAGCCGACGGCAGGGCGCCACAGATGGCAGGGTGGAAGGCATGTGCGGCCGATATGTCTCCACCCGCGGTCCCGAAGACCTCTCCGGCCTCTTCCAGGCCGCGCCCCCGGACCCGGGGGACGCGCTGGAACCCAGCTGGAACGTAGCCCCCACCGACGCGGTCTGGGCGGTGCTGGAGCGCGCCGACCGGGAGAGCGGGCTGCTGGAGCGCCGGCTCCGCCCCCTGCGGTGGGGCCTGGTGCCGTCGTGGTCGAAGAGCCCGTCCGGCGGCGCAAAGATGATCAATGCGCGGGTGGAGACGGTGCACGAGAAGCCCGCGTACCGGCGTGCTTTCGCCAAGCGCCGCTGCCTGCTGCCGGCGGACGGGTTCTACGAGTGGCAGGCCGTTCCCGCCTCGGCCGGGGCGAAGGCGTACAAGCAGCCGTACTTCATCCGCCCCGAGGACGGCGCCGTGATGGCGATGGCCGGGCTCTACGAGTTCTGGCGCGACCCCGGTGTCGCCGACGGCGACGACCCGGCCGCGTGGTGGGCGACCTGCACGATCATCACCACCGAGGCGACCGACGCGGCCGGCCGCGTCCATCCACGGATGCCGCTGGCGCTCGCCCCCGCCGACTACGAGGCCTGGCTCGACCCGTCCCACCAGGACGCGGACGAACTGCGTGCCCTGCTCGCCGCGCCCGGCGGCGGCCGCCTCGACGTGCGCCCCGTGTCGACGGCGGTCAACAACGTGCGCAACAACGGGCCCGAGCTCCTGGACGACCCCGGGGGCCCTGCGGATCCGGCGCATCCCGCAGACCCCGGATCGACGGGCGAGTAAAGAATCATTGACACCGTGTACGGCTTGCTTGACACTTCGGGTGTCAGGTTTTCTTTACATGGGGAGTGGTCGTGGCAGTCGAGGAGAAACGCGCCTGGATCATGATCGTGGTCACGGTCGTGTCGTACGCGGCGTACCTGGCCGTCGTCTTCGGGCGGTCCGGGGACGGCCCGATCGCCCGGCAGCCGTACGTGGCCGCACTGCTGTGGACGGTCGGCTCGGCCATCGCGGCCTCCGTCCTGCTGCACATCACCGTCGCGCTCCTCTCGCCGGAGGAGGGCAGGACCAAGGACCAGCGCGACCGCGAGATCCACCACTTCGGCGACCACATCGGCCAGTCGTTCGTCGTCGTCGGCGCCGTGGCCGCACTCGTCCTCGCCATGGCCGGGGCGGACCGGTTCTGGATCGCCAACGCCGTCTACCTGGCGTTCGTCCTCTCGGCGCTGCTCGCCTCCACGGCGAAGATCTTCGCCTACCGGACGGGCTTCCAGCCGTGGTGAGGCCGACGAGGGTCACCAACCGGATCCGGACCCTGCGCTTCGCCAACGGCGAGATGACCCAGGCCGAACTCGCCCGCAGGATCGGCGTCACCCGGCAGACCGTCATCGCCATCGAACAGGGCCGCTACTCGCCCTCCCTGGAGAAGGCCTTCGAGATCGCCCGGGTGTTCGCCGTTCCGCTCGATTCCGTGTTCCAGTACTGCGCCACCGAGGGAGAAGACGCATGAAGGCGATCGTCCAGGACCGCTACGGCCCCCCGGAAGTGCTGCGGCTCGACGAGCTGGAACGGCCGGTCCCGGGCCCCGGCGAGGTGCTCGTACGGGTCCGTGCCGGCGCCGTCGACCAGGGCGTCTGGCACCTCATGTCCGGACTTCCGTACGCCCTGCGCCCCGTGTTCGGGCTCCGGGCACCCCGCGTGCGGGTACCCGGCATGGACCTGGCGGGACAGGTGGAGGCCGTCGGGCCCGGGGTCACCCGGGTCAGGCCCGGCGACGAGGTGTACGGCGGCTGCCAGGGGTCGTTCGCCGAGTACGCCTGCGCCAAGGAGGACGCCCTCGCGCCGAAGCCGGCGAACCTCGGCTTCGAAGAGGCCGCCACCGTGCCCGTGTCCGCCGTCACCGCCCTCAAGGCCCTGCGCGACGCCGGCCGGGTCCGGGCCGGGCAGAGCGTCCTGGTACTGGGCGCCTCCGGCGGCGTCGGCACGTACGCCGTGCAGGTGGCCAAGGCCTTCGGGGCCCACGTCACCGGAGTCTGCAGCGGCACCAAGACCGACCTGGTCCGGTCCATCGGAGCCGACGAGGTCGTCGACTACACGCGCGAGGACCCGGTCGACGGCAGCCGCCGTTACGACCTCGTCCTCGACATCGCGGGCAACCGGCCGCTGTCCCGGCTGCGCCGCGCCCTCACCGCCCGCGGGACCCTCGTCATCGTCGGCGGCGAGGGCGGCGGCCGGTGGATCGGCGGCAACGAACGCCAGCTGGGCGCCCTCTTGCTGTCGCCGTTCGTCGGTCAGCGACTGCGTCCGCTCGCCGTCATGGAACAGCACCACAGCGACCTGCGGGCCCTCACGGAACTCATCGAGGCCGGCTCCGTCACCCCGGTCGTGGACCGGACCTACCCGCTGGCCGAAGTGCCCGACGCCATCCGGCACCTGAGGAGCGGCCGGGTACGCGGGAAGATCGCGATCCGGCTATGAGCCGGCCGCGGGATCCCAGGTGATGCGGGCGACCACCGGCAGGTGGTCGCTGCCGGTGGCGGGCAGCGTGCGGATCCCGGCGACGCCCGCCGAACGCACCAGGACCTGGTCGATCCGGGAGACCGGGAAGGACGCGGGCCAGCTGAGGGCGAACCCCCGCCGGGGAGCCCCCATCCGCGAGGTCAGGGGAGCGAGCCCGCGGTCGTCCACGGTGCCGTTGAGGTCTCCGAGCAGGACCACCCGGTCCACCGGCTCGGCGGCGACGGCCGCGCCCAGCAGCAGCGCGCTCTCGTCCCGCAGCTGCGAGGCGAACCCGGACGGCCGGATGCGCACCGAGGGCAGGTGGGCGACGTACACGGCGATCTCGCCCTGCGGCGTGGTCACCCCGGCCCGCAGGCCGCGGCTCCAGCCCTCCCCGATGCCCGCGGGCTTGATGTCCAGCCGCCGTACGCCCGTCAGCGGGTACGTCGACCAGAGACCGACCGTGCCCTCGACCGCGTAGTACGGATACCGCGGAGCCAGGGCCGCCGCATAGACGGGCAGCGCCGGGGGCGTCAGCTCCTCCAGGGCGATGAGCTCCGGCGCGGCAGCCGCCAGAGCGGCCGCGGTGCCCGCCGGATCCGGGTTCTCGTCGCTGACGTTGTGCTGGACCACCGTGAGGTGGTGGGGACCGCCCTCCGCGGGAAGGAGCAGGCCGCCGAAGAGCCACACCCAGGTGACCAGGGGCAGCAGCAGGGACACCAGCGTGACGGCCGACCTGCGTGCCAGCGCCGCCACGAACAGCACCGGGACCGCAAGGCCGAGCCAGGGCAGGAACGCCTCCAGCAGGCTTCCGAGGCGGCCCACCGCGTTGGGCACGGCGGAGTGGAACGCCAGCACGGCGGCGGTCAGCAGCGCGAGAGGGGCGAGGACGCGCCCGCGCCCGGCCCCGGTCGCCGCGCGCCACCGGCCCGCGCGCCGCACGGTGCCGGTGACCCCGCCGCCCGCACCGCCGAGCCCGCCCCCGGCCCCACCGCGGGCCGTCCCGCCGCCCGTCCGCCTCGCCAATGCCCCGCCCATCCGTTCCGGACCCTTCCCGTCCCGCACCATGAGCACGACGTCGCCCGCTACGACGCGTGATCCGCCGCCGGGGTTCCCGCACGGGCACCGGAGGCGGCCGGGGGTGAGGGGACGGGGAAGAACCACCTGGGTGCGGCAAGGGTCGCGGTCGTGACGAGCGGCACCGGACTCGACGAGGACACCGATCTGCCGCTGCTGCTGGAGGCCCTTGGCGCGGCGGGCCTGTCCGCGGAGCCGGTGACCTGGGACGCCGACCCCGTGCAGTGGGGCGGCTTCGACCTGGCCGTCATCCGCTCGACCTGGGACTACATCGGACGGCTGGACGAGTTCCTCGCCTGGGCCGAGGCCACGGCCCGCGCGACCCGGCTGTGGAATCCCGCACCGGTGGTGCGCTGGAACAGTTATCTCATCGGGCCGAGCCTCTTCCTCGGACGCGCCCCGCACGCAGCGGACCGGCTCGCCCTGACCGTGGCGGCGGCGGGCCGCGGGGCCACCGCCCGGTAGCCGCACACCGGTCGGGCCGGGCTCGCGCAGCCCGGCCCGACCCGCTGCCGACCGGCTACGACGTGCGGCACGCGCCGCGCATCCGTCGCCGGCGCAGCAGCAGGCCCACACCCGCTCCGGCCAGCGCGGTCACCGCGACACCCGCCGTGGTCCACCAGACGGCGTCGCCCTCGGAGCCGGACACCGCCTGCGTCCCGGAAGGAGCCGGAGCGGGGGACGACGCGTCCGCGGCCGTCGCCGCGGCGGCACCGGAACCGGAGGCGGAG
Source organism: Streptomyces sp. NRRL S-378 (assembly GCF_000720645.1). NCBI lineage: Bacteria > Bacillati > Actinomycetota > Actinomycetes > Kitasatosporales > Streptomycetaceae > Streptomyces > Streptomyces sp. NRRL S-378. The sequence goes on from NZ_JOBX01000028.1 coordinate 67,078, forward strand.
TCGGGAGTCGGGGCGGAGACGGCCGGAGTGCCGCCGGTGGTGGAGGTGGCGCCACCGCCGGTGGTCCCCCCGCCGGTGGTCGGAGCCGGGTCCACCACGGGTACACCGACTTCGAGTTCACCCTTCCCGAGCGCGGGGAACCCCACCTCGACGCTGACCTTCCACGTACCGGGCGGCAGGACCTCGGCGGTGGTCCAGCCGGCGGGTGCGGCTGCCGGGTCGCGGACCAGGCGCCAGGGGCCCATCGTGCGGGAGCCGTCGACGCTGACCGCGTTCACGGTGGCGGCGACGGTCTCGTCGACGGCGTCCCCGTCGTTCTCCCAGGTGATGTCGGTGGTGACGTGGCCGGCGCGTTGTCCGGTCACCACCACCTTCAGAGTGTCTCCGTGGGCATGGGCCGCAGCGGGGAGCAGGAACATGAGACCGAGTGCGGCCAGGGTGGCGGAGAGAGCGGTTCTTATGCGCATCGTCGGGGTGCTCCGGTCGAGATGAGGGGAAACCGGCGGACGGCCGCACGGGGCGGCCGTCCGCCGGGGCGGGATCACGGCGTCACGGGGTGGTCCCGGCGCCCGGGCGTGGGTTGCGCCCGGGCGCCGGGCGTGGCGGCAGTGCTCAGCCGGACTTCTGGAGGGTCCAGGCCTGCGCCGCGCGGCCGTCCGCGCGCTGGAGGTCCAGCAGCCAGTTCCCGTAGTACGGGCGGTTGCTGACGGTGAGGGCGAAGCCGCCACTCGGGTCCGTGACGGTGACCGCGCTGCCGCGGGACGTCAGCTTCCAGGCCTGCGCGCCGTTGTTCTTGTCGCAGGGCTGCTGGGAGACCCACATGCCCGGGGCGGGGGAGCCGCCCGGCTGGAGGCACTTGCCGGAGACCGCGGACTTGATGCGGACCTGTCCGTTGCCGGCGTCGTCGAAGTACCACTGCTGCTGGGCGTAGCCGTTGGCGCGGCCACCGACGAGCACGGTGCCGTCGGCGGTGCGCCCGCCCCAGACCTCCGCGGCCATGCCGGTGCTGCCGTTGCCGAGCGTGTAGCGGCTGCCCGGGGTGGTGGCCCCGCCGCCCGCGCCGGTCGTACGGAAGGTCGCGGCCTTGCCGGGCCCGCTGTCGCGGCCGGAGGCGTCACGGGCCGAGACGGTCACCGAGTACGAGGTGTTGGGCTGGAGGTTGTAGATGCGCAGCACCTGCGACTGGACCCAGGCCAGGTGCTTGCCGTTCAGCATCACCTGGTACCAGGCGGTGCCCTCGACCTTGGGCCAGCTCACGACGACCGAGTCGGACTGGATCTGGGCCGCGGTCGCGGTCGGTCCGCCCGTGGGCTGCTTCGTCGGCGTCGGGCTGGGCTTCTTCGTGGGCGTCGGATTCGGGTTGGGACCGGGGTCCGTGCCGCCGCCACCGCCCTTGGTCTTCATCAGGAACTGGTTGTCGGCGATGTTCCAGTGCGTGGCCAGGTAGCTGCCCGGCTTGGGACTGGTGTGGAAGTAGTCGTCGTGGTTGCAGTCCAGGATGTTCTCGGACGCCTGGTTGGTGCAGATGTTGCGCATCTGCGGGTAGTACGGGGTGTCCGAGTAGCACATGACGTCGTACTCGTCGGTGCAGTGCGCGCCGCGGCTGGTGTTCGGGGCGCTGTTGTTGACCGCGCCCAGGTTGTGGCCGAGCTCGTGCGCGGCGGTGTGTCCGCCCCAGCAGCCCGAGTCCGTGCGCCCGTAGGACGGGCCGAAGTTGCTCTGGTTCGCCTGGCCGGGACGCTCGTCGCCCGCGAAGGTGCCGATGCCGCAGTAGACCTGGCTGTCGGCGAAGATCATGTACTTGCGGTCGCGGCGGTCGAGGCCCTTGGCGGCCAGCGCGTTGTTGGTCGCGCTGAACTCGGCCAGGGCGTTGGCCGGGAGCTCGATGTTGAGCACGGTGGGGGTGCAGTCCGCGGCGGTGACGTAGCGGATGTGCCGGACGCCGCCGGTCTCCTTGGCGCTCGCCGAGTAGATGAGGTCGGCGTCGGCCGCCCACTTGCGGAACGAGGCGACGTACTCGGAGTAACGGTCCTTGCCGGGGGCGTGGACGTACACGACCTGAACGCGGTTGCCGGTACTGCCGTCACCGTCGCACTGGACCGTCTGGCCCGCGGGGCCCGCGGCGACGGCCTGGCCGCCCTCCGCTGCGGCAGGCTGGGGCGCGGCGTCCTTGGTGCCCGCGGCGTCGGCCGCGGGCGCGTCCTGAGGACGCCCGCCGCCTTCCTTGCTGGCCGGGTCGTCGGTGGAGGGCTTGGCCGGATCGGCCGCCGGGGCCGTCTCCTTGACGGCCGGCGGGATGTCCTTGGTGATGTCGACGCCCTTGGGCGGGGCGTCGGGACCGTGGGTGCAGTGCCCGTCCCCGGTGCGGTAGACGCCGACGCAGCGGTCGCCCTTGGGGGCGGGCTGCAGGCCGTCGTAGATCATGCCGCGGGCGTTCTCGTTGGCCGGCGCGGCGGAAAGGGGTTCCGGCTCCTGGTCCCGGGCGGGGGCGGCGGCCGGAGCGGAGGCCGCGGCCTCGACGGATCCGGCGGCCTGGGCACCGTCGCCGAGCCCGGAGTAGGCGATGCCCGCGGCGATCACCGCACCCGCTGCCACGGCGGCGGTGGCGAGTATCAACCGCCGGGGTTTGCGGCGGTGGGGGGTGGCAGCGCGTCTGCGACGTCCTGTCATGGGCACCTCAAATCGTTGTCGTACTAGTGGGGTGCGCGGAAGCCTGCCAGACGAATGCCGCGGAGAATTCGGACAAACGGGGGCGCGGATCGAGAAATCATTCCGTTACCTGTCGGCATAATTTGACGAACACTCAACTTGCAATAAGAACAAGGCAGTTACGCGCGTTGCGCGGGAAAGGTCCAGTCCTTTCCGGGCGGGTTGTTATCAAATCGAGATATGATGCGGAAGCTTATTGACGGGAATTCAGTCAGGAATTCACCTAATTACTACCTGCTGAATTCCCTTCGTTACGACGGGTGAGGACCCGCGCCCGAGAAACGGGCCCCGCTGTCCACCGGCTCCCCCACGGGGACCGCCAGTTGCCGAAACCCGCCGGTTTGCGCCGCCTCAAGTGCCGCGGTGGCACGAGGGGATGACCGCACGCCTGGTCGCGTGGCGGAGACTCCTACGGCCCACCGGGCAGCGCAGAGGACCTGGTGGGTACCGGCCGACGCCGAGAGCCCCGAGGGGTGTGGGTGCGGAGGCCGGACCGGGCCGGAGCCGCCCCGCACGCGGGACCGACGGGGCGGCGGGGCGGGGCCGGGTGGTCAGGCCTCGACGGCGCTGAGATCGATGCGCGCGAGGCGCTCGGGGTCGGTGAGGATGTCGAGCGCGACGATCCTGTCGTCCCGGACGGTGAAGGCCATGACCGACAACGCCCGTCCCTCCGCCAGCGCGACCACGCCCGGCAGCCCGTTGACCAGCGCAGGACGCGCGACCTCGGCGAAGCGGGCGAAGGCGATCGCCTGCGAGGCGACCTCGGCCGCGCCGCGACGCACCAGGGAGGGACGCAGCGCTCCTCCGTCCGAGCGTGCCACGACCTCGGGGTCGAGGACCGCGACGAGCGCGTCGAAGTCCCCGCCGCGCGCGGCGGCGAGGAACGCGTCGGCGACGGCGCGCAGCCGGGCCCGGTCCGGATCCGGAGCGGGGACGGCGCCCTGAACCCTGCGGCGGCCACGGCTCGCGAGCTGCCGCGTCGCGGCCGTGCTGCGCCCGAGCACCGGGGCGATCTCGTCGAAGGGCACGGCGAACAGGTCGTGCAGGACGAAAGCGAGGCGCTCGGCGGGTGCGAGCGTCTCCAGGACCACCATCAGGGCGATGCCGACCGAGTCGGCCAGGAGGAACGCCTGCTCCGGATCGAGGCCGTCCGCCCCGCTGACGATCGGGTCGGGCAGCCGGACCTGCCCGTCCTGGTCGTGCAGCGGATCCTCCCGACGGCTCGTGCGCGAACGCAGCATGTCCAGGCACACCCGGCCGACGACGGTGGTCAGCCAGCCGCCCAGGTTCTCCACCGCGTCGGCGTCGGAACGGCTCAGCCGGAGCCACGCCTCCTGTACCGCGTCCTCCGCCTCGCTGAGCGAACCCAGCATCCGGTAGGCCACCGCCCGCAGATGGGGCCGGTGTTCCTCGAACCGCCGCGCCAGCACATCCGTCCCGCTCACCCGTCACATCCCCGTGTCAGAAATCCGGTCCGGAGCCGGACGGCAACCGACCCCAACGGACAGTGCGCGCCGCGTGGTCGGCGCGACGGCCTACGCCGTGGCGGCCGCCTTCCGGAGGCGGCGGTAGAGGCGGTCGCGGTCGTCGTAGAGGCCACGGCTGTCCGTCCGGACCAGAGCGCCGTTGATCGCCATGGTCGGGGTGCCCTCGACCTCGGACTTGTCGAGCGCCTCGTCTGCGGCCTCCACGAACTCCCGGTGCTTCGTCTCCAGCACGGCCGCGTCGAACTCCGGGCCGCGCAGGCCCGGGACCTTCCCCGCCAGGGTCAACAGCCGGTCCCGCGTGAAGCCGCCCGACCTGCGCACCTTCGCCTGGTGGCGGTAGAGCAGCTCGTGGTATTCGGTGAACCTGCCGTGGTCCACGGCGGCGCGCAGCGCGTTCGCGGCGAACTTCGACCCCGGGCCGAGGAAGGACCCCAGGGTGAACTGGAGCTGCAGCGCGCCGTTGCGGGCCGCCTGCTTCAGGTAGGGCCCGTTGCCGTCCAGCTCGAACTCGGCGCAGGCAGGGCAGCTCAGGTCCTCGTAGATCCGGACCGAGAGGGGAGCGGAGGGGTTGCCGATCACGATGGTGGTGCCGTCCGGTGCCAGCGACTCCGGTGCGGCGGGCAGGTCCGCGCCCGCCGAGACGTCGAGCGGGTGGTCCCCCTGCGGGCCCCGCTCGGTGCAGGCACTGACGGACGACGCCACGACGATGGCCGCGGCCGCACCCAGGAACCCGCGTCTACTTCTGACCTGCATGAACACCCTTTCCCCCTGATCGACAGGGAGACCTTACGCGCTCCCGCGCCCCACCGCGCACCGGGTTTTCCCGGGACCTGCCGTCGGCGTCCGGCCGCGGACGGTCGTGCGGGTCCGCGGCCGGGGTGCGCTCAACGCCGGCGGCGGCGGTGGAGCTCCAGGGTGGTGAAGACCGCCACACCCAGGGTGATGTGCATCAGGGACAGGGCCGCGACGGTACCGCCGTCGGCGGCCGCCGACAGCGGCCCGGCGACCGACAGCAGCGCCAGCCCGCTGCCCACGTACTGCGCGATCCGCAGGAAGACCGGCTTCCACAAGGCCGACAGGAGGGCGGCGCCCAGCCCGACGACCAACGGGACGACCGAGGAGCCGATGACACCCCCGACCGTGATCGGGTGCTCCGCACCGCCGTCGACGACGACCAGCGAGGCACCGGCCTGCCGGGCGACGGCGAAAACGATGAGATTGACCACGGCCGCGCCGACCGCGCCGGTGACCAGCACCTTCCACCAGCCGAACCCGGAACCACGGGCCGAGGACGCGGCCTGGACGGAAGAACCGGAGTCCGGAACTGCACTGCTCGACATGAGACTTCCCCCAACGTGTGAAGTACCGCGCCGCCGTACGGCCGCCGGCATGCACAGAAGCCTCCAACCTGAATCGCACTTGAGGTCAAGCCCCTTCTCGCCCTGCGAGGTCGGACCACGGTGCGGATCGTGCAGTGATCGGCCTTGGTGCCGTACGGCATCGAACCGGTGGACGACCTGATGGAGTGGGCGAGCACTGGGGGGCGACAGGGCCTGCATCACGGTCTTGAGCGGGGCACCGGCTTGCAAGGGGTTGCCGCAGCAGTGCCAGTGCAGGCCGCCCCACGCGTCGTCATTCCTTGGGGGGCACGAGGAAATCGCGGAGGTCGACGATCGTGTAGCCCTCGGCTTCGGCCGCGTCGACGATCAGGGGGAGGGCTTCGGCGTCGAGGACGACGCCGTCGCCGTTGCTGCCGACGTGCATCTGGATGATCGCTCCGGGGATCAGGGCGTCGATGGCCCGCTCGGCGGCGGCCTCCGCGCTCATGCCGCCCTGCGGGCCGAGGTAGCCGTTGGTGTCCGCGGTGAACTCGATCGCCGCGTAACCCAGGTCGTTGACGTCGGCCACGGAGTCCCGGGTGGTGGAGCTGTAGGGGAAGCGGAAGAACGGCAGGGGCACGGCGCCCGAGGCCGTCCGGATCGCCGTGTCGGCGCGCCGTACCTCCTCCGTCCGCTGCGCCGTGCTGAGCCCGTCGAAGTAGGGGTGCCCGTACGAGTGGTTGCCCAGGCCGTGCGCGGCGCCGATGGCCCGTACCGCCGCCGGGTGCGCGTCGGCGAAGGCGCCGGTCGGGAAGAAGGTGGCGGGGAGCCCCCGCCGCCGCAGTTCCGCCAGGACCGTGTCGATCCCGGCCTCGTCCCAGGCGGCGTTGAAGGTGAGCGCCACGACCCTGCGGGAGGTGGGCAGCCGGCGGATCTCACCGCCGAGCAGCGACGCCGGCGGGCGCGGACCGGACGGGGGAGCGCCGTTCGCGGCCCGGGCGCCGGAGCACGGTACGAGTCCTGCGGCGAGCAGCGCCGCCAGCGCGGCGCGCCGTCCCACGTCCACCACGATCGCTCCCTCCGGCACGGCACGTCGGCACGGGCCGGCCCTGCCCCGACTATGCGTCGGCGCGTGCCGGAGCGGGTGCATCCCGTGCCGCGCAGCCGGGTGAACCGCCTCAGGCGCGTCGGCGAAGGTGCGTCGTCAGGTGGTGATGGAGGGGCTGGCCGACCGCGGCCATGTCGTGAACGACCGTCATCTGCCCCTCCGGGGTGACCGTGTAGCGGCGGCGCGTACCGGTGACCTCCTTCGCCAGCGGGGTCAGCGACACGTCCTTGGTCTCGATCTCGAACTCCGAGCCGGACACCCGCCCCACATAGGTCTCCACGATGCCGGTGGGGTGGGCGAGTACGACCTCCAGCGCGGCGTCGGGGGTCACCCGCCACCACCCCGCCTCGCGTGCCGCCGGGCGGACCGGGGCCCCTGTCCCGTCGATCAGCCACGCCCTGGCCTCGTAGCGCAGGAAGGGGCGGCCGTCATGGCTGAAGGTCACTTCCTGCTCGTAGCGGAAGTCCTGCTCCAGCGTCGGGTACTCGCCCCGGCCGCGGCCGTGCCAGCGACCCAGCAGCGGCAGCACGGGCAGGAGCAGCGGATGCGGATCCGGACCCTCGCCGAGGACGTGGCTGTCGGGGTACGGATTGTCCTGCACCGGCTCGAAGCTGTTCACCCGCAGCAGCATAGGCGGTGCACCGGGGCGTGCACGCGGCACGCCCGCCACGACCCGCCCGCGCCCGCGCCCCGCCTCCCGGACCCGGGAGGCGGGGCGGGGCATCGGTCACCGGGCCGGCAGGCCACCGGCCACCGAGGCCGGAACCGGGGCCAGACCGGCCGGCCTGGTGGTGAAGACGCCCCGGCCCTGGGTCCGGCCCCGCAGCCGGGACGCGTACCCGAACAGCTCGGCCAGCGGCACGGTCGCCGTGATCACCGCGCCACCGGCCTCGGCGGCCTGGCCCGAGACCCGGCCGCGGCGGGCCGCGAGATCACCCAGTACGCCGCCGACGCCGTCCTCCGGGACGTTCACCGTGACCTCCACGACCGGCTCCAGCAGCTCCACCGTGCTGAGCCGCAGTGCTTCGCGCAGCCCGAACCGGCCCGCCGCCCGGAACGCCATCTCCGAGGAGTCCTTGGAGTGGGTCGCCCCGTCGGTGAGCGTGACGCGCAGCCCCGTCACCGGGTACCCGCCCAGCGGGCCCGCGACGAGCGCGTCCCGGCATCCGGCCTCCACGGCGCGCGCGTACTCCTGCGGCACCCGGCCGCCGACGACCGTCGAGCGGAACTCGAAGACCGGCTCCTCCAGCGGCTCGACGTCCAGCACGACGTGCGCGAACTGGCCCGCGCCACCGTCCTGTTTGACGTGCCGGTGAACCAGACCGGTCACCCCGCGCACGACGGTCTCCCGGTACGAGACCTGCGGGCGGCCCACGACGACCTCCACCCCGTGGCCGCGGCGGATCTTCTCCACCGCCACCTCCAGGTGCAGCTCGCCCAGCCCCGACAGCACGGTCTGACCCGACTCCGGGTCGGACCGCACCACCAGTGAGGGGTCCTCCTCAGCCAGCCGCGCGAGCGCCGTCGCCAGCCGGCCGGTGTCGGCGTTGCTGCGCGCCTCCACCGTCACCGACACCACCGGCTCGGCCACCGTGGGCGGTTCGAGCACCAGGGGCGCGCCGGGAGCGCACAGGGTCGTGCCCGCCCGGGCGGACTTGAGCCCGATCACGGCGACGATGTCACCGGCCACCGCTTCCTCCCTGTCCTCGTGCCGGTCGGCCTGGACCCGCAGGATCCGGCCCACCCGCTCCGTACGGCCCGTGGCCGCGTCCAGTACCGTCGCGCCCTTGCGCAGGGTGCCCGCGTAGACCCGCAGGTACGTGAGCCGCCCCGTCGCCGTGGCCGTCACCTTGAAGGCGAGGGCCGTGAACGGCTCAGCCGGGTCGGGGGCGCGTTCCTGTTCCGCGCCGTCGGCCGTACCGCGCACCGGCGGCATGTCGGCGGGCGCCGGCAGGTACGCGACGACCGCGTCCAGGAGCGGCTCGATCCCGCGGTTGCGGTACGCCGAGCCGCACAGCACCACGACGCCGTCCCCACGCAGCGTCAGCTCGCGCAGGGCCCGGGCCAACGTCCCGTCGCTCAGCGCCGAATCCGCGCAGAACTCCTCCAGGGCCTCGGCGTGGAGCTCCGCCACCGCCTCCTCCAGCAGCCGGCGCCGCCGGCCGGCTTCCTCGCGCAGCGGCTCCGGCACCGGCCCCGACTCGAAGTCGGCGGAGCCGGTCCGCCAGCGCAGTGCACGCATGGTCACCAGGTCGACGACCCCGGTGAAGTCGTCCTCCTGACCGATGGGCAGCTGGACCACCAGGGGTATGACGTCCAGGCGCCGGCGGATCGACGCGACGGCGGTGTCGAGGTCGGCGCCCGCCCGGTCAAGCTTGTTGACGAACGCGATCCGCGGCACACCGTGCCGGTCGGCCTGCCGCCACACCGTCTCGCTCTGCGGTTCGACCCCGGCGACGGCGTCGAAGACGGCGACGGCTCCGTCGAGCACCCGCAGGGAGCGTTCCACCTCGTCGGAGAAGTCGACGTGCCCGGGGGTGTCGATCAGGTTCACGTGGTGCCCGCCCCAGGCGCAGCTGACGGCCGCGGCGAAGATGGTGATGCCGCGGTCGCGTTCCTGCGGGTCGTAGTCGGTGACGGTCGTGCCGTGGTGCACCTCGCCGCGCTTGTGGATGGCACCGGTCGCGAACAGGATCCGTTCGGTGATCGTGGTCTTGCCGGCGTCGACGTGGGCGAGGATGCCCAGGTTGCGGACCGCGGTGAGGGAAGGGGAAGTGGTGGTGAGGGGGCGTCCGTTGGCGCGCATGGCCCGAGGCCTTTCGAGTGAAGAGATGAAGAGGGCGGCGCGAATTCCCTGACGGGCCCCGTGGCCCGCGACCGGCAGCCGTGGCAGGCCGTCCCGCCCGGACCGGGTCCGGGCAGGCGGTGGCCCACGGGAGGCGGGGGAGGGGGACGGGACCTAGAAGTGCGTCACGGGCATGCGGTGACGGCCGCGCAGCCGGCACCGGGCGTCACGAGACACCGGGATCACGTCGTACCGGGACGGGGGAGCGAAGGCGGCGGTGCGGTACGTGCACATGGCGCTGCTCCCCTTCTCTTCTGACTCGGCATGAGGCGCGCAGTGCCCTGTCGGCAGCGCGTACGGCGAGTTTAGGGAGAGGACGGGGCCGGGGCACCGCATTTTCCCGCAACCGCGTGTTACTGTGAGTGATGTACGACCACGGAAAGTAGCGGTCTGTATCGTCTTCGGGGAGTCGTGATGTCCATGCTGCTGATCAGAGGGTCGTTCCGGGTGGACGGCGGTGCCGAACCGGACGGCGACACCCTTCCCTTCATCCCGGACGACGTGGGGGACTGGAAGCTCGTGGGTGGTCGCGCCCCGGTCGTGCCCAAGGCGGACGGCCGCGCCCCGGTGCGGCTGGAGGGCGTGGACGCCCTGGAGACGCACTACAGCAGGCCGGGCTACGGCGATGAGCGTCACCAGCCGAGGAAGTTCGGGCGCCAGGCCGCCGACGCCCTGTTGAGACACCTCGGATTCACCAGCATCGACCGGCACGAGAACGAGACCGTCACCACCGTCCCCGTCCAGGTGCCGGGTTTCATCCTCACCAGCGGCGCCGACGCCTACGGCCGCTGCATCGCCCTCGCCTTCGACGGCAGCGTCCGCCCGCCCGTGTACAGCGGTTACGAGATCTCGGTCGACAAGGCCCTGCTGAAGAGGAGTGTCAACTACCGCCTGCTCGAGGACGGTCTGGCCTATCCGATGTTCTATCCGGGCCTGCCCGCACACCTGCGCGACGTCCTGAGGGAGGCCGCCCGGGGGGCGAGCGGTTCGGTGCCGCCCAAGGGGCTGTGGGCCGTGGACAAGACCGTCGAAGGGGCGTTGATCGCCGACATCGGATCGATCACGGACGACACCACGGGCGCGGTGATCCTGCCCAAGCTGTTCCGCCGGCTGAAGGACTACCTGGACTCCGGCGCGGCCGTCACCTCGCTCGGGGGCTTCTCCGCCTACCTCGCCGGCGCGGCCGACGAATACCGCTTCCTGCCGGACGGCAAGACCCAGACGGGGCTGCACAGGCTGATCGAGATCAGCGAGGACGGCAAGATCCTGCGGATGCCCCGCCCCTCCGACCAGATCCTGTTCCTCGACAAGTAGCGGAGGCCAGTGATGTATGCGGTGATCCGGCGTTACGAAGGGGTGACCGACCCCGCCGAGGCGGGACGCCTGGTGGACGAGGGGTTCGTGCCCCTCCTCCGCCGGGTCCCGGGATTCGTGGCCTACTACTGGGTCGACGCCGGGGACGGCGTGATGGTGTCCACCAGCGTCTACGAGGACCGGGCCGGGGCCGACGAATCGGTCAGGAGGGCTGCGGACTTCGTACGGGAGCGCCTCGCGTCCCTGCTCCCCAACCCCCCTCAGGTCACGGCCGGCCAGGTGGTGGCCGCCGGAGAGTGGCCCGCCGGGTAGCGGTCCGCCGTCCGGCGGGAGCCCGGCCGGGCGCCGACCGGACGGACCTGCCGGCGCGGCCCGATCGGCACGGCATCCCTACGAGGGGGTGACCGCCACGGCGGCCGGGAGGACGGCGGGGCGGTCCAGGAAGGCGAGGACGGCCCGCTTCGCGGGAAGGTACACCTCGGGCAGGTCGATCTCCGGGAGGGTGATCTCCCCCTGCGGGACGAAGCCGAGCCGGTTCATCAGGGCGACGGCCTTGTCGTTGCGGGCGTCGGGCTCGGCCACCGCGCGCAGGACGGCCGGGTCGCGGAAGGCGAACCGGATGAGCGACCCGATCAGGGTCCGGCTGAACCCGGGCCGGGGCCGGCCGGCCGCCGGAGCCAGCATCAGGTGCACGCCGATGTCGCCCTCCTGCACCGTGTAGCACTCGCTGATCCGGTCCTCGGACGGCTGGTAGGTCTGGAAGAGCGCCACCGGCTCGTCGTCCAGCCGCACCATGAACGCGTGGTGGGTGTCGCGGCGGTCCACGTCCTCGTAGATCTCCTGGACCAGTTCCCGGCTGGCACCGTTCATGCCCCAGAACTGCGCGCGCTCCTCGACGACCCACGAGTGCAGCACCGCGGAGTCCGCGACGGGATCGACCCGCGTGAAGCGGACCGTGCCGAATCCCTCGACGGTCTCGGTGAGGACGTCGGCGCGCGAGGAGGCGAGGACGGTGGACTCGGGTCTCATACGGGTTCCGGTTTCTGCTCGGTGGGGCCCGACGGGTGCGGAGCACTCACAGACCCCGGTTAGGGTTACCTAACTATAGGGGTCCCTGGAAGGCGGTCCGAACGGGGCCCCGGTCAGGAACCGGCCCGCGAAAACGGCGCCGCGCCGCCGTGCTGCGGCCGCCCGACAGCGCAGCCCGGTCGCCGGGCCGCCGGACGAGTGGTCACCCGTGTCGGCGGCCGCAGGCCGGGCACAAGCGCCACATGACTTTCCTCCTGCTGTTCCTTCTGCCCCTCGGCCTGGCCCTCGTACTGCTGGCGACCGGTCAGCCGCACAAGCACGGCCGGCACCGCCAGACCCGCTGAGCCGACACCGCCCGCCGAGTGCAGCCCTGCCCGCGGACCCGGGCCGCCGGGCCCGGACCGTCGTGGCGTCAGGCCCGTGGCGTCAACGGCAGCCTGAGCACCAGCCGGGCACCGCTCGCGCAGTCCTCCGCCGTCAGGGTTCCCCCGTGGTGCGAACTCAGGTCACGCGCGATGGCCAGGCCCAGGCCGGCCCCGCCGTGGTCGCGGCTGCGCGAGTCGTCGAGCCGTGCGAACCGTTCGAAGACCCGCTCACGGTCGGCCGCGGGGATCCCCGGCCCGTCGTCGACGACCTCCAGCACGGCGGTACGCGCCGCCGCACCGCCGCCCGTGGTCCGCAGCGTGACGTCCACGCCGCCCCGGGCGTACCGCTGGGCGTTGTCGACCAGGTTGGTGACGACACGGCCGAGCCACAGCGCGCCGGCGGTGACCTCGACCTCGGCGGCCAGGTCCGTCCGTACGGGCACCCGGTCGCCGAGCCGTGCGTCCAGCACCTCGCGCACCAGGGCGCCCAGGTCCAGCGGCACGGCCGCCACGGGCTGGGCGGCGTCGATCCGGGCGAGCAACAGCAGATCCCCCGCGAGGCGCTGCAGCCGCTCGATGTCCTCCAGGGCGCCACCGATCAGTTCGGGCCAGAGCTCCGGATCCCGCACGGCCAGCGCCACCTCCAACTGCGTGCGCAGGACGGTGATGGGGCTGCGCAGTTCGTGGGAGGCGTCGGCGATGAACTGCCGCTGGCGGATGCCGGACGCCTCCAGCCGGTCCAGCGTGGCGTTCATGGTCTCGGCGAGCCGGGCGACCTCGTCCCGGGTCGCGGGAACCGGCACCCGGCGGTGCAGGTCCCGGTCGGAGATCTCGGCGACCTCGGCGCGGATCGCCTCCACCGGGCGGAGCGCGTGCCCGGTCACCCGCCAGGTCACCAGGACGACGGTGGCCAGGAGCAGCGGCATGCCGATCACCAGCGCGGCGGTGGTGGTGTCGTCGGCCGCGTCCGCGTCCCGCAGCGAGGCGCCGGCGTAGACGGTGGCCGGGCCGTCCGGCGTCTGCGTGACCACCTGGACGACCCGCTGTCGGTGATCGCCGTCGACCGGACGGACCCGCCAGGTGTGCAGCCGGGTCCCGGGCGTCTCGGGCGGGGCCGGCGGGAAGGCGGGCATCCCGATGAGGTTCGGGCTGGAGAACAGGACCCGCCCGTCCGCGCTCACCACCTGTACGAACTCGACGGCGCGGCCCGGCGGACGGGCCCGGCCGAGCCTGCCGGTGGCGGCGAGCTGCGCCACGGTCTCGGCCTGCCGACGGGCGTCGTTCTCCGCGTTGCGCAGCAGATTGGCCTCCAGCAGTCCGAGCAGGGTGAACGAGGCGAGCGCCAGCGCCGCCGCCACCACCAGGCCCGCACCCACGGTGGCCCGCGCCCGGACCGTGGTGGGCCGGAGCCGGCGCAGCAGCGGCCACCGGTCGAGGGCGGCGCCCGGGAGCCTGCGCAGGAGCTCGCCCACGCGCTCGGGGAGGCGGCAGGGCCCGGCGGATTCAGCCACCGTCGGCCGCCAGCCGGTATCCGGCGCCCCGTACGGTCTCCAGCGCGGCCCGGCCGAACGGGGCGTCGACCTTGCGGCGGACCGCGCTGACGTGGACCTCGACGACGTTGGGGTCACCGTCGAAGGCGGTGTCCCACACCTGCTCCAGGATGTCCCGCTTGGAGACCACCTCGCCGGAGCGGCGGCCCAGGTACTCGAGTATCGCGAACTCACGGGCGGTCAGCCGGATCTCCGTACCGCCGCGGGAGCACGTGTGCCGGGCCGGATCGATCAGCAGGTCGCCGAACCGCATCACCTGCGGGCGCCGGCCACCACCCGTACGCCGGCCGAGCGCGCGCAGCCGGGCGACGAGCACCAGATAGGAGAACGGCTTGGACAGGAAGTCGTCGGCCCCGGTGTCCAGGGCCTCCGCTTCGTCGTACTCGCCGTCCTTGGCCGTGAGCATCAGGATCCCCGACTCGTTGCCGGCCGCGCGCAGCTTCGCGCAGACCCGGTAGCCGTTCAGGCCGGGAAGCATGATGTCGAGGACGATCAGGTCGTAATCGTGCTCGGTGGCCATCCACAGGCCCTGGGGCCCGTCGTGGGCCACGTCCACCGAGAACCCCTCCGACTGCAGACCCCGTTGCAGGGCCACGGCGAGCCGTCGTTCGTCCTCCACCACCAGTACGCGCATGCCGCACAGCATCGCAGGCTCACCCGACGCCCGGCTGAAGAGGTCTTCAGGTGGCTTCAGCTGGGCTTCAGCATCCCCTCAGCATGCTCTGGGACGAGCCGGGCACCGCGCCCGGCTGCCCGGAGGAGTAGCCGTATGTCTGAATCCGTTCCGCCGCCCGAGCAGCTGCCCGAGAACGCGCCGGAGGCCGGTGCCCGCAAGCGCGAGCGTGTGGTGCTGTCCCGGCTGGTGCCCCGCAGCAGGCGTGCCCGATGGGTCGCGGCGGGCGCGGCCGTGGTGGTCGTGGGCGCCGGGGTCACGGTGGTCGCCGTGGCCGAGCACCACGACCACCACGTGCGCGCCGACCGGGGTGCGCACACGTTCCGCTTCGGGCCCGGCCACGAGGGCGGGCCGCACGGGGCGCCCGGCGGCGAGCGCGCCCGGAAGGGACCCGGCGGCGAGGACGGCCCCGCGGTGCGGGAACGGTTCGGCCACCCCGACGCCCCCGGGCTCCCGGGCCGGTCCGAGCGACGTGACGGTTCCGGCAAGGGCGCCCCGGCACCCGCGCCGCTGCCCTCCCTGTCCATCGGCGACGCGGCCGACAAGGCCGCCGCGGCCGTGCAGGGCGGGAAGGTGGAGAGCCTGCGCGCGGTCGCCCAGGACGGCGGCGGGGGCGCCTGGCTGGCCGTGGTCCTCGGCCCCGACGGTGTCCGGCACGCCGTCACGGTGTCCGGCACGGACGGCACGGTCACCGGCAACACCACCCTCGGCGGATAGCCCCGGCACCGCCGACACCGCCGGTACCGTCTACGGGGCCAACGCGCGGCCCCCGATCCCGGGGGCCCCGTCGAGCTGGCCCCGCCACCAGGCGGCCATCCCGTCGCCGTCCATGGCCGCCCAGGCCGGGGTCCGCTCCACCTGGGCCCGGCCCAGCCGACGGGCCAGCGCGACCAGTTCCCGGCCGACGGCCCCGCGGGCCCGGTGGTAGCCGTCCAGCAGCTCCTCGAAGGAGTCCGAGCGGCGCCAGCCGTCCGCGAGGGCGGTCGCGTCCTGGAGGGCTTTGGCGGCTCCGCTCGTGTTGTGCGGGCGCACGACGGTGGCTGCGTCCCCGGCGAGCAGCAGGCGCCCGCCGGCGGTGCGGGCGGCCTCCAGGTCGTAGATGGGCTGGACGAAGGTGTCCGCCGGATCCGTCAGCGCGAGCGCCCGCCGCCAGTACGGCGGGAACTCGCGCTCCAGCAATGCGTCGAGGTGTTCCGCGAGCCCGGGAGTCAGGGCACCCGGGGGGAAGCTCGTGGGGTCGTCGAGGCGCAGTTGCCCGTCCTGCGGCGGAGCGGCGTACAGCACCCAGTTCACCCGGGGGCCGCCGGGCCCGGGGATGCGGTAGACGACGCAGGTGCCTCCCGGGAAACAGACCGTGGTCACCGCCTCGGGGAACGCGTCGGCGGGGCCGCCGAGTTCGTCGAGGCGCGCCGCGTCCACGTTCCCGCGCCAGCACACGTACCCCGCGTAGTGCGGCCGGGAGCCGGCGCACAGCGCCGCGCGCACCACTGAGCGGTAGCCGTCCGCCCCCACCACCAGGTCGTACCGCTCCACGGAGCCGCCCGTGAGCCGCACCCGGGCACGCTCACCCCCCTCACCCTCTGCGGCGGAGGTACCGGTACCGGCGGCCTCGACGGCGGTCACCGCCTCGCCCTGCCGGTAGACCACCGCGGCGGGCACGGACTCCCGCAGTCCGCGCCAGAGCAGCCCCCAGTGGTAGGAGTGGAAGGGGAACGGCTGTTGCCAGATCAGCCGTCCGCCCGGGCCCTCGGCGTCGTCGCGGACCACCCAGCGGCGCCGCCGGAGCGGATGCGCGGCGATCCCCTCGGGCAGGGCGCCGCTCGCCCGGAGTTCGACGGCCCGCTCGTCGTGCACGCACAGCCCGACGCCCCGGTCCTCCAGCCGGCCGTTCGTCCGCTCCAGGACCACGACCTGCCCGGCGCCCGCCCGCGCGACCGCCGCGGCGACCGCGCAGCCGGCGATGCTCCCGCCGATCACCGCAACCGTTCCGCCCCGCACAACCGCCTCCTGACCGCCTGCTGTCGAACGACGCCCGCGCCCCGCGCCGGGCCGTCCCGGGCCGACCACGTTACTGAAGTTCCGCAGCGGCGTGACCGGTGCGATGAGCGGCCCGCCGGTCGGGGGCGTGCGCGGGGGGCCAGGGGCGCGCGAGGAAGCGAATGCGCTTCGTTCCCGGGATTTCCGAGGACCGGCTTGCACGATCGGGCCCGGTTTCCGATGGGGTGATGAGTGGGAGCGCCGTCGCTCCACGGCTGCTGGTGCGGGGGCAGGCAGCCGGCTGCATCCGATCCACCGGGAAGGTTCACTCCGACGTGAATGCCGTCGATACGGTCGCCCTTGCGCTGTTGGTCACCACCGTGGTGAGCGTCGTCGCCATCGATGTGTTCCGGGCGCGTGTGCGCCTGCCGGGCCCCGGGTCGTCGGAGAGAGAAGCCGGCGAGCCATCCGCTGGCCGACGCTCCGCAGCCACCGGCGCCCGCCCCCGCCGGTTCACCGCCATCCCGACGGGCGGCGAGGAACAGCTGTGGGGGAGCGTATGAACGAAGGAGAATTCGACCCATCAGGAGACCGGGCGGTCTCCAGTGCGCTCGCCGGTGTGCTGCCGGTGGAGTTCACCGCTTTCCATTCCCAGCAGCATCGAGCCTATCTGCGCTACGCCCACCTGCAGTTGGGAAACCCCAAAGACGCCGAAGAGGTCGTCGACGACGTGTTCACCTTCCTGCTCAAGGTGTGGCGGCAGGCTCTGAAGGAGGCGAGCCTGCACGGCTTCGCCTGGGCGGTGCTGCGCGAACACGTGGAGCGGAGGCTGGCCGTGCTGGGCAGGCAGGTGGCCATGGTGGAGACGGCCTGGTTCGCGGCGCTGCGCCGCTCCTCACGTGAACGGCTGGAGCTGCTGGAGTCGAAACTCGGGCTGTACGCGGCGATCGCGGGCCTGTCCGAGCGGCAGTACGACGTGGTGCTGCTGGCCTTCCTGCTGGGAAACGACTGCGACACGGTCGCCCGGATGATGGGGATCTCGCCCGCCACCGTCCGGTCGCACATCCGCGGCGCACGCCGAACCCTGTCCCGCAAGCTCGGGGTGGACTGGATCCCCGGAGAGGAGAAGGACCAGTGAGCGACATGCCACGCCACCACGACATGCCGCTGTGTGAACTGGACGCGTCCCTGGCGGACGCGACGGTGCTCGCGGAGGAGTACGCCGGATACGACGAGGGCGCGGCCCGGCGCCGCATCGCCCGCCGGATCGCCGATGACCGCGCCCGCTCGGCGCCGCCCGGAGACACCTCCGGGGCACCCGCCGCCCCCGCGTGCGGACCGGCCGACCCGGCCACGACCGACGACCTGGTGCTCGACGCGGCCTGCCACGTGCGGGCCGCCCGCGGCCTGGACGACCTGACCTGGTGCCTCGTGGAGAGCCGGGACTTCGCCGAACTCGCCCTGGCCGTCGACTCCTGGCCGCACGGCGTGGACTCGGCGCTGCTCTTCGGCTGCCTGCTCCACCTCGCCGACCGGACGGAGGGCGCGCAGTTCTGGTTCCAGTACGCGGCCGGGGCGGGCTCGCAGACCGCTGCCCGCTGCCTCTACCTCCACCACCTGTCGCGCGCCGAGGTCGCGACCGCCCAGTACTGGAAACGCCAGGCCAACGCCCTGCCGCCCGATGAGCACCTGCCGCCCCTGCCGCAGGTCCCGCACGACCTCGAAGAGGCCCTCGGAGCCTCGGTCATCTGGACGTCCCCGCCCATCACCACCCAGGACCTCACCTCCCTGACCGGCGGACCGGGCCAGGCCAGGCCGCCACTGCGGCTCCCGGCACGACTGCGGCAGGCCCTCATGGCGCGCCCCCGCAAGGAGCACCCCGACCTCGGGGAGGTCTTCACCCCCGGCCCGCAGGTCGCCGTGGCCGTCGCGCAGAACGCCCGGCTCAACCCCCTGTACCTCACGGAACAGGCGAACGGGTGGTCACTCGAAGCGCTGAAACAGCCGCAGCCGACCCCTGCGGCCCGTACGTCCCCCGAGGGACGCCCGGCCCCGGCGGCGCTGGAATCCGTCCACCAGGCGCTGCGCGTCCTGGAGGTCGTCAATCGCTGTTCGAGCGGTGTGAACCTGACACAGATCGCCCGTGAGACGAAGCTGCCGCAACTGGTCCTGGCCCGGGCCGTGGAGCAACTGGTCCGCGCGAGCCTGGCCACGCCGGTCGGACCGGACGCCTACGTCGCCGGCCACGCCCTGCTGCTGGGCGAGACGGACGACGCGGACGGCCGCGGACACCTGCGCGAGACACTGGCCTGGGTGCGGGACGCGGTCGGAGCCGCCGTCTACGTCGCCCGCTACACCGACGGCGAGGTCGCCATCACCCAGTACGCGGACGGTCCGGCCACGCCCGTGGTCGAGGAATGGGTCGACTTCCGGGTCGCCGCCCACGCCTCCGCGGTGGGCAAGGCACTGCTGGCCCAGCTGGACCACGACGACCGGCGGGACCACCTGGCCCGCCACCGGCTCACGCCCTTCACCCCGCACACCCTCACCAGTCGGCGGGTGCTCTTCCGGCAACTCGACGAGCGCCCGCCCGACACGCCCCTGCTCGACCTCCAGGAGTACGCCCTCGGCACGGTGTGCGCGGCGGTGCCGATCACCGCCGGCCCCAATCCGGAATGCGTGGCCCTGTCCATCCCCGTCCCCGACCCGGGCCGGCTGAAGCAGGCGGCACGGATCCTGCAGAGCGAGGCGGCCGCGGTCTTACTCGCGCTGATCGTCGCCGGCAGCACCCGGCCCACGGCCCGCAGGCCGGAGGACACCATCCTGTCCACCTCCGCCTGAGCGGCGCACGCGGGGCGGTCGGCCGCCGTCCCGCGCGGGGCCGGGACTCCGGCCGCCGTCCGGACCGGCGCGGGCACGGGCGCCCGGGGAGGGGGCCGGTCAGGGCGCGATCGGGAGCTGCCGCTTGTGCTCGGTGGCCCGGTAGCGGTTGACGATGATGTCGAGCGCGGCCGGGTCGACCGGCTTGCCCTCCAGGACGTCGTCGATGTCGTCGTAGGTGACGCCGAGCGCCTCCTCGTCGGCCAGACCCGGCTTCAGCGTCTCCAGGTCCGCGGTCGGGGTCTTCCAGATCAGCGCGGACGGCGCGCCCAGCGCCTCCGCCGTGGCCCGGACCCGGCGCTTGGTCAGGCCCGTCAGCGGGACCACGTCGGCCGCACCGTCGCCGAACTTCGTGAAGAACCCGGACACCGCCTCGGCGGCGTGGTCCGTGCCCACCACGAGACCCGCGTGCGCGCCCGCCACCGCGTACTGGGCGATCATGCGCTGGCGGGCCTTGATGTTGCCGTGCACGAAGTCCTGGTGGTGCGCGTCACGGAAGACCGTGCCGCCGGCCAGGACCGCCTCCAGCGCGGCGTCGCTCGACGCCTTCACGTCGACGGTCAGGACCTGGTCGGGCCGGATGAACTCCAAGGCCAGCTGGGCGTCCGACTCGTCGGCCTGGACGCCGTACGGCAGCCGCATCGCGAAGAACGTCGCCTGCTGCCCGGCCGAGCGCACCCGCTCGACCGCGAGCTGGCACAGCCGGCCCGCGGTGGTGGAGTCCACACCGCCGCTGATGCCGAGGACCAGCGAGCGCAGGCCCGTGGAGAGCAGCCGGTCGGCGAGGAAGGCCACGCGGCGCTCGATCTCCTGGCCGGCGTCGAAGGACGCGCTCACCTGGAGGTCCCGGGCGATCTCCTGCTGCAGCGATATGGACGCCTGGTCGGTCACGATTGCTCCTCGGTCGGGCCCGTGGACAGTTCGGCTCGCGCCGCGGGGCGGGCCGCGGGCGCGAAGAGGGGGCCGGAAGCACTCTAGAGGAAAGGCCGCGAAGCCCTGCTCAAGGGCCGTGGTGGCCGGACGGAGGCCGACCCGACGCCGTCACCCCGCCGCGAGCAGAGCGGGCAGATCCCGCATGGCGTGGAACACATGAGTTCCCGGACCCTCGAGCCGCTCGGGCGGGGTCATACCGCCTCCGAAACCGAAGGCCCGCATCCCGGCGGCGCGGGCCGCCTCCACCCCCGGACGACTGTCCTCGACCACCGCGCAGGCCGCCGGATCGACGCCCATGCGCTGCGCCGCGTACAGGAACAGGTCCGGGGCCGGCTTGCCTCGGGCGACTTCGGTGGCGCTGAAGATGCGGCCTGCGAAGCGGTCGTGGAGCCCGGTGCGGCCCAGGGTGTGGCGCATCTTCTCGTGGGAGCCGCTGGAGGCGACACAGGTCGGCAGGGTGATCGCGTCGAGTGCCTCGGGGAGTCCCTCGACAGCGGTCAGGCCGGTGTCCACCGCCTCGCGGTGGAGCTGCTCGAACCGCTTCGCCCAGACGTCGGCCGTCGTCCCGCCCAGCCGGGCGGCGATCAGCTCCCGCACGGAGGCGTCGGACCGTCCGATGAACAGGTCGATCACGTCGCGCTCGGTGAGCGGCCACCCCAGCTCCGCCCCCAGGGCGACCTGCACGCGCGTCGCGATGCGTTCGGTGTCGACGAGCACGCCGTCGCAGTCGAATATGACGAGTTCAATCGGCTTGATCATTCCCGCAGCATAGGGTCCGGGCCGGACGGGCCGCGGCGGAGCCCGCGGACCGAGACATTCCGTCCGTGCATGAGGCGCCGGAGGCGGGGCAGGCGGAGTTCACGGGGAGAACGGAACACCCCGTGCACGACGCACCAAGAAGGACGGACGGCCGGGTCACCCGCCGTCCCCCGTCCACCGGAGGAGTTGTTTCCGCGTGACTGAGCATGTGTGGAGTTACAAGTCGACCTCGGGCCACCTGGCCGGCACCGATCTGACCGGCTACAAGGTCGAGGCGACCGACGGCGGCATCGGCAAGGTGGACAAGCACTCCGACGAGGTCGGTGACGCCTACCTGGTCGTCGACACCGGGGTCTGGATCTTCGGCAAGGAGGTCCTGCTGCCGGCGAGCACCGTCGTCAGCATCGACCCGGAGGAGCGGACCATCTACGTGGACCGCACCAAGGGCCAGATCAAGGACGCCCCCGAGTTCCACCGGGAGAAGCACCTCGGTGACCGGGACTACCACCAGGAACTGGGCACTTACTACGCCACCACCCGTCTCGGCCTCCCGCCGCTCTGACCGGCCCGAGTCCGACCGCTTCCAGGCCGTGGGCCCGAACTCCCCGAGTTCGGGCCCACGGCCGTGCCGTGTCCCCCGAGGCCGGGGGAGCACCGCCGTACGGCCGCATGGCCGACCGGCTCCGGGACACACGCGCGATGTGCTGAAACTACTCATGGTGGCCGTCCACGGCCTGCTCGCGGCCGCCGCCGGCGCCGCCGCCCTCCTCGTCTCCCCCTGGTGGTGGGCCCCCGCCGCCCCGCTGCTCGTGCTCGCGGCGACGGCGGTCCACGACGTCGTCCAGCGGCGGCACTCCGTCCTGCGGAACTACCCGGTCCTCGGACACCTCCGCTTCGCGCTGGAGAAACTGCGGCCGGAACTCCAGCAGTACTTCATCGAGCGGAACTTCGACGGCCGCCCCTTCGACCGTGACACCCGCGACCTCGTCTACGAACGCGCCAAGGGCACCGACTCGGAGGAGCCCTTCGGCAGCGAGCTCGACCTGTACCAGCCGGGCAGCGAGTACCTGACGCCGTCCATGGCCCCCCGGCCGGTCCGCACCACCCCGCCCCGCGTCCGCGTCGGCGGACCCGACTGCACCCGGCCCTACGACATGGCCCTGCTGAACGTGTCGGCGATGAGCTTCGGCTCGCTCTCGGCCCAGGCCGTACTCGCACTCAACACGGGCGCCCGGCTCGGCGGCTTCGCCCACGACACCGGCGAGGGCGGCCTCTCGCAGTACCACCTTCACCCGGGCGGGGACCTCATATGGGAGATCGGCACCGGGTACTTCGGCTGCAGGACGGCCGACGGCGACTTCGACGAGCGGCAGTTCGCCGAAAAGGCCGCCTACGAGCAGGTGAAATGCGTATCCCTGAAGATCAGTCAGGGCGCGAAGCCGGGCATCGGCGGCGTCCTGCCCGCCGCCAAGGTCAACGCGGAGATCGCCCGGGTCCGCGGGGTCCCGCAGGGGAAGACCGTCATCTCGCCGCCCTACCACCGCGTGTACTCCACCCCGCGCGAACTGGTGCGCTTCCTGGCGCGGATGCGCGAGCTCGCCGACGGCAAACCCGTCGGCTTCAAACTGTGCCTCGGCTCGCGCCGCGAGTTCCTCGCCGTCTGCAAGGCCATGCTGGAGGAGGGCAGCACCCCGGACTTCATCGTCGTCGACGGCGCGGAGGGCGGTACGGGCGCGGCACCGCTGGAGTTCGTCGACAACGTCGGCCTGCCGCTCGGCGAGGGACTGATGACCGTGCACAACGCCCTCGTGGGCGCGGGACTGCGCGACCGGATCCGGATCGGGGCCAGCGGCAAGGTCGCCACCGGCAGCGACCTCGTCAAACGACTCCTCCAGGGAGCCGACTACACCAACGCCGGCCGCGCCATGATGTTCGCGGTCGGCTGCATCCAGGCCCAGCGCTGCCACACCAACACCTGCCCCGTCGGCGTCGCCACCCAGGACGAGCGGCGCGCCCGCGCCGTCGACGTCCCCGACAAGTCGCAGCGCGTACGGCGCTACCAGGAGGCCACGGTCAAGAGCGCCCTGCAGATCATGGCCTCGCTGGGGGTCGACGATCCGCGGGGCCTGCGCCCCCACATGCTGCTCCAGCGCGTGGACCCGCACACCGTCCGCTCCTACGCCGAACTGCACTCCTGGCTCACCCCCGGACAACTGCTCGCATCCGCACCCGCCGACTGGGCATCCGACTGGGAGGCGGCCGACCCGGACCGCTTCGCCCACTGACCCCCTCACCACCGGAGGACCGTCCCATGGCACGCACCGTCGCCCAGGTCATCGTCGAGGCACTGAAGGACCTGGGTGTCCGGCACGTCTTCGGAGTCGTCGGAGACGCACTGAACCCACTCACCGACGCGATCCGCACCACCGAGGGCCTGGACTGGGTCGGCTGCCGGCACGAGGAGG
Source organism: Streptomyces sp. NRRL S-378 (assembly GCF_000720645.1). NCBI lineage: Bacteria > Bacillati > Actinomycetota > Actinomycetes > Kitasatosporales > Streptomycetaceae > Streptomyces > Streptomyces sp. NRRL S-378. The sequence goes on from NZ_JOBX01000028.1 coordinate 90,491, forward strand.
CCGCCGCCTTCGCCGCCGGCGCCCAGTCCCAGCTCTCCGGCGTCCTCGGGGTGTGCGCGGGCACGGTCGGGCCGGGCTCCGTACACCTCCTCAACGGGCTGTACGACGCGGCCAAGAGCCGTGCCCCGGTGCTCGCGATCTGCGGGCAGGTACCCCTCGCCGAGATGGCGGGCGACTACTTCCAGGAAGTCGACAACGACCTCCTCTTCCGTGACGTGGCCGTCTACCGGGCCACCGTCACCTCCCCGGACCAGATGCCCCGCATGCTGGAGTCCGCCGTCCGCGCGGCCGTCGGCCGGGGCGGAGTGGCGGTGCTGACCGTGCCCGCGGACCTCGGCGACCGGGAGCTCGCCGAGGACCGGCCCGCCCGGTTCGCGCTGGGCCGGGCCGTCACCCGCCCGGACGACACGGCCCTCGCAGCGGCCGCCGAGCTCCTGAACGCCGCCTCGCGCGTCACCCTGCTGGTCGGCCGCGGAGCCCGCGACGCCCGCGGCGACGTGCTCCGCACCGCGGAGCGGCTCGCCGCGCCCATGGTGCTCACCCTCAAGGCGAAGGAGGGCTTCGAGGGCGACAACGCCTACGAGGTCGGCCAGACCGGCCTGATCGGCAACCCCGCCGCCGCGCACGCCCTCGACCACGGCGACGCCCTGCTCATGCTGGGCACCGACTTCCCCTACCGCGACTGGTACCCGAAGGACTGCAAGGTCGTCCAGATCGACGTCCGCGAGGAGCATCTGGGGCGGCGGGTGCCCGTGGACGTGGGCCTGGCCGGAGACGTGGGCGCGACGCTGCGCGCCCTGCTGCCGCTGCTGGACCAGGCGCCCGACCGGGACCATCTGGTAGATGCCCGCGACCGGTTCGCGAAGTGGCGGGAAGGACAACAGCGGCTGGCCGACCCGGCGCACGACCGGCGCCCGTCCGGCAGGCTGCGGGCGGCCCTGGACAACCGCGACCACGCCGTCCGCCCCGAAGCCCTGGCCGCCGCCGTCGACACGTACGCCGCCGACGACGCCGTCTTCACCTCCGACACCGGAATGGCCACCGTCTGGCTCTCCCGCTTCGTCACCATGAGCGGCGGCCGGCGCCTGATCGGCTCCTACAACCTCGGGTCCATGGCCAACGCGATGCCGCAGGCCCTCGGGGCGCAGCTGTGGGCACCCGACCGGCAGGTCGTCGCCCTGTGCGGTGACGGCGGTCTGGGCATGCTGCTGGGCGACCTCATGACGATCGCCTCGTACCGGCTGCCCGTGAAGATCGTCGTCTTCGACAACCGCCGTCTGGGCATGGTCGAACTCGAACAGGAACAGGCCGGGCTGCCCGAGTTCGGCACCGGCCTCGACAATCCCGACTTCGCCGCCGTCGCCACCGCGCTCGGGTTCAGGGGCATCCGCGTCACCGACCCGGACGGCCTGCACGACGGCGTGCGCAAGGCGTTCGCGACACCGGGCCCCGTCCTGCTGGACGTCCTGACCAACCCCGACGAGATCGCCGTGCCCGCGAAGCCGACCGTCGGCCAGGCATGGGGCTTCGCCCTGGCCAAGGCCAAGGAGATCCTGCCGGGCACGCCCGGCTGACGGACCGTCTCCCCGCGCTGCCGGTCCCCGGGCTCCCCGGGGGCCGCGCGCTTGAGCGGCCCGTTGGCGGGTACCCGCGCAGCAGACACCCCGACGCCTACGACTCTCAGGAGAGGGCAGCCCCATGACGCTGATACCCCACGCGAACGACAAGTCCGTCCCCGCCCCGGCGGAGCTGCGCAAGCACGTCACCCGCGCGACCGGCCGGCTCCGGGACACCGCCGTGCACGTCGGGCGTCTGGTGGAGGACAAGACACCCGATCCCGTCCTGGCCGGGGCGCTCCGCACCGCGATCCGGGTACGGGACACCGCCGCCCGAGCCGGACGGCTCGCCGGGCACCGCAGGTTCGACTCCGTGCGGGCCGGGGCCGGCCGGGCCGCGACCCTGGCACGGGCCAACCGCACCGCGCTGACCACGGCCGCCGGCGTGCTGACCGCGGCCGTGCTCGCCCGCCGCGCCCGACGGGCCCGGCGCACGAAGTAGTGCTGCGGGGCGGTCGGGCCGCAGGGCCTCAGGCCTGCGGCCCGGCCACCGGCTCCCGCGCCCGCTCGGCATTGAACTGGGCGCCGGTGACCAGCGCCAGGTTGGCGAACCAGAGCCAGACGACGAAGACCACGATCCCGGCCAGAGACCCGTACAGCCGGCCATAGGTGTCCAGCTGCGTGTACAGCGTGAAGAGTCCCGAGGCGGCCAGCCACAGCAGGGCCGCCAGTACACCGCCCGGCAGGCCCCGCCGCGTGCCCCGGCTCTGGGCCGGGCCGGTCCGGAAGAGGACCAGCACCAGCAGGGTCACGACCACCAGCAGCACGGGCCAGCGCAGCAGCGCCACGGCCTCCGGGCCGCCGCCACCTACGACCCGGGCGAACCACCGGGCCGGCGGCCCGGACACGACCAGCCCCATGGCACCGACCACGAGCAGGACCAGCAGCAGCCCCGCATGGACGACCAGCGTGTGCGCGGCACGCAGCGGACGCCGCGTGTCCGGCACCCCGTGCATCGTGTGCAGGGCGCGGCGGAACACCGCGAGATAGCTGCACGCCGACCACAGCGCGCTCACCACCCCACCGAGCAGCAGCGCCCACATCGACGAATGCCCCTCGGGCAGGCCGCCCAGCGCCTCGCGGAGCACCTGGGCCGACTGCGGGGGAGCGTAGGCGGTCAGCTCGGCGATGAGCCGGTCCCGCCGGGTGCCGCCCAGCAACCCCACGACGGACACGGCGATGACGAGCGCGGGCAGCAGCGCGAGGAGCGCGTAGTAGGTGAGCGCGGCCGCGTGGTCGGCCAGGTTGTCCGTCCAGACGCGGACGGCCGTGCGCCGCAACTCGGCGCGGGTGCGCGCCGCGAGGGCCGTCCCCCCGGAGACGGCGGTGGCCGTGGCTGCGGTGTCTTCGGCGGTGGCGGCGGCGGGCGGCCCGCCTCGAGATGATGCGGTGCGGGGAATGTCGGTCACCCCCAGCGCGTGCCCTGCCGGGCCCGCGCCCATGCGCCCATGCGCCCGCGAGGCACCCGCGTACCGGTCCGTCGGCCGGGTACACGCGCCCGCATGACGTGGAGTTACGCGCGACGACGCGACGAAGAGCCGCAGGAAGCCGTGCGGCAGCCCGCCGGGACCAAGAGCCGCCCGGCCCGCCCGAGCGACCCGGCCCGCCCCGCCCACCCCGCCCACCCGGCCGTGCGGGCCCTGGCCATGCTGGCCGCCTTCGCCGGCACCGTGCTGTTCAGCGTGGTCCTGGCCCGGCTGACACTGGAGCCGTCCGCCGCCTCGGCGGCCCTCGTACACAGCAATCTTCAGCCCGGCCGCTCGATCGAGGCCTACCTGGAGAACGCGTCGACCCTCGAAGCAGCCCGCCAACTGGGCGGGAACCTGCTGCTCGGCGTGCCCTTCGGCGTGCTCCTGCCCGTCCTGCTGCCCCCCGCCCGCGGACTGCTGCGCGTCGCCGCGGTGACCGTGTGCCTGATGACCCTGGTGGAACTGATCCAGGGCGCCCTCGTCACCGGACGCGTCTTCGACATCGACGACGTCATTCTCAACACGACCGGCGCGCTCCTCGGTTACCTCCTGATCGGCCTGCGGCTGGGCCGCGCAGTCCACCCCCGCCGCAGGCACTGGTGGCACCGCCGTCCTTCGTGACTCGTGAGTACTGCACACCCCATCGGTGACAGCAGTGACTGTCGCCCCCTCAGCCCGGCGTGACACGGTCGTGTCCGCCACCGACCGAGGGAGCAGGTGTGAACAAGGGGTACGCCGCCTACTGCGACGCCGACCGCTGGTTCTACGACGCGCCGTACCGGCGGACCGGCGAGAGCTACCCGGCCGCCCTCGCCCCCGTCCCGCAGGGCTGGCGCTCGCACCGCAGCGGCGACTGGCTCGCCCTGCGCCCCGCGGGCGCCGAACTGCCCGCGCAGGGCTGGAAGATCCACGTCTCGGCCACGCTCGACAACGCCGAGTCCGTGCTCACCACGGTGTACGACTACTGCACCGAGCGGAGCATCGCCTTCAAGTTCATCCCGAGCCGCCACCTGCTCCACCTGCGCAACGCCAAGTACGCCGACCGCGCGGCGAGCGGCAAGTTCATCACCGTGTACCCCGCCGACGAGCGGCAGTGCCACCGCATCGCGCAGGACCTCGACACCGCGCTCGCCGGGGCGCCCGGCCCGTACATCCTCAGCGACCTCCGCTGGGGGGCCGGACCGGTCCACCTGCGCTACGGCAGCTTCACCCTGCGGCACTGCTACGACCGGAACGGCGAACTGGTCCCGGCCATCGAGACCCCCGACGGCCGGCTCGAACCGGACCGGCGCGGACCGGCGTTCCAGCCGCCCGAGTGGCTCGAACCGCCCGCCTTCCTGGGGCCCCACCTGCAGGCGCGCTCCGCCGTCACCCTGACCGGCATCCCCTTCACGGTGGAACGGGCCCTGCACTTCTCCAACGGTGGCGGCGTCTACCTCGGCGAGGACAGCCGCAGCGGCGAGCCCGTCGTCCTCAAGGAAGCCAGGCCCTACGCCGGCCTGGCCGCCGACGGAGCCGACGCCGTCACCCGGCTGCACCGCGAACGGGCCGCGCTGGAACGGCTGGCGGGACTGGACTGCGTACCAGCGGTCCGCGGCACCTTCACCGTCGGCGACCACCACTTCCTGGCGCTGCAGTACCTCGAGGGCAAACCGCTCAACACCTACTTCGCCCGCCGCCACCCGTTGATCGAGGCGGACCCCGCCCCGGCGGAGCTCGCCGCCTACACCGAGTGGGCGCTGAAGATCCACCAGCGGGTCACGGAAGCCGTCGACGCCGTCCACGCCCGCGGGGTCGTTTTCAACGACCTCCACCTCTTCAACATCATGGTCGCCGAGGACGACACCGGCGAACCCTCCGTCGCCCTGCTGGACTTCGAGGCCGCCGCGCACATCGACGAGGGGCTGCGGCAGACGGTGGCCAACCCGGCCTTCGTCGCCCCGGCCGAGCGGCGCGGCTTCGCCGTCGACCGCTACGCCCTCGCCTGCCTGCGGCTCGCCCTGTTCCTCCCGTTGACCAGCCTGCTGGTCATGGACCGCACCAAGGCCGCGCACCTGGCCGCCGTCGCCGCCGAGCAGTTCCCCGTACCGCGCCGGTTCCTCGACGAGGCCGTCGAGGAGATCCTGTCCGGCGTCCCGGAGGGCCGGCCGGGCCACCGCCTGCCCGCACCGGCCGGACCGTACCTGCCCGTCGAGCCCGGGGCATGGCCGGCCGCCCGTACGTCGATGGCCGCCGCGCTGCGGGCGAGCGCCACCCCGCACCGCGAGGACCGCTTCGTCCCCGGCGACATCGCCCAGTTCGCGACCGCCCACGGAGGCATCGGCTTCGGGCACGGGATCGCCGGGGTGCTCCACGCCCTCGCCGAAACCGGCGCCGGACCCTGGCCCGAGGCCGAGGAGTGGCTGCTCGACCGGGCCGCGGATCCGGCCTCCGGAACCCCGCTCGGCTTCTACGACGGCCTCGCCGGCACGGCCTGGACCCTGGACCGGCTCGGACACCGGGAGCGCGCCCTCGCCCTCACCGACCGGCTGCTCGACCAGCCCTGGCAGAGCGCGGGCCCCGACCTGTACGGCGGCCTCGCCGGCATCGGCCTCGCCCTCGACGCGCTCGGCACCGCCGGCGGCGGGAGCGAGCTGCACACCGCCGCCCTGCGCTGCGCCGAACTCCTCGCGCAACCGGACCGGCGGCCGACCCGCGCAGGACTGCTGTACGGGAACTCCGGGCCCGCCCTGCTCTTCGTACGCCTCTACGAGCGAACCGGGGACAAGGAGCTGCTGATCCAGGCCGCCCACGCCCTCCACCGCGACCTCGACCGCTGCACCACCAGCGCCTACGGCACCCTCCAGGTCAACGAGGGCTGGCGCACCATGCCGTACCTCGGCGAGGGGAGCGTCGGTATCGGCATGGTCCTCGACGACTGGCTGGAGCACGGCCCCGACGAGCGCTTCGAACGGGCCCGGCCGGAGATCGTACGGGCCGCGCAGGCCACCTTCTACGCCCAGCCCGGACTGATGCGCGGCGCCGCCGGGATGATCCTCCACCTGGCCCGGACCACCACGCCCGGACCCGGCACCGGGCCCGGCGCCATCGCCCGCCAGATCGACGCACTGGCGCGGCACGCCGTGCCGTATCAGGGGCACCTGGCCTTCCCCGGCGAGCAGATGATGCGGCTGTCCATGGACCTCACCACGGGCACGGCCGGCGCTCTCCTCGCCCTCGGCAGCGCCGCGCCCGGCGGGCGCGCCCACCTGCCGTTCCTCCCGCCGCTGCGCGACGCCGCCGCGGCCCACCAGCCGGTCCCACCCGGGACCGTGACCCACCGCACCATCCGAGAGAAGAGGATCCGACATGACGCTTCTTGACCTGCAGTCGATGGAGACCCCGAAGGAAGAGACCGCCGAGGTCGCGATGACGGGCGGCGGCAGCCGGGCCAGCCTGCTCCTCTGCGGGGACAGCAGTCTGAGCATCACGACCTGTAACTGACCAGGTCACCTCGGGCCCGGGCGGTTCACCGCCCGGGCCCGACCCACATCACTGGAGGCATCCGCCGATGAGCCCTCCCGACGCGCCCGCCGCCCCGGAGCAGGAGCCCGAGCACGGACAGGGGCCGGCTCCGGCGCGCGCCGCGGACCGGGCGCTCGTCGCAGCGGCCCGGCACAGTGGCGGGCGCACCGCAGCGGTCCTCGCCTGCACGGTGGCCGCCGCCGCGGCGGCGCTCGCCGAGCCGGCCGTCCTCGGCCACACCCTGGACCTGCTGCTGCGCCGGGACCCGTCCGGCCCCGCATGGACGGGGCTGTGCGCCGCGGTCATCGCGGCCGAGGTGGCTCTGGACGCCGCCGCCGTACGGCTGACCGGGGAGGTCGACGGCCGCTCCACCGCCCGGCTGCGCAGGCTCGGTCTGGCCCGGCTGCTCGGGACCGCCCCGCACCACGCGGCCCGCCACGCGCCCGGCGAGACCGCCGCCCGGCTGACCGCGCACGCCGCCGAGGCGGGGAAGGTCCCGGCGGCCCTCGCACACGCCGTCGCCGCACTGCTGCCGCCGCTCGGCGCGGTGGCCGCGCTCTTCCTCATCGACCTGTGGACGGCGCTCGCCTTCCTGCTGGGCGTGCCGTTGCTGCTGCTCCTGCTGCGGGCCTTCACCCGCGACACCCTCACCAGCGTGGCCCGCTACCAGCAGGTGCAGCTCGCGACCGCCGGACGTCTCGTCGAGGCGCTGGCCGGGGCGCGCACCATCGCCGCAGCCGGGACCGCCGACCGGGAACGCGCCCGGATCCTCGCACGGTTGCCCGAGCTCGGCGCCGAGGGCCGGCGCATGTGGCAGGTCTACGGCGGCACGACGGCCCGCTCCGCGGCCCTCATGCCGCTGCTCCTGTACGCGGTCCTGGCCGTCGGCGGCGTCCGCCTGGCGGCCGGGGCCATCGGCGTCGGTGAGCTCCTCGCCGTCCTGCGGTACGCGGGCCTCGCGGCCGGGGCCGGTGCCGTGACCGGGGCACTGGCGGTCGTGGTCCGCGGCCGGTCCGCGGCCCGGCGCACCGGCGCCCTCCTGGACCTGCCCCCGCTCGGCCACGGCCGGACCGAGCTGCCCGAAGGCGGCCCCGGCACCCTGGAGTTCCGCGACGTGACGGTCGTCCGGGACGGATCGGCCGTCCTGCGGGACGTCAGCCTGGTGGTCCCGGGAGGGAGCACGGTGGCGGTGGTGGGCCGGTCCGGCGCCGGCAAGACGCTGTTCGCCGCCGTGGCCGGGCGGCTCACCGACCCCGACGACGGGCAGGTGCTGCTGGACGGCGTACCGCTGCGGGAGCTGACCGCGGAGGCCCTGCGACGCGAGGTGGGTCATGCCTTCGACCGGCCCGTCCTGCTCGGCGACACGGTCGCCGACGCGATCGGCTTCGGCGCGGCCCCCGGTCCCGGGGCGCGGGAGGTCCGGGCCGCGGCCCGTGCCGCGGGCGCGGACCCGTTCGTGCGGCGCCTGCCCGACGGGTACGGAACGCGCGTCACCGAGGCGCCGCTGTCGGGTGGTGAGGTCCAACGCCTGGGACTGGCACGGGCGTTCTGCCGGGCGGGCCGGCTCCTCGTGCTCGACGACGCGACCTCCAGCCTCGACACCGTCACGGCCCGCGAGGTCGAGCGGGCGATCGCCCGGGAGGTCCGGCCCGGCACCCGGATCGTGGTCGCCCACCGCCTCTCGTCCGCCGTCCGCGCCGACCTCGTCGTATGGCTGGAGGGCGGGCGGATGCGGGCGGCCGGCACGCACGCCGAACTGTGGCGGCGCGAGCCCGACTACCGGGAGGTGTTCGCGGGCGGAGCCGTCGGGGCGACGGGGGCGGACGAACCCCGGGCGCCGGTGCGGAAGCAGGAGGCAGGACGATGACGGGCACCGGGACCGATGTGCGCACCGGGGGCGGGACCGAGGCGGAGGCCTGGCGCCGGGTGGCTCCCGAGGGCCGGCGGTTCCTGCGCGGCCACAGGAACGCGTCGGCGCGCCTGGCGGGATGGTCGCTCCTCGAGTCCGCGCACACCTTCCTCGGCGGCTACGGCGTGGCCCGCGCCCTCGACGACGGCTTCCTCGCCGGGAGTACCGGCACCGGCCTGGCCTGGCTGGCCGCCGCCGGGGCCGGAGCGCTCCTCGGCGGGTTCGCGCTGCGGGGCGTGTTCACCGGCCTCTCCGACCTCGTCGAGCCGCTGCGGGACGGCCTGGTCCGGCGGGCGGTGCGCCAGGCGCTGGACCGCGCGGTCAAGGACCCTGCGCGGGCTCCCGGCGCCGGTGCGGTGTCCCGCCTGACCCAGCAGACGGAGATGGCCCGGGACTCCTTCGCGGGAGTGGTCCTGACGGTGCGTTCGTTCGTCTTCACCGCCGTGGGTGCGTTCGCGGGCATGGCGGCCCTGGCCCCGGTCCTGCTGCTGTTCGTGCTGCCGCCCCTGCTGCTCGGCGTGGCGGCCTTCCTGGCCACCCTCCGCCCCATGGCGGCCGTGCAGCGCGGCTCCCTGGACACCGACGAGGCCCTCGCGGACCGCCTGGGCGAGCTGGGGGAGGGGCTGCGCGACGTCGTCGCCTGCGGCGGACAGGCGGCGGCGCGGGGCCGGGTCGAACCGCTGATCGCCGCACAGGAGACGTTCGCCCGCCGGCTCGCGCACTGGGCGGCGCTGCGGACCCTGGCGCTCGGTACGGCCGGCCGGCTGCCGGTGGTCGTGCTGCTCGCCGCGGCGCCCTGGCTGCTCGCACACGGCGTCACCGCCGGAACGCTGGCCGGCGGCCTCACGTACCTCGTGCAGGCCCTGCTGCCGGCCCTCGATTCACTGATGACCGCGCTCGGTTCGGCAGGAACCCGTCTGCTCGTGGTCCTGGAGCGGTTCTGCGACCGCGCGCCACCGGTCGCGGGCGACCCGGGGGCGAAGCCGTGGCCTGCCGGGCACCCCGTCCCGCCCGCCGGCGCGGCGGCGGAAATGCGGGGCGTCACCTTCGCCTACGGCCGCGGGGCGGCGCCCGTGCTCGACGCCCTCGACCTGGTCGTGAGGCCGGGGGAACACCTCGCCGTCGTCGGTCCGAGCGGCATCGGCAAGTCCACGCTCACCGCCCTCCTCGCCGGAATGCTCGTACCCGACGCCGGCACGGTGCTCGTCGCGGGCGCCCCCGCCCGGCGGGAACCGGACGCCGGAGGACCGGACCCGCGCCGGACCCTCCTGCCGCAGCAGGCCTACGTGTTCACCGGCACCGTGCGGGAGAACCTCACCCACCTCTCCCCGGACCCGGGCGACCCCCGGCACGGAGACGCCCGGGTCCGGCGCGCCGTCACCGCCCTGGGACTGGACGACCTCGTGGAGCGGCTGGGCGGCCTGGACGGCGAGGTGCGGCCCCGGCTGCTGTCCCGCGGTGAGTGCCAGCACCTCGCCCTGGCCGCCGCCTACCTCTCCCCGGCCCCGCTCCTGCTCCTCGACGAAGCCACCTGCCACATGGACCCCCGTACCGAGGAGCGTGCCGAGCGGGCCCTCGCGGCCCGGCCCGGCACCCTCGTCGTCGTGGCCCACCGCGTCACGTCCGCGGCCCGCGCCGACCGGGTCCTCGTGCTGGACGGGACCCGCGCCGTCTGCGGCGCCCATGCGGAACTCCCCACCAGGTCGCCGCTGTACCGCGACCTGGTGGGGAGGTGGGACGGGACCGCGGACGGATGACCGGACGTTCGCGGCCCCGTCCCCCCGCCCGCGGGAGGCGTCGGGGATCAGACCCAGCCCTCCCGCCGGGATATCCGGATGGCGTCGATGAGGTTGCGCGCGCCCGTCTTGCGGGTCGCCGCGGCCATGTAGTTGCGCACCGTCCCGCTGGCCAGGTGCAGGGTCCGGGCGATCTCGGCGATGGAATCGCCCTCCGCGGCCCGGGCCAGCACGCTGAGCTCCCGCGGGCTCAGCGGTACCGGGTCCGCCTCCATGAAGGCGGAAGCCAGCGAGGCGTCGATGAAACGTTCCCCCGCGGCCACCCGCCGCACCGCCCGTACGAGACGCCCGGGCGAGCCGTCCTTGTCGACGTAGCCGCGGGCCTCCGCGCGGAACGCCCGGTGCAGCGAACCGGGTGCGCCGGTCGACGCGAGCACCAGCACGGGGGAGGGGGACGCCAGCACCTGCCGGTCGGCGGCGTGACCGGCGTCGGCCAGCACGGCCGTCGTCCCCGGACAGTCCAGGTCGACGACCGTCACGTCCGGGCGTAAGGACTCCGCCCGGCGTGCCGCGCACCGCCAGCCCGCGGACGTGACCTCGAACGGCCCTTCCGATCTCAGCAGGGCGGCCAGTGCGGACCGGACCAGGCTGACGTTGTGCAGGACCAGGACCTTCGTCATCGTGAGCTCTCCTCGGAGTACGAACCGACAGCACCAGGCGGCTGCCCCCGTACGGGGGAGATGGAACGTCACTGCGGGGGGCGTGCAGGGGCGTGCGCACAACTTGGCCGAGATGCCCGGGGAGCCGGCTCCGCTTCGGCGGGTAACCCCCTTGAAGAGCGGACGACTCACACCTCGCGCCACCGGGCCATCGCCCAGGAGAACGCCCCGAAGAGCACCAGTCCGAAGGCCACCGCCAGCAGCAGCCACGGTCCTGCCGGAGTGAGGGCGAACGACCTCAAGGTGTCGTCGAGCCCCTTGGCCTGCCCCGGGTCGTAGCGCAGCGCCGCGTACACGACGAAGCCGCCGACCGCCGCGAACACCGCCCCGCGGGCCAGTCCGCCGCTCACCCCGAGGAAATCGACCGCCTTGCGGGTCCCCCGGGAGGCCCCGCCCATGGCGAGGTGCTCACGGAAGCGGCACCGCGCCGCCTGCACCGCGATGACCACGCCGGCGATGGCGACCCCGAGCCCGACGGCCCCCACCAGCCACTGGCCGGCGGGAAGATCCATGGCCTTCGCCGTCATGTCGCGGGACTGCTCGTCCCCGGAACGGCCGCCGCCGCCCGAGGCGAACACGAGGACGGAGAAGGCCGCCACCGCGTAGAACACGCAGCGGCCCGCGGAGGCCAGCCGCTTGGTGGGCTTGTCGCCGTCCGGTCCGGCCGCGCCGAACACGGCCTCCGACAGCCGCCACAGCACCAGGCACACGAAGCCGATGCCGACGGCCCAGATGAGGACGGAGCCGAAGGGCTTGTCCGCGAGCTCCTGGAGGGCACCCTGCCGGTCGGCCTCCCGGCCGCCGTCGCCACCGAAGGCGACGCGTACGGCCAGCACGCCGATCAGTCCGTACAGCACCCCGCGCGCCACCAGCCCGCTGCGCGCCGTGACCTCCCGGAGGGTGCCGCCGCGCGACGCGGCCCGGGTGCCTCTGCTCACCGCCTCGCTGCCGCTCATCGTGATCAGACCTCGCCGCGCCAGGCGCCCGTCTCGACCCCGCGCGATTCGATGAACAGCTTGAACCGCTTGAGATCACCCGTGACCTGCCGTTTGACGAAGCCGAGCTTGTCGGCCGCGGCCTCGGCCAGGCCGTCGGGCACCCAGTTCATGTGCAGGACCACCTTGGTGGTGGTCGCGTCGATGGGCTGGAAGGTCACGATCCCGGCCTGACGGGCCTCGCCGTCGACCGTCATCCACGCGACGCGCCGGTCCGGGAGCTGCTCGGTGATCTGCGCGTCGAACTCGCGCCGTACCCCGTTCACGTTCGTCACCCAGTGCGTGAGCGTGTCGCTGCGCTGGTCGATGCGCTCCACCCCCTCCATGAAGGCAGGGAACTCCTCGAACTGCGTCCACTGGTTGTAGGCCGTCCGTACCGGAACGTTGACCTCGACGTACTCCTCGACGTGCGACATGCGCACCCCTTCCGTGTCGCTGCGGGCGGCGACGTCCGGCCGGACGTCCCCAAGGCGCGGCTACCCGGCCCCGGGGGCGCCATGCGCTACCCGCACGGCGCGTGTACGGCCGACGACGCAGGGCACACGCGGGTGCATGACCGTACTCAAGACGAGCGTGATCGTCCTGGACTGCGCCGACCCCGAGCCCCTGGCCCGCTTCTACGCGGACCTGCTCGGCGCGACGGCGGGCCCGGCCGCCGACGACGGCGACCTGTTCCTCGTCACCGGCAGCGCGGGCGCGCTGCTCGGCGTCCGCCGCGATCCGCTGCACACACCGCCGAGCTGGCCGCTGCCGGAGGGCTCCCAGCAGGTCCACCTGCGGATCCTGGTGGCGGAGGACGCCCTCGACGAGGCCGAACGCGAGGCCGTCGCCCTCGGGGCGCGCCCGGTGGCCGCAGAAGAGGACGGCACCCGCCCGGACAACCGCACGACCCTGCGCCGCTACGCGGACCCGGCGGGCCACGCGTTCGTCCTCGCGGCGGCCCGAGCGTCCGACGGCTGACGCCGACGGCTGACGCCGACGGCTGACGCCGACGGCTGACGCCGACGGCTGACGCCGACGGCTGACGCCGACGGCTGACGCCCGAGGTGCTCCAGGGACGGACCGTCCCGAGACCGAAGCGGACCGGTCCGGACCCCAGCCCGCGGCGGTGGCGGACCTGGGCGCCGCGCGGCCGCTCAGCCGTAGGTGATCGTCACCTTGCGGAAACCCAGGGAGCGCAGCAGGCCCTCCAGCATCGACGTGGTGTTCTTCTCGGCGCGGTCGGCGAGGCCGCTGGTGCGGGCCGCCTCGTCGATGTGCTGCGCGGCGAGCTTCTGCACGGCCTGCTCGCCGGCCGGGTTGTCGGAGAAGAGATCGCCGATCCGGTCCAGGAGACCCCGCTGCTTCGACACGGCGTACGAGCGGTTCGGGTCGAGGGCCGCCTGGCCGAGCACCGCGTGCGGCAGCCGGAGCGAGGCCTCCGTACGGTCCTCGTTCACGGTGACGCTGCGTTCGTCCAGCCCGCCCAGGTCGACGTAGCCGCCGACCGTCCCGGCGCCCACGTACAGGGTGCGGGTTCCGCGGATCGCGTCCGGCAGGAAGGCCGCGTCCTTCTCAAGGTCCACGACGACCTGGAAGTTGCCGACGGCGGCCTCGTAACGGTCCATGTCCTGGACCGACTTGAGCAGCGCGGGACCCGAACGGTCACGGGTGTCCTCGCCGAAGAGCCCACCGAACCCCGGACCCAGGCTGAAGCGCTCCACGAGCACGATCAGCACCACGACCACCACCAGCCCGGCGGCGATCCGTCCCCACATCGGGCGCGGCGAGCGCCCTGGCCGTTCCGAAGAGGAATCCATGTACCGCGGATACCCCGTGGACGCGGCTCCACTACGGGCGGCGACGGGGCCGGAGCCGGCTACCGTCCCGTGGGGCGGCCGGACACCAGACGGGCGACCTCGATCTCGGCCCAGACGGCCTTCCCGTCCTCATGGACGTCCGTGCCCCAGCGGTCGGAGAGGCGCTCCACTATGTGGAGGCCGTGGCCGCCCGGGACGCCGCGCCGCGGGGCGGGATCGCGGCGGGGGAGCGTCGTCGTGCCGTCGCACACCTCGATGCGCAGTACCTTCCCGGCCGTGAGCACGAGCTCGTGACAGCCGTCCGCGTGCAGTGACGCGTTGGTCAGCAGCTCGGACACGAGGAGCAGGGTGTCCTCGGCGGTCTCGGTGCCGTCCCAGCCCCAGTCCCGCAGGGCCTGGCGCGTGAAGTCGCGGCCTTTGGCCACGGCGCCGCGGACGCCCGCCAGGGCGAGCCGGCGGCGCTGCCCCGCGGCGGGAAGGCCGACACTCACAGGATCACCCGTTTCCGTTCCGACGGTCTCCACTGAGCTCTCTCACCCCCGCGTTGACACTGGTCTCTGTCACAGGCGTATGCCCGGCGCGGGCACGATCGATGTACGGGACCGCCCACGCACCGCCGACGACTCGTGGCCGCCCTGGCAAGCGCGTGACATTGTAGGCGACGGCCGCTCTCAGCGCGTGGCCACGTGCAGCCGCAGCGTGAAGCCGCTCTCCGTGGCGCGGACCTCCACCAGGTCGCAGAGCTGGTGGATCATCCACAGCCCGCGGCCGCCGTCGGCCGACGTGAGGGAGGGGCGGCGCCGCCCCGCCAGCGGGTCGGCGAGGAGTCCGCCGTCGTGGATCTCGGCGACGACTCCCGCGACGGCCCCCGCAGCGCATCCCGCGGCGCCCCCTGCGGGGCCTCCCGCGGCGTCCCCCGGGTCCTCCGCCGCAGGCCCGCCGACGGTCCACAGGCGCAGCGCGCCCTTCCCGTCGCCGTGGGCGAGGGAATTCGCCGCGGCCTCGCTGATCGCCATGATCAGGTCGCCCCGCCGGGCCGGGGACAGGGCGGTGCCGCGGGCCCACTCCTCGGCATACGCGCGCACCTCCGCCAGCCCTCCGTGGGAGTAGGCGAGGCGGGCCACCGGGCCGACGGGCTCGGGCAGGGGGCGGTCCAGGTCCGCCGCGAGCGCCGAGGCGTCGGCGTAGGCCGGGCTCGGCCGGTCCTGACCCCGCTCGATGGAAGTGGGGTGGGTGCGCCGGGCGTCGCTCACCACGTCGGCCGCCAGACCGACCACGTCGTACGGGCACAGGACCGTGGCGGACCGGCCGGCGAAGGCGGTATTGACGAGGGCCTCGTGGCGGGTGGCCTCGAGCACCTCGGCGGGGGAGCGGCCCGGCCAGATCGATTCGCCGACGATCCGGGCCGCCCGACCGGCGTGCCGGTCGGCGAACTCCTGGAGGGCGGCCAGGACCCGGCCGGGATTGCGGCCCAGCTCCGTCATGTCCGTCCAGGTGATCCCGGTTCCACCGCCCGTACCGAGGCTCTCGCGCAGGGCCTCCAGGCGAGTTCCCGGCACGGCGACGAGCACCGGCTCGTCCGCCGCGACGGCGCCGCGCACGAAGTCGCCCACCCCCGACAGGTACTCGGCGAGGTCCCGGTAGAAGAGGGCAGGGTGGACGAAGGCCCGCGGCCCGGTGGGCGCAGGAACAGTGATCATGCTGCGACCTCCAGCGCGGCGCACTCGTCCGGGAACATCTCCACTACCTTCCGGAGCGAGTATGGCGCGTCATGGAGCAGCAGGCGCCGCCCCTGCCCGCCGAGGTCCGCCGACGCCTGCACGAGGGCGGCGACCGCGGTCGGGTCGAGGAAGACGACGGCGGACAGATCGAGGTGCACCACGGGGCCGGGGATTCCGGCCACGACGCCGAGGGCGGCGGACAGGGCCTGCCGGGTGTCGAGGTCGCAGCTGCCGCTCAGGCACGCACCGGGGCGGCCTGGCAGCGGCAGGGCGGTCAGCGGCGCCGGCGCGCCCGTACTCGGCGTCATGGTGTGCTGCCTACACCGTCAGCATGCCGGTGCGCAGCCGTGCGAGGGTCCGGGACAGCAGGCGGGACACCTGCATCTGGGAGATGCCCAGCTCGGCGCCGATCTCGGCCTGCGTCCGGTCCTCCCCGAAGCGCATCTGGAGGATGCGCCGGTCGCGTTCGTCGAGCTGCTCCAGCAGGGGAGCGAGGGTGTGGAAGTCCTCGAAGAGTTCCATGGCGGGGTCCACGTCGCCCAGGCGTTCCGCCAGCGGCCGGGACGTCCGGTTCGAGGTGGACGGCGCATCGTCCTCGGCGCTCGCCGCGTCAAGGGAGCCGCTCGTGTAGCCGTTCGCGGCCACCAGCCCGTCGATGACCTCGTCCTCGGACAGTTCCAGGTGCCGGGCGACCTCCTTGACCGTCGGCGCCCGGCCCAGGACGTCGGTCAGCGCCTCCTGGGCCTTGGCGAGTTCCGTACGGAGCTCCTGCAGCCGGCGCGGTACGTGCACGGCCCAGGTGGTGTCACGGAAGTACCGCTTGATCTCGCCGATGATGTACGGCAGGGCGAGCGTGGAGAACTCGACCTCGCGGTCGAGGTCGTAGCGGTCGATCGCCTTGATGAGGCCGATGGTCCCCACCTGGATGATGTCGTCCATGTCGAGGCCGCCGCCGAGCGCGCGGGCCCGGAACCGCCGTGCGGCGAACTGCACGAGGGAGAGGTTCATCTCGATCAGGGTGTTGCGCGTGTACTGGTACTCGCGCGTGCCCTCCTCCAGAGCCTGCAGCCGCCGGAAGAAGTGCCGCGACAACTCCCGCGCGTCGCCGGGCGCCATTTCACGGGCGTTCTCCACCCGTGAAAGGTCCTCGTCCCTCGCCGGTACTCCCGGGTCCTCCCGGTCACGGACCGGGACGTGCGCGTCGGTGGTACGAACGGGGCCTACAACGGTGGCCGAGCGAGACATGGTTGGCCGCTCCCTCCCGATTGACTGCGGCTGCCGACGCGCTCATGCCCCGACTTTCCGTTTCCACACACCCGAATACGAATCCATTTTTTCCGCAGCTCGCTCCGCGGCCCGTTCCACGGCTCGTTCCGCGTGGCGCCCAGGGGGCGGCCGCTGGGGGTGCCCGCCCGACCCGGAGGCGCAGTACCACCGCGGTGAGCAGGCATACTCCCTTGACGAGGACGAACAGACGGCGATCCGTGGAGGCGGACATGGGCGGATTCGGAGACGCGTACCAGCCGGGTGTGGTGGGGGAGGGCTACCCGGCGGGCGACGGCTGGGTGGTGGCGGCTTACGGGGAGTTGGACCAGGACACGCTGGACCCGCTGGAGGCGGCTCTCACCGCGGCCGCCGGCCGGTACGCGCTGGTGGTCCTGGACGCCGGCTCCATCACCTTCGGGGACTCCTCGTTCCTGAACCTGCTGCTGCGGCTGCACCACCTCACCGGGCTGCGCATCGCCGCCCCGGGCGAGCAACTGCGCCGGCTCTTCGCCGTGACGGGCGCCGATACCGTCCTCTCCCTGCACGCGAGCGTCGCGGACGCCCTCGCGGCGTGATCCGGGGTCCGAGGAGGGCGTGCCTGCGCCGGCGAACGGCTCAGCCGGTGCACGGGCCGGCCTCGGGCGGGTCGGCCTGGTGCGGTTCCGCCCTGTGCGGGTCCGGGCCGCCGGCGGGCCGGAAGCAGGCGGTGATCGCCTTGCCGCCGTGGCACGCGTGGACGTCCAGGGAGTCGGCCAGCGCGGTGACGATGCCCAGCCCGCGGCCGGAGGTCGCGGTCGCGTCGCCCTCGGGGGTCCGGGCGCGGGGGAGCCGCGGATCGGCGTCGGCGACGCTGACGTGGAGGCAGCGGCCGTCCCAGGTCAGCACCAGGTGCGCGGTGCCCGCGGCGTGCAGGTGGGCGTTGGTGACCAGTTCGGAGACGCAGAGCAGCACGGAGTGCACGGTGTCGGCCGCCGAGGCGTTCCACGGCAGGGTCGCCAGGTGCCCCGACGTCCACTTCCGCGCGGCCCGGACGCCGTCCGAGATCGGGAACGAACGGGCCCAGCCCACTGCCTTGACCGCCAATGTCCTCACCCCTTTTCCGTGTTTGTGCCGTCCTCTGTCGGTTCGTCTACCCGGAGTGGGCGCCGGCATCCGAGGAGTTCCGAAGCACCGCGCGGGGAACGTGAGTTCGGGCCGGACGCCGCCGGGCTTCCGGGCAGGTCCCGTTCCCCGGATTCCGGAGGCGCCGCGTCCCGGAGTGATCGACCGTGCTTCATCGCACCTCCGGCGGCGTTAGCCTTCACCGGACCGGTGCCGTGGCAGGGACGGATCCCGGCGGTGCCGGGCACTCCGGCATGCCCGGTTCCAGGGCGCCTGTCCTGTCCGCGTGTCGGCGCGGTTGGTATCGAGAGTGAGGGTGACGGATGGCCGAGCGGGTGGGCGTGGATCCACTGGGCGGCGTACCGGCGTTGCCGGGTGACGGCGGGATCGGTGAATCGGAGCTGCGCCAGTTGCTGGCCGGGCTGACCGCAGTCCGGGACGGGGACTTCCGTACGCGGCTGCCCGACGGGGCGGACGGGCTGCTCGGGGAGATCGCCACCGTCTTCAACGGGATGGTCAACCAGCTGTCGCTGTTCACCTCCGAGGTGACGCGCGTCGCCCGCGAGGTCGGCACCGAGGGGACCCTGGGCGGTCAGGCCGACGTGCCGGGGGTCGGGGGCGCCTGGTTGGACCTCACGGATTCGGTCAATTTCATGGCCGGAAACCTCACCGCGCAGGTACGCTCCATCGCCCAGGTCGCGACGGCCGTGGCCAAGGGCGATCTCTCGCAGAAGATCACCGTCACCGCCCGCGGCGAGATCCTGGAGCTGAAGGAGACCATCAACACGATGGTCGACCAGCTCTCGGGGTTCGCCGGTGAGGTCACCCGGGTGGCCCGCGAGGTCGGTACCGAGGGCCGGCTCGGCGGGCAGGCGGACGTCAAGGGCGTCTCCGGTACCTGGAAGGACCTGACGGAATCGGTCAACGTCATGGCCGACAACCTGACCGCGCAGGTGCGTTCGATCGCCGAGGTCACCACGGCCGTGGCCCAGGGCGACCTGACGCAGAAGATCCGGGTGGACGCCC
>NZ_JOBX01000029.1:0-78312 GCF_000720645.1 Streptomyces sp. NRRL S-378
CTCCGGGGCGGGGCCGGAGCGGTGACCGGGGTCCGGGGCGGGGCCGGAGCGGTGACCGGGGTGAGGGCGGGAGCGGGGCCGGGGGAAGGCGCGGGGGAAGGGGCGGGTTCCGTCCCGTCTCCGGCCCTGCCCGCGTCTCCGGCCCTGCCCGCGGCGTCGGCCCTGCCCGCGGCGTGGGCCCCGCCCGTGGCGCCGGCTGCGCCCACGCCCCCGGTGCGCCGGGCGGCGTGCGGCTGCCAGGCGAACATCAGGCCGCCGCCGAGGATGCCGAGGAGGGTGCCGATCAGGAACCCGCCCAGGTTCGACAGGACCAGCGCGGCCGTGGCGATCACGGTGGTGAGGACACCCGCGAGGCCGCGCTGGGGCGGCGAGAACCAGGCGGTGAGACCGAGGACGACCATCACGATGCCCATCAGGACGGACGGGATCCCCGCCACCCCCTGCTGGAGCATGATCTTCAACGGCGCCAGCGGGAGGACGCAGATCCACGCCCCGGCCAGGATCGCGAACAGCCCGCCCCAGAAGGGCCTGCTGCGCCGCCACCGACGCCACCGCTGACGGCGCTTCAGAAGCATTCCTTCTTGCCCTTGCTGACGTTCATGCTGAGGCCGGAGAGCTTGAAGGTGCCGGCGTTCGTCGCCCACGCCGTCTGCTGGAGACCGGTGATGCGGACCGTGTCGGCCTGCTGGGCGAAGAGGTCCTGCATGCCCTGCGCGTCGGCCGGCCCCTTGTCGAGGGTGGAGGCGTCGCGCCCGATCTCGATGTTGCTGAACACGGCGTCGCCGGCGAGCTGGGTCGCGTCGACGAAGAGGTTGCTCGCCTCCACCGGGGTCTTCTTGCCCGCGGTGAGGTTGAGCGAGATGTCCCCGATCACCGGCAGTGTGGTGACCACGGACTGGCAGAGGTTGCTGAGTTTCGCCTCCCGGATGGCGGTGACGGCCACCGGGATGAGCTCCTCGCGGGCGTTGACGTCGACGCCGCCGTACTGGGCGAAGCCCTCGCCCTCCAGGCTGCTCGCCGACACCTTGAACTGCTGTCCCGACACGGCGAACGAGGCGGCCAGCGCGCCCTGGGCGAGGGCGATGCCGAGGCCCGCGGTCACCGCGACGGCGGGGACGGTCAGGACGGCGAACCGGCGCCAGCGGACGCGGCCGGAGTCGCTGTGATCGTCGGATAAGTGGGGGGAACCGGTCATGGGATCGTCCCTAATGTTCGGCTGTGCACCGTTGTTACCGACGAGTTGAATGTAAGAGTGCCAATGGTGGTTGGCAAGGTTGTGCGAGTGCACCCTTTGAGCCGTCTCCTACTGCTCCGTACGCAGCAGTTCGGCGACCTCCGCATCGACCCGCCGGGCCATCGCCCGGGCGAACTCCGTGGCCACGACCTCGCCCGCCACCGGCCGCAGGGCCGTCACCGCCGCCGTGACGTGCTGGATCTGGGTGGCCGAAAGCAGTTCCAGTCCCTCCGCGCCGATCACGTGCCGCCGGAACAGTCCGACGAACCGGTCGGCGAGCGCGGCCGCCTGTGCCTGTACGAACTCCCCGGCGTCCAGGATCTCCGTCAGCGGCACCCCCTGCCGCACCAGCGCCAGCGTCGCCTCCAGCAGCCGCCGGCTCGGGTAGGTGACCAGCTCCCCGTCGACCGTGACGTAGCCGAGCTCCGCGGCCCGCCGGGTGTCCGCCGCGGTCGCGGTCGGGCCGAACAGCTCGCGCAACTCGGCCCGGGTCAGCGTCACCGGCTCCTCCTGCACCCAGTCACGGGTCATCTCTCGCTCCAGGCCGAGAAGTTGCGACAGGCCGCCGCCCTCCTCCCACGCGTTCAGCAGCTCCGCGATGCCGTTGACCGTGTAGCCGCGGCCCAACAGGTCGCTGATCAGCCGTAGCCGGGTCAGGTGGTCGTCGGAGTACCAGGCGATCCGGCCCTCCCGGCGCGGTGGCGGGAGCAGCCCGCGCTCCTGGTAGTAGCGCAGGTTGCGCACCTTGACGCCGGCCGCCCGGGCCACGTCCTCCCGGCGGTAGCGACCGCCACCGCTCGCGTCCTCCACCTGACCGCTTCCGTCCCCCACCTGGCTGCTCACGCGCCAGAGTGTAGGACGTACCGGCAGGTCACATGGGGCGCGTGCCGCGCGGACGATCCTGCTTGACCGCCCGCAGGACCACGAACTTCGGTTCGCTCGCGACGACTTCGCTGTTGCCGAAGAGCCGGCGCAGGTGGGTGTGGTAGCCCATGTGCCGGTTGGCGACCACCCACAGCTCGCCGTGGGGCCGCAGCGCCTTGCGGGACTGGGCGAACATGCGCAGCGCCGTGGCGTCCGTCGTGGCCTGGTGGGAGTGGAAGGGCGGGTTGCACAGGATCAGGTCGACCGAGCCCGGGTCCAGCATCGCGACGCCGTCGCCCACGAGGAAGTCGGCCCGCTCGCGCTCGCGGTGCACGTTGGCGCGGAACGTGGCCTTCGCCGAGGCGACCGCCTGGTACGACTCGTCGGTGAACACGACCTCCGCGCGCGGGTCCGCGACGGCGACGGCGGTGCCGACGATGCCGTTGCCGCACCCCAGGTCCACGACCCGGGCGCCGTTCGTATTGGTCGGGATGCTCTGCAGGAAGAAGCGCGTACCGACGTCGAGCCGGTCCGCGCAGAAGATCCCGGCGTGGTTGACGGCGGTCAGCCCGGCGCCCGAGCCCGCCTCCTGGTCCAGCTTGTACGTCACCGGCCACGGGTCCTCGCCCTCGCTCCGTGCCGCGGTGGCGCCGGGCGTGCAGAAGATCAGCCGGGCCTTCCGCTCGGCGAGCGAGGTCCTGGTCGGCCCGAGGATCTTCTCGAAGAGGTTCAGCGTGGAGGTGTGGATCTCCTTGACCATGCCCGTGCCGACGACGACGGTTCCCGCGTGCACGTGCGGGGCCAGCCGGTACAGCTGGTCCTCCAGCAGCGCCAGGCTCTTGGGCACCCGTACGAGGAGGACGTCGATCCGCTCGGGCGGCGGATCCTGCGTGGTCAGGAGCCGCACCGTCGACTTGGCCGTACCGATCCCGGCCCGGTCCAGGTTCGCCGCGGTACTGGCCCGGGAGAGGTAGGAATCGGTGATCTGCGTCGGGTGGTAGGCGGCCAGTGCCGTCGTCAGCGCACCCCAGCGGTCGCCGAGGATGGTGATCTGCCCGGCGCCGGCCAGGTCCACCGGACCGCGTTCCCCCGTACCGGAGTCGAGGTGGCGCAGCAGGTACTCGTCGGCGGCGTCCCAGGCGCGGAGCCGGTCGCGCGGGTCCTCGGGGAAGCGGGTGAGCTCGTAGGAGCCGAAAGGCGTGGTCAGACGGTTCATCGTGCCCCCAGGCTAACCGAGGCGGCCGCCCGGCCCCGCACGCGCGCGGCTACTCGGGGAACTCGCCCGCCATCGCGGCGGCCATCCGCAGATGGGGGCGGGCCTCGTCGGACCGCCCCAGGCGCTCCAGGGTGCGGCCGAGCATCAGCCGGGCGTAGTCCTCCACCGGCCAGCGCTCCAGCACGGCGCGCAGCTCGCGCTCGGCGCGGGAGAGCTGCGCGGAGTGGTAGTAGGAGCGGGCCAGCAGCAGCCGCGGAGCCAGCTGCTCGGGGACCTCGCCCGCCAGCGGTTCCAGGATCCGGGCGGCCGTCGCGTACTCCCGCGCCTCGAAGAAGAGCCGGGCACGCGCCCAGCGCTCGGCGGCCGTCCCGTGCTCGTAGTACTCCGTCGGCGCCTTCATCGTGCCCCTTCCGCCGTTCAGGTGGTCCCTCCGCCGGCTCCAACACGCTCGGCGGGTGGAACATTCCACTCAACACGGCCGCCCCTGCGGGGCTAGGTTGTGCGCATGAGCAATCTCGATCGCCAGCCCGCTCTCTCCGCCTGCGGCGGCCGCGGATTCGTCGTGGCCGAACCGGTGCGCGAGCTCCTCAGCCCGCGCACGGTCACGCTGGGGGAGTCCACCGAGGTACGCCGACTCCTGCCGAACCTGGGCCGCCGCATGGTGGGCGCCTGGTGCTTCGTGGACCACTACGGTCCGGACGACATCGCCGACGAGCCCGGCATGCAGGTCGCACCGCACCCCCACTCCGGACTCCAGACGGTGAGCTGGCTCCACGAGGGCGAGGTGCTGCACCGCGACAGTGTCGGCAGCCTGGAGACGATCCGTCCGCGCGAGCTGGGCCTGATGACCTCCGGCCGGGGCATCAGCCACTCCGAGGAGAGCCCGCGCCCGCACGCGCGCTTCCTGCACGGCGCCCAGCTGTGGGTGGCCCTGCCGGACGCCCACCGGAACGTGGAACCGCACTTCCAGCACCACGCCGACCTGCCGACGGTGACGGCCCCGGGCCTGACGGCGACGGTCATCCTGGGCACCCTGGACACGGCGACCTCGCCCGGCACCGCGTACACCCCGATCGTGGGCGCCGACCTGGCCCTGGCGGCGGGCACCGAGACCCGGCTCCCGCTCGACCCGGACTTCGAGTACGCCGTCCTGTCCATGTCCGGCGAGGCCCACGTCGACGGCGTCCCGGTCCTCCCGGGCTCGATGCTCTACCTGGGCTGCGGCCGCACGGAACTCCCCCTGCGCGCAGCCTCGGACGCGGGCCTGATGCTCCTGGGCGGCGAACCGTTCGAGGAGGAGATCGTGATGTTCTGGAACTGGATCGGCCGGAGCAACGAGGAGATCGTGCAAGCCCGCAAGGACTGGATGGAAGGCACGAGGTACGGCGAAGTGAAGGGCTACGACGGCCCTCCGATTCCTGCGCCGCAGCTCCCGCCGGGGCCGCTGAAGGCGCGCGGACGGGTGCGCTGACCTGCGGTTTTCTGGGGCAGGTCGACCAGTCGAGATCGGCCGAGGAGAGACCGCTTCCCGTGCGGAGGCCGTTGGTAGCGGAGCGAGGCACGGGGGCTCCCAGCGGCCCTCTCCGGGCTTGCGGCGATTCCCAGGTATGACCAGCTGGGGTCAGCTTTGCCAGGACCAATGCTGACCCAATGCTGACTTTGGTGACAGTTCGCCAGGTCTGTCGGTGCCTTACGGCGATCCTGAAGAAGGCGTGGACTGGGCTCACTGCGTCGGTGCGGCCGTCGAGCGGACCTTGGACCGCTGGATCCCCGGCCGCCTGATGACCGCCGTCCTCGCCCAGCTCGACACCGCCACCGGGCAGCTCTCCTGGTCACCTGCGGGCACCACCGCCGCTGCTGATCAGGGACGGCCACGTACTGCACCAGTACCTCGAGCGCACCCCGCAGCTGCCGCTCGGCCTCGGCTTCCACACCGACGCCCCGCCCGAGCCGAACCACGCCCGGCTACAGTCCGGGGAGCGCGTCCTCCTCTCCAGCGATGGGGTCACGGAAGCCCGCTCCCCCGACGGCGGCCTCTTCGGCGAACAGCGCCTGGGCGACGCCGTCATCCGCTCGCTGGCGGCCGGGGACAACACCCCCGAGGCCCTGCGCCGCCTGGTCCAGGAGGTGCTCACCCACCAGGACCGCCGGCTGAGCGGCGACGCCGCCATCCTCCTCACCGGATGGCACCCCTCCTGGGCCCTGCCGTGCGGCACGGCAGGGCCCACGGGACGCCGCGGGCGGCACCGCGGGGGCGGTGCCCTCCGCGATCGGGCGGTCAGTTGCCGCCCAGGGCCCCGACGTCGTGCGCGTAGCGGCCGGCCGCGTCGGCGATGACGTCGATGTTGACGTCGAAGGAACGCATGTCGATGTTGGCGAGGTCGTCGCCGGGCTTGTGGTGGTTCACGTCGTACGCGGTGCCCGCCTGGCCGCCGAACCTGGCCGCCTGGGCCTCGGTCTTGAGGCCGTCGGAGCCGGTGAAGGTGCCTCCCGAGGGGATGCCTGCCGCGAGGAAGGGCGCGTAGTCCGACAGGCCGACGAAGTCGGTGCCCTCGTGCGGGACGCCCTTCGCGTCGAGGAAGTCGGTGATGCCCTTCTCGAGCTGGGCGGAGCCCTCCGGGCCGGGGCCCGCGCCGACGCGGTCGGAGTCGTCCCCGTCGCTGACGAAGAACGCGCCGTTCGGCGAAGCGATCGTCTCGAAGTTCAGGTAGAGCCGGATCTGCGCGCGCTGCTCCGGCGTCAGGGCGGAGAGGTACGCCTGCGAGCCCGCGACGCCGAACTCCTGCGCCGACCACCAGGCGAACCGCACCTTGTTGCCCACCTTGTCCTGCGACGTGGCGAGTTTCAGCGCGACCTGGAGGAGCCCGGCCGAGCCGGAGCCGTTGCCGTTGATGCCGGGGGTGCCGTGCTGCGAGTCGAGGTAGGAGCCGAGGAGGACCGTGTTGGCGGCGTCCCCGCCGCGGGTCTCCGCGACCACGTTGAAGCTCCGGCGGTTCTCGCGCAGTTCGTGGATGTCGAGGGTGACCGTCACCGGCCCGGCGCCGGCCTCCGCGGTCAGCGCCGCGCCGTCCTCCTGGCTGATCCCGCCGGTGGGGACGCGGGCGAGGGAGGAGTCCCCGATGGTCCCGTTGATCTTGCCGGAGGTGTTGTTGTAGATGATCGCGCCGAGCGCGCCCGCCGCGTGGGCATTGCCCTGCTTGACGGCGAAGGAGCAGCCGCCACGCTTGACCAGGGCGATCCTGCCGGTGAACGCGCCCGCCGCGAAGTCGCCCGGCTCGCAGCCGTGGGTGTTGTCGGCGTCGACGGGGACCACGGCCAGCTCCCCGGTGACCCCGCCCTCGGGGCTGCGGGCGGTGAACGCCATGAGCTGGACGGTGACCTCGCGCGGGGTGGGCGAGTCGACGGTGAGGGATTCGGCGAGGTCCTCGGTGTAGACGAAGCCGAACTCCTGGCGGGAGGTCCGGTAGCCGGCGTTGCGCAGCACCCCCTCCACGTACGCGGCCGAGGCCTCGTGGCCCTTCGAACTCGCGACCCTGTTGCCGCCGTTGTAGTCCGCGGCCGACTGGAACGCCCGCAGGTGCCGGAGGGCGTCCTTGGCCGTGGACTCCCGGACGAGTTGCGCCGCCAGGGCCGCGCCGCGGGCGGCGGCGGCCCGGCCCGGGTCTTCGGCGCCCGCGGCGGCGGGGCCGGCGAGGAGCAGCGGGGAGACGAGTGCGGCGGCGGCCAGGGTGGCGGTCGCCGCGGCGGTACGACGTGCGGACATGGCTGGGGTGCCCTCTCGCGGCAGGTCGAACGGACCGGTCGGCAGGGCCGTGGTCGGCGGTCGACGATCGGGAAGAACGTGCGTGTCGGGAGGAGATCGAGGCACGCTAACCCTGCGGCGGGCCCCTGCCAAGGAGAGGATCCGAGCCGGGCCGGGCGCCCCGATTATTGGCCGAGATGCGGCGGGCATACGGCTGAGGACGGCTGCTGGTTCACAACTCATCTATCTTGATTGGAAGTTGGCCAGTTCGCGCCCCTGACACCCTCTCGCGTGATCCCGTATCCATTGTCGTGAGCGCCGGTGAGCCCCACCGCGTGCCGACAGGACAGTGCGCCCGAGGGCGCCGGTAGCGCGGGGGTGGCAGACCAGTGCTGGCCAGAACCGAAAGATCCTCGTCAGATCCCGTCCACGGTCCTCCGGCGGACCCCGACTTACCCGGTTGTCCCGGGCCCGCCCCAGACCCGACCGGCGGGGGCGGGCCGGCCGACGGGCCGACGTACCGGATCCTGGGGCCCCTGGAGGTCCGCCGGGGCGGGGTGCCGTGCACGCCCAGCTCCCTGAAGCGGCGCGCCCTGCTCACGCTGCTGCTGCTGCACGCCAACCGCCGCTTCCCGATCTGTACCCTGATCGGCGAGTTGTGGGACGACCGGCCGCCGCGCTCGGCCGTGGCGACCGTGCAGATGTACGTGTCCGGGCTGCGGCGTGTGCTCGCCCCCGAGCACAGCCGCGGGGGCGGCGACCCCCGCAGGCACCCGCTGCTGCTCACCTCCGGCAACGGCTACCTGCTGCGCGTACAGCCGGGGGAGCTGGACCTCGACCGGTTCCGCACGCTGGCCGCGCGCGGCCGGGAACTGCGGGCCGCGGGCCACTGCACCACGGCGGCAGAATCGTTTCGCCGGGCCCTGGCCCTCTGGCGGGGCACCCCCTTCGGGGACCTCGGACCGGCCTGCCTGCCCGCGCACTACACCGTCCGGCTCGAAGAGGAGCGGCTCGCCCTCGTCCACGACCGGATCGGCGCCGACATCTGCAGCGGCTGGGCCCGCGAGGTTGTCGGTGAGCTGGAGGAGCTGTGCGCGCGCCACCCGCTGCGCGAGGACTTCCACGAGCAGCTGATGCTCGCCCTGGCCGCCGCGGGCCGCCGCGCCGAGGCCCTGCACGCCTACACCCGGGCCCGGCGCGCCGTGGTGGAGGACACCGGAATCGAACCGGGACCGGGCCTGCGCGCGGCCCAGCAGGCCCTGCTCAGCGGGGCCCGGCCCGACAACACCCGGCACGACGGCTGCCGCCCGGCGGGTGCACTCCACCCCGCGGCGCTCGGCGGCTGAGGGCCGCACGGCCGCGCATCCGCAGGGCCACGGGTACGTACGGCTGCGGGTTCGCACGACCGTACCCGCAGGCAGCCGTACACCAGCTCGCGCAGACAGCAGTACGCCGGTACGCGCGCTCGGCGTACCGGCGTACTCACCCTGCTGACCCGCCTACCCCGCTCAGCCCCCGAGGCTCCAGTCGAGCCGCCGCCGGAAGTACACGAGGGGGTCGTCCTCCGCCACCGCGCAGCCGACCACCTCGCCCACCACGATCACGTGGTCGCCGTGCGGGAGCACCGCCCCCGCACGGCACTTCGCGTACACCGGGACGCCCGCCAGCCGCGGCACCGTCCCGTCCCAGTCCCAGAGCACGTCGGCGAACTTGTCCCCGGAGCTGCCCGCGAAGGTCCTCGCCAGCGCCGTGTGGCTGCGGGCCAGCAGGTGGACGCCGAAGTACGCGTCCGGCCCCGCCGTGATCTCCCGGCAGGTCCGGGAGGCGCGCGCCAGCGCGACGAGCACCGACGGCGGGTCCGCGCTGTACGAGCAGACGGAGGAGACGAGCAGCCCCGAGGGCCGGCCGTCGCCCCGCCGGGCGGAGACCACCGCCACCCCCGAGACCAGCCGCGACATGGCCTCGGTGAACGCGGCCCCGGACACGGCCCCGCCGGTCCCGCGCTCCCGCTGCACCTCCCGCTGGCGCTCCTGCTGCTTCCCCTGCTGACGGAGGTCCATCCCGGCCCCTACGGGTGCGCCCGCTCGGCCGCGCGCAGGCAGGTGTCCCGGCGGCTGCGGGCCTCTTCGTCGTCGGTGACGGCGAGGACCGCCTCGAAGTCGGCCACCGCCTGGACCAGGCTGCCCGCCGCCTCGTGGACCACGCCCCGGTTGAACCGGAACTCGGGCCGGGCCTCCAGCTCCACCGCCCGGTTGAAATCGGCCAGTGCGGCGGTCAGCTCGCCTTCCACATAGGCGAGTTCGCCCTTGATCGCCCAGGCCTCCGCCAGCTCCGGATCGTGGCGCAGGGCCGCGTCGAGGGAGTCGCGGGCCTCGGCCGTACGGCCCTCCTCCCCCCACAACCGGCCCTGGAGGCAGAGCAGATGGGGGTGCTCGGCATCGACCAGCAGTCCGGCCTCGACATCGGCCAGGGCCGCCTTGGCCTCGCCCTGGTCGGCCAGCAGGCCCGCGCGGGCCAGGAGGGCCTCCAGGTTGTCCGGCTCCAGTTCGAGGGCCCGGTCGAAGTCGGCCAGCGCGCCGTCGAGGTCGCCGAGTTCGAGCCGGGCCTCGCCGCGGTTGTAGTGCACCTCGGGGAAGGGCGATTCCAGGGTGATGGCCCGCTCGTAGTCGGCGATGGCCTCCTCGATGCGGCCGAGCCGGCGGAGCATGCTTCCGCGGTTGAAGTAGTGGTCGGCGAAGTCGTGGTCCAGGTCCATGATGGAGGCGTAGTCCTCCAGGGCGTCCTCCAGCCGGCCGCTCATGCCGTTGACCTGGGCGCGGTTGTAGCGCAGGCCGACGCGGTGCCAGGTCCGCTCGCCGATGCCGAGCTCTCGGTCGAGCCGCTCGATGCCCTCGTCCAGCAGCCGCAGGGCCTCGTCGGGGCGGCCGGCGCGGACCTCGACCAGGGCGAGGCCGTTGCGGTTGAACACGGAGAAGAAGGCGCGTTCCTTCAGGTCCGGCAGCAGGTCCGAGATCGCGATGGCCTGGTTGACGTACGCGCGGGCCCTGCGCTCGTCGCGCAGCTCCGGCGGGAAGTGGCGGGCGTACAGCATGCCCGTCTCGTAGGCGAGGCTCATGTGGTGCTTGGGCATGGTGGTCTGCGAGCGCGCCTCCTCCTGGACGGCGGCGGACTCCTCCGGCCGTCCGGCGGCGGCCAGGCACACGCCCGTCTCGCGGGTGAAAGGCCACCACAGGTCGGGCCGGACGTCGGGGCCCGTACGGTGGCGGCCCTCCTCGCCCATTTCGGCCGCCGCGTGATAGAGGCCCAGGTACTTGCAGCGGAGCTGGGCCCAGCGCAGGGCGTCGAGTCCGGCGCCGTCGCCGTCGCTGCCGCGCAGCAGGTGGTAGGGAAGGGTGCCCAGCCGGAGCGAGGGCTCCTCCTCGGCGCGGGCGGCGACCTCCTCGGCCCGGCGGTCGTGCAGGGCAGCGCGCTCGGGGCCGGTGAGTGCCTCGTACGCGGCGCGCAGTGCGGGCTCGTCGCTGATGCAGTCGCCGGCCACGTACCGGGCGGCGGCCTCGGCCAGGCTGCCGGACCCGGCGCCGTCGGGGGCCGGCCCGTCGGGCTCGGCGCCCGCGGGGGCCCCGGGGTGGTGGACGCGGGTGGTGCGCACGGCGAGTTCCGTGGGCAGGGACACGGAGACCATGCCCGGCGGATCTTCGAGCTCCGCGGTGTCGGTGGCGACGACCAGGGTCAGGAGCTCGGCGGGGATCCGGCGCAGGGCGGCGGCGAGGAACTCGTGGTCGGTGACGTCGGCGTGCTGCACGTTCTCCACGACGAGGGTGCGCGGGCCGTCCCCGGCTCCGGGGAGGGCCGCGAGCAGGAAGTCCACGATCCCGTGCGAGACGCGCAGCGAGTGCAGCCGGGCCGGGTAGCGGCTGGCCTCGCCGGGGGCATTGGCCATCTTCTCCAGGGCTCGGATCCTCTGCGGTACGAGGGGCGCCAGTTCCGGGGTGCTCTCCTGGAGCTCGATGTAGTGGCGGGCGGCCAGTTCGGGCATGCGGCGCAGCGCCTCGGGGGCGACCTGGCGCAGCAGGGCGCCCGCCGCGGAGTAGGGGCCGCGCAGCCGCCGGTGCGCGTCGACCACGGCCAGGGGGGCGGGCAGGCCGAGTCCGGCCCGCAGACGGTCGCGTTCGCGGCGCAGGGGCGCCGCGATCCAGTAGTGGCCGGTCATCAGGACTCCTTCGTGGATACCGCGGCCATCTGGCCGGGGAGGATACGGAGCTCCCGCGTTGCGGGACAGGGGGAGCCGGTTCGCCTGCTGGGCGGAGCGGCGTTGTCAGTGGCGGCCGGTAGCCTGCCTGTGCGCATGTGCGGTACTCGTTCCGGATCGATCCCACGCCGGGTCAGCGGGGCAGCGCATCGCGCTGGCCCGTACGTTCGGCTGCACACGGGTGGTCTACAACGACGCGCGCTGGCCGCCCGGAAGGCGGCGTGGCAGGCGGACCGGTCGAGGATCGCGGCCGGAGTCCTGGCGAAGCGGGTGGTCACCGACGCGAAGCGAACGCCCGGGCGGGCGTGGCTCGTCGAGGTGGGGGGCCGAGCCGACGGGGGGCGTCCGTCAGCCGATGACGTGTTGGGTGCGGGAGGTGCGGGCGCGCAGGCGCTCCCGGGCGGCGATCCAGATCGTGAGGGCGGTCTGCCAGAAGGCCATGATGAGGAAGGCCGAGGAGTCCAGCAGCTCGACCCAGCTGGAGCCCTCGCCGCCGAAGCGGCTGACGGCTCCGGAGACCATCTTCACGAAGACGGGGGCGAGGGCCAGCAGGAAGGTGCTGAGGCTGAAGGTGTAGCCGGCCACGATCAGCCAGGAGTACCAGCGGGCGGCCCGGCGGTCGACGGGGTGCCACAGGGATTCGTCCGCCAGCCCCTCGGTGCGCCCGCGCAGCCGCAGGAAGCGGTTGCGCAGCAGGCGTACGGACGTGGTGTGCAGGTCCACGCAGCCGAGCATGGTGGTGATCAGCACGTACACGTCGGTGCGCAGGTAGAGGAAGAACTGCCACAGCACCCGCAGCACGGCGGCGAAGGCCACCGCGAGGCAGACGCGGCTGGCGGTGGTTTCGGCACCGCCGGGGCCGCGGGCGGCGTCGGCGACGGTGATGAGGAGGGAGACGAGGACGACGTCGACGACCATCCCGGCGACGATCGGCAGGTAGCGCTTGCGGCGTTCCACGGCGACGAGCCCGTCCAGGGCCGTTTCGACCACGAGGAAGTAGAAGCGGTGCGACAGCCTGGTCTTGGAGCCGATGCCCAGACGCCGGGCGGCCAAGGCGTGGAAGGCCTCGTGGAGGGCGATCAGAGGTACGGCGGCGACCAGCATGACCAGGCTGATGACGGCGTAGTACTCGCTGAACAGCATGTCTTCCGCGGCCGGTACGAGGTCCGGGGAGCGGATCGTGCGCCAGAGCGCCCAGGCGGTGATCAGCCCGTAGCAGATCCAGGCGGGCGGGGAGAACAGGGCGCGGCCGAGCCGCTGCCAGCGCACCGGGCCCGTCGGCGCGGGCTCCTCGCCCTCCTCGCGGACGAAGCCGAGTTCGCGCAGGGCGCCGATGATGTCGTCGATGTCGACCTGTTCGCCGTACTCGGCGGAGTACCAGTGGGCGGCCTGCGACGGGGTGGCGCCGGCCTCGAGGCGGCGCACGAGGAGGGCGCCGTCGACCGGGAAGATCCCGTAGGAGTCCGTGTCGGGCCGCCCGATGGTGACCTCTTCGCCGTCCTCCAGGTAGACCAGCGGGTGGAACGGCAGGGGCGTGTCTGCCTCACTGCGGATGCCGTGCTCCGGCATGGGGCCTCCCTCGGCTTGCGGTCCGGACCGGCTGCGGGCGGGGCCCGCCGCCCGGGAGGCGCCGTCGTGCCGACGGACGGCCCGAGTCGCCTCGGGCGGTCCGGGGCACGACGGCGCCGGGCCCCGGCCGATCAGGTGCCGGGGCTCAACTGAGCCAGGATCAGCTGGGGTTGGTGTAGACGTCGCACGCCGAGGAGGTCAGACGGACCGGACCGGCCTTGCGGACCTGGATCTTCTTCATGGGAATCTCCTTCACATCAGTGGGTGATGCGGACGTGTCCATCCTGGCGAGGGCCGCCATCGTTTCCCCAAATCTCCGCCAAACGCTTCACGGGGCGCGCACGGGGCGGCGGGCCGGGGGCGCGGCGGGGTAGGCACCGGTCATGGACACCCCCGAACACTGACGTTGACTGCGGCGCCTCGCCGTTGCGCAGACCGCAGCCGCTCATGCGTTCCGCCACGAGCCGGAGCACGTCGTCCCCGGCGCTGCGTAGGGCCTGGAGCTGTGCAGACGCCGCCGTCGACCTCGTTGACGAACCATCCGCAGACGTCGCCGATCACCTGCCGTGCAGGCGGTTCAGGGCGCCTCGGGCGCCGGCGTCGCCGGCGCGGCAGGGACGCCGAGGACGATGCCGGTACCGGCGTGCGGGGCCGGAGCCGATGACGATGACGTCGCGGACGGTGTCGTTGGGGTCGCCTCGGGCGCCTCAGGTGCCTGAGGCCTTCGACTTGGCGTCGATCTCGGCGATCAGGCCCTCGATGAGGGACTTGATCTCGTCGCGGATGGGGCGGACGGCCTCGACGCCCTGGCCGGCCGGGTCTTCTAGCTGCCAGTCCAGGTAGGTCTTGCCCGGGAAGTACGGGCAGGCGTCGCCGCAGCCCATGGTGATGATGTAGTCGGACGCCTGGGCGGCCTCGGGCGTGAGGACCTTCGGCTTCTGGTCGGAGATGTCGATGCCCAGCTCGGCCATGGCGGCCACGGCGGAGGGGTTGATCTGCTCACCGGGCATGGAGCCGGCGGAGCGGACCTCGACGCGGTCGCCCGCGAGGTGCCGCAGGAACCCGGCCGCCATCTGGGAGCGGCCCGCGTTGTGGATGCAGACGAACAGGACGGAGGCGGCGGGAGTGGAGGACATCTGTTCTTCCTTGAGGTGAGGCGACTGCGGTGGGGATCTGCGGGGCTGGGGGGCGAGCCGGGTGAGCAGCTCAGTGGAGTCCGGCCCCGATTGCTACTTCCTGCTCGGTGTGGGCGTCGATGGCGTCGCGGATTTCGCGTACGACGGCGATCGGCGCCCCGTCGGGGTCGGTGACGGGCCGGCCGAGGTGGCGGCGGCCGGGCATGAGGGGGCAGGCGTCACCGCAGGCCGTCGTGATCACGACATCTGCGAGCTGGGGGACCTCTTCGGTCGGTGGCTCGGGGTGGGCGTCGGCCAGGTCCACTCCGGTCTCGGTGAGGGCCTGGGCGATGTGCGGCTCCGGTGCGGCTTCGTGCGTGCTCGGCGGGACGCGCGCAGGAGCCGGCGAGCAGGCCCCATGCGGTTTCCGGCGTGAAGTGGCCGGTACGCCGGGTGGCGAGACGGGCAGCGCCGACGGCCAGGCGTTCGTCCGGCAGGGCAGGCGAGGAAGGCGTGGGCATGGCCATCCCGTTCAAGGAGCCGATATGATCAGTGCAGGCTGGTGTCAGCCTCAGCTGATGTGACAATATCAGTCCATGATGACGTCAGTCGACACTGATCTGATCCGGGTTCTGGCCGACCCGCTCAGGCTCAAGATCGTGACCCTGCTCGCCCGCGAGACGCTCTGTACCACCCACCTGGTGGAGGAGACGGGCGCGAAGCAGACGAACCTCTCCAACCACATGAAGGTGCTGCGGGAGGCGGGGGTCGTGGAGACGGAGCCCTGCGGGAGGTACACCTACTACCGTCTGCGCCCGGAGGTCATCGAAGCCCTCGCCGGTCAGTTCGCCGACCTCGCCCGGACCGCGCGGGCCACCGCCGAAGCGAACCTCAAGCGGTCCTGCCCATAAGCCCTCGCGGCCTTGTCCGCCCTGCCTCACCTGCCCGAGGAGAACCTGCCTTGACCGCCACCGAGTCCGCAGCGGGCGACGCCCCGGCCGCCGACAAGGCGCCGCAGCCTGCGCCCGGCGCGACGCCGCCCCGTACCCCGCTGATCGCCCGCGCGGTCGCCGAGCTGGTCGGCACCGCCGCCCTGGTCGCGATCGTGGTCGGCTCCGGCATCCAGGCCACCGAGCTCACCGACGACGTCGCGCTGCAGCTGCTGGCCAACTCCACCGCAACCGTTTTCGGCCTCGGCGTCCTGATCGTCCTCCTCGGCCCGGTCTCCGGCGCCCACTTCAACCCCGCCGTGACGCTGGCCGAGTGGTGGACCGCCCGCCGCGGCGGCGCCGGGGTGAACGCCCGCGAGTTCGCCGTTTACGTGCCCTCCCAGATCGTCGGCGCCATCGCGGGCGCCGTCCTGGCGGACGCGATGTTCGGTGAGCCGCTGGTGAAGTGGTCCACCCACGACCGCTCCACCGGGAACCTGCTGCTGGGCGAGGTCGTGGCGACCGCCGGTCTGATCCTGCTGATCTTCGGTCTGGCGCGCACCGACCGCCTCCGCTTCGCCCCCGTTGCCGTCGCCTCGTACATCGGCGCCGCGTACTGGTTCACCTCTTCCACCTCCTTCGCCAACCCGGCGGTCACCATAGGCCGCGCCTTCACCGACACCTTCGCGGGCATCGCCCCGGCCTCGGTGCCCGGCTTCATCGCCGTGCAGCTCGTCGGCGCCGTGGTGGGCCTGGCCCTGGTGGCGATCATCTTCATGCGCGGCAAGACCGACTCCGACTCCGGGACGTCCGCAGCATGACGCAACGCACCGGCGTAGTGGTGATCGGCGGCGGCCAGTCCGGGCTCGCCGCCGGGTACCACCTGCGCCGCCTGGGCATCGAGCACGTCATCCTCGACGCCCAGTCGGCGCCCGGCGGAGCGTGGCAGCGGTCCGGCAGATCCGGGACCTGCTGCCCTGACCCCGCGCCGCTTCAGCGGGCAGAAAACAACCGAAGGCCCGGTGACGTCACTCGTGCCGGGCCAGCTTGTAGGCGGAGACGAGAAGGATCACGGCCAGCGCCGGTATCAGGACCAGGTCCGGGAACACCCCGAGGAGCGATCCGCCCAGTAGTGCACCGGCGGTCGAGCCGGTGGCCATGATCGTGGTGAAGCGGAGGCAGGCACCCAGGACGGCGAAGCTGTCGTCGCGGCTGTAGCGGGCGAAGGCGACGAGCATGGTCGGCAAGGACACCAACAGGGAGAGGCTGCCGGCGGTCTTGATGTCCTGTCCGAAGAGCAGCACGATCGTCGGGATCAGCAGTTCCCCGCCGGCGACGCCCATGATCGCTGCGACCACGCCGATACCGAAGCCGGCCGCAATACCCGCGGGAATCCGTGCCCACGGCGACAGGTCGAGCGTGCCGAGCGTGGTGGTGTGCGTGAGGACCAGAGCGGCCGCCATGAGCACCATGAGGGCGGACAGGACCTTGTAGAGGGTGGCGGACCGCATCCGGACGGCCCAGGAAGCGCCGGCCCACGCCCCGAGCAGGCTGCCGGCCAGGAGGTTGACCGCGACGGGCCATCGGGCGGCCACTTCGACGGCCGGGACCGGGGCCAGCCGGGCGGGGAGCGCGACCAGGACGACGACGAGGCTCATCGCCTTGTTCAGGATGACCGCCGAGAGCGCGGCGAACCCGAAGAGGCCGATCAGCAGCGGCAGGCGGAACTCCGCACCGCCCAGCCCGATCATCCCGCCCAGCACGCCGATCGCCGCACCCGTGGCGAACACCGCGGGTGCCGTGTGTGTCGGGCGGAGACCGCCGAGGCTCGGTTCGGTACGCCGGACCGTAGCTTCGGGGAATGCCACCGGTCCGCCGCCCAGGACTCGTCGAGACCTCCGAGCGACAGAACGCGCCGCCGTGCCCGGCCCCCCAGACCTCGGCGCTGCCTGACGAACCCGCGGCGGAGCAAGCCGGCTTACGTCAGGACGGGGCTGCGGCGCTCCAGCAGGATCACGTCCCGCCACACCCCGTGGTGGCGACCGATCCGTTCGCGCGTGCCGATGACACGGAACCCGGCTCGCGCGTGGAGGGCCAGGCTGGCGGTGTTCTCGGGGAAGATCCCGGACTGGATGGTCCAGATGCCCGCGGTCTCGGTCGAAGCGATCAGTGCGTCCAGCAGGGCGCGGGCGACCCCGCGGCCGCGCGCGTCGGGGTGGACGTACACGGAGTGCTCGACCACCCCTGCGTACGCGCACCGGTCCGAGACCGCGCTCGCCGCGACCCAGCCCGACACCCTGCCGTCGTCGACGGCGACGAAGCGGTGGTCGGGCAGCTTGGCCTTGTCGAACGCGGCCCAGTCGGGGGCCTGCGTCTCGAAGGTCGCGTCGCCCTCGTCGATCCCCGACTGGTAGATGCCCAGCACCTGTTCGGCGTGCTCGGGCAGAAGCGTCTCGATCCGCACCGCGCTCACGCCGCCTTCGCGGGGCCGGCCAGCAGTGCGCCCATGGCGGCGAGCACGGACGGCTCGACCCGGTAGTACACCCACGTCCCGCGGCGCTCGGAGGACAGCAGCCCGGCCTCTTTGAGCTTCTTGAGGTGGTGGGAGACGGTCGGCTGGGAGACGCCGACGTCGGAGATGTCGCACACGCACGCCTCCCCGCCCTCGTGGGAGGCGACGGCGGAGAACAGGCGCAGGCGGACGGGGTCACCGAGGGCCTTGAACATCTTCGCCGCGACTTCGGCCTCCTCGGCCGACATGGGGCGCTCGTTCAGCGGCGGACAGCAGGCCGCGACGCCGTCGGACTCCAGCAACGGCAGAACCTTCACATTCGACATACGTCTATGTTGACATACATCGAACTAAGAGGGCAGGGGGCGGCTTCGGGTCAGGTGGGCGGCCGGTCGGCGGGCCGGCCGCGACCCCGCCGCCCGGTCGGATGCCTCCAGTGCCGCCGGCTTCTGTCCTGCCCGGACCGGCGCATGCGCTACGGCCGCCCCGCCTGGGCGCCCATGACGGTGACGGCATCCATCTGCTCCACGCCCACTCCAAGAATTAGATGAACGTCTATGTTGACGTCTATCGATACAAGTGTCATTCTGATCACGCAAGCCATAGACAAACTTCGAAACACGAGGGAGTCGTCATGAACGAGCCGATCACCCCCACCCGCCCGGACCGCGCCGCGACGACGGTCTCCTGTTGCGGCACCACACCGGCTCAGCCCGCCGCCGAGGGTGCGCCCGCCCAGTCCTCACCCTGCTGCGGCACCAACGAGGACGCGGAAGCAGCCGGAGCCTGCTGCGCCCCGCAGGCCAAGCGCGAAGCCGTCGCCACGGGCGCCGGCTGCTGCTGACCACCCGAAGCCCCGCCCATCCGCCACCCGCACGAAGACCCGGAGACATGCCATGAGCGAGACCACCACCGAGCTGCCCGTCGTCGTCATCGGAGCCGGCCCCGCCGGACTCGCGGCCGCCGCCCACCTCCTCGACCGCGACATCACGCCCCTCGTCCTGGAAGCCGGCCCGCTCGCCGGGGCCGCGGTGCGCGAATGGGCTCACGTGCGGCTGTTCTCCCGCTGGGGCGAGCTCGTCGACCCGGCCGCCGAGAAGCTCCTGGCCCCGACCGGCTGGACCACGCCCGCCGAGGACACCTGTCCCTCCGGGGGTGACTGGGCCGAGCGCTACCTCCAGCCGCTGGCCGACGTGCTCGGCGAGCAGGTCCGCTACCGAACTCGCGTCACCGGCGTCTCCCGCACCGGCCGCGACCGCATCGTCGACGCCGACCGCGACACCCAGCCCTTCGTCGTCCACTACGAGAACGCCGACGGCCGGGAGCACCGCCTCTTCGCCCGCGCCGTCATCGACGCCTCCGGCACCTGGTCCACCCCCGGCCCAGCCGGCGGCAGCGGACTCGCCGCCCTCGGCGAGAAGGCAGCCACCGACCGCATCACCTACCGGGTCCCCGACCTGAAGGACCCCGCCGTCCGCGCCCGCTACGCGGGCAAGCGCACCGCGGTCGTCGGCTCAGGCGCCTCCGCCTTCACCGCCCTCGCCTACCTCGCCGATCTCGCCACGTCCGACGACGGCCAGGGGACCCACGCCACGTGGATCCTGCGCCGCGGGATCTCCGGCTCGACCTTCGGCGGCGGCGAGGCCGACCAGCTGCCCGCCCGCGGCGCCCTCGGCCTGGCGGCCAAGGCCGCCGTCGACGGCGGCTACGCCGACGCGGTCACCGGATTCCGCACCGACACCGTCGAGCGCACCGAAGACGGCCGCGTGATCCTCCTCGGTGAGGACGGCCGCCGTCTCGACCCGGTGGACGAGGTCATCGTCCTCACCGGCTTCCGCCCCGACCTGTCCTTCCTGGGCGAGCTGCGCCTCGGCCTCGACGAGCGCCTCCAGGCCCCGACCGCGCTCGCCCCGCTGATCGACCCCAACCAGCACTCCTGCGGCACCGTCTACCCGCACGGCGTGAACGAGCTCTCCCACCCCGAGAAGGACGTCTACCTCGTCGGCATGAAGTCCTACGGCCGCGCACCCACCTTCCTCGCCATGACCGGCTACGAGCAGGTCCGCTCCATCGCCGCCCACCTCGCAGGCGACCGGGAAGCCGCCGAGCGCGTCGAGCTCACCCTCCCGGAGACCGGGGTGTGCGGCGGTGCGGGTCTCTTCGACGAGCCGGAAGCCTCCGAGCAGAACGACGGTGGCGGCTGCTGCGCAGCCCCGGCCACCCTCACCATCGGCGCCGTTCCCACCTCCTCCGGCGGCTGCTGAAGTGAGCGACCTCCAAAGCGGCGTGGCCGCGACCGGGACGGGGATCCGGTCGCGGCCACGCGCCGTCCTGCCCGCCTTCTGCCTCACCCAGATCACGAGCTGGGGCATCGTCTACTACGCCTTCCCCGTCCTCAATCCCGCCATTACCGCCGACACCGGGTGGAGCGCGGGCGCGACCACCGCTGCGTTCTCCGCCGCCCTCGTCGTCTCCGCCATAGCCGGGGTCTACGTCGGCCGGGTACTGGACCACCGCGGGCCCCGCACCGTCATGACCGCAGGCTCGGTCCTGGCGACCCTGAGCCTGCTGGTCATCGCCGCGGCCCCCAACCTGGCCGTCTTCTTCGCCGGATGGCTGCTCGCCGGAGCGGCGATGGCCGCCATCCTCTACCAGCCGGCCTTCGCCGCCCTCACCCGCTGGTGGGGCCCCGAACACATCCGCGCACTCACGATCGTCACCCTCGCCGGCGGACTCGCCTCCACCGTCTTCGCCCCCCTGACCGCGGTCCTCGCCGACCACATGTCCTGGCGCGCCACCTACGTGGTCCTCGCAGGCATCCTCGCCATCCTGACCGTCCCGGCCCACGCGATCGCGCTGAAAGCCCCCTGGCCGCCGGCCCCGCCGAGCCCGCCGCACGTCACCAGCGGCCACGAGCACGTCGTGCGCAGCCGGGCGTTCTGGATGCTGGCCGTCACCTTCACCCTGTCCGCGTTCGCGATGTACGCCGTCGTCATCGGCCTCGTCCCCCTCCTTCTCGAACGCGGCTACACCACCACCCAAGCCGCATGGGCCCTCGGCCTCGGCGGCGCCGGCCAGACCCTCGGCCGCACCCTGTACGCGACCCTCGCCCGCCATCTCGGCGTCACCGCCCGCACCGTCGCCCTGATCGCCCTCGGCGCCCTCACCACCGCAGCCCTCGCCACCGTGGCCGGCCCCTATGCGCTCCTCGTCGCCGTATCCGTCCTCGCCGGCGTGATCCGCGGCAACCTCACCCTCCTCCAGGCCACCGCCGTCACCGACCGCTGGGGCACCACCCATTACGGCCGGCTCTCCGGACTCCTCGGCGCACCCGCCCACGCCGCAGCAGCCCTCGCCCCCTTCGCCGGCGCGGTCCTGGCCGGACCCCTCGGCGGCTACCCCGCACTGTTCGCACTGCTGGCCGCACTGTCGATCACCGCCGCTGCCACAGCATTCGGGACTCGTCCTCGCAACGGCCCGAGCGGCGGATGACCCGCGGATGACCTCCAGCGCTCCTCGGCCCGGCCGCGGGGACACCGGGTCGTCGTCGGGCACGTGCCCGCCCCCGCCTTCCGGGCAGCCCGCAGGGATCGAGCCATGGCCGACGGGCGCCCTTACTGACACGCGTCGCCGTGCCCAGACTGATCGGAGACGGGGAGGTACGGGGTGGCGGTACGCAAGAGGCGCCGGTCGGCATCACGGAAGCGCCGGGAGGCCCGGCTCAAGGCCGGCGCCTGGGCCGGCGTCGTCGTCCTGGCGCTGCTCCTGATGTTCTGGTCGGTCATCTGGCCTTACCTGGTCGCACTGTTGCTGCTCGGGGTCGTCGGCGGTGGCGTTTGGTGGCTGTGGAGGACGGACCGTCTCATCCGGGGCAGTGACCGCCAGTGGCGCCACGAAGACGCGGTTGACGTCGGCCATCGAACGCTTGCCGAGGTGGACCTGATGGACGGCACGCAGTTCGAGGACTTCGTCGCCGACCTCTGCAGGCGGGACGGCTGTACGGAAGTCCGCCGCGTCGGCCGCACGGGGGACGACGGCGCCGACGTACGCGGACGTCTGCCCGACGGCCGCACCATGGTGATCCAGTGCAAGCGCTACCACCCGAAGAGGAGGATCTCCAACGGGGAGGTCCGCAACCTCCTCGGCTCGCAGGTGCACTTCAAAGCCGAGGTCGCCGTCTTCGTCACCACCACGTACTTCAGCGGCCCCGC
Organism: Streptomyces sp. NRRL S-378; assembly: GCF_000720645.1. NCBI lineage: Bacteria > Bacillati > Actinomycetota > Actinomycetes > Kitasatosporales > Streptomycetaceae > Streptomyces > Streptomyces sp. NRRL S-378. Next base: position 21,642 of record NZ_JOBX01000029.1, read on the forward strand.
CGAACGCTGCGCCGTGCAGAACGGTGTCGTAGCCGTCCATCGTGATCACCTCGGCCTGTGGAACAACGGAGCGGCGCTCCCGTCCCTCACCGCGGTGAACGGAGCCGGCCAGGGCGACCGCCGGCACCGCGCCCTGCGCAAGAACACGTACGAGTAGCGCTGCCCGCGTTCCGCCGGCCGTGCCCGGTCTTCGAGACCTTCGACTCGTGCCGGCCGAGCGCCGCCGGCCCACAGAGCAGGGGCGCAGCAGGACGGGGCGAGGATCCAGCCGACGCGATCGGGTGTTGGATTGCCGTCTCGCGGGGGCAGGGTCACAGGTCCTGGCGCCGTGCATCGGTCTGGAACCGGGTCCTCACCTGGGAGCGGAGCGATCGGGCCGCGTCCAGGTCGAAGGGTTCGGTGCTGGGAGTGAGCATCGCTGCGGCGGCCACCGCAACCCCCAGCGCGCAGGCGCTGACGGGATCCACTCCGGAGGCCAACTGCGTGGTGATGGCGGCGACCATGCTGTCTCCCGCCCCGGCATCGCTCAGGGCCTCGCCGGGCAGCGGCGGCGCGTAGAGCTCGGTGTGGCCGTGGCCGGTCGAGCACAGTGCACCCAGCTCTCCGAGGGTGGTGACGGCGATCTCGGCGGCCCCCGTGCCGAGCAGGTGCTCGTTGAGGGCCCGGGCGTCGTCGAAGCCGCATACCGGTTGGCCGGTCAGGCTCTCGGCCTCCGTCCGGTTGCATCTGAACAGGAACACGCCCTCCGCGAGTGCTCCGCGAAGCGCAGGCCCGGAGGTGTCCAGGACCAGTCGGGATCCGGCCTCCCTGATACGGCGGGCGACGGCCGCGTAGAAGTCGTCGGGCAGGCCGCCGGGCAGGCTGCCGCTGGCCACGACGTACGGGCAGCTGCCGACGGCCCTCGCCAGCGCATCCAGACACTGCTGCCCCTCGTGGTCGTGCAGGTGCGGCCCGGGTGGCACGATGTGGTAGCTGCGGCGCGACTGGGCTTCGAACAGCACGAGTGCTTCGCGGGTCTGGTCCTCGATGTCGACTGCGACGTGGTCGATGCCCTCTTCGTCCAGCAGCCGGTTCAGGCGCAGGCCGACCTCGCCTCCGGCGGTGTGGAAGGCAGTGGCTCGTCCTCCGAGCCGCACGACATGGCGGGCGACGTTGATCCCTCCGCCGCCGGCAGCCACCGACCTGACCCGGGCACGGTTCTTGCCGATGTCCTCCAAGAGCCCGACCTCCCAGCAGAGATCGACCGTGGGGTTCATCGTCAAGGTGAGGATCGACTGCCTCGACTGCCCGCCGGCACTCCCCGGTCCCGCTGCGCCGTGGGGACTCCCGGCTGTCGCGGCTGTCGTGGGGTCCGGCGTCGCGGCCGTGCTCATCGCGGTGCCCAGGTGGTCGCGCCGGACCCTGGCCGCCGCACCGCCTGCGGGGCACGGCCCGGCTCGCGGCAGCCTGAGGAGATCAGGTCCTGATCCCCCGTGTTGAGCGCAGGGGGCCCGGCGATGGCCGCTGTCCTCCCGTACCGGCCCCGGGAAGCCGTTCTCCGCCCGGTGCCGTTGGCCCGACTCCGCCCGGGAGGCATCATCGCGTTCACCTCCGTGGACAGCGACACGTCCGACCCGACTTCCATACTGAAACAGCCTGACGTCACCTGCATTCCGGCACACGCCCGCGTCTGTTCCTCGGCATACGGATCTGCAGGAGCCTCGGATGGGTGGTCGCAGCTGGAGGGAGAGAAAAGGGTGGTGCAGGACGGGCCTGTCGGCCCCGGCTGCGACCCCGACCGGCCCATGCCCGGACGACACGGGCCGACGGACAGTGAGGGCAAGGGGGACATGCCCTGTGGGCCGTGTCCCGGACCACCGCAACAGGAGCGTGAACCATGTTCTGGTACGACCACGGAATGGCCGGATGGGGCTGGGTGGTTATGGCGCTCGGCATGGTCCTCCTCGTGGCCCTGGCCGTTGCGGGAGTCGTTCTGCTCCTCCGCAGCGCCGACCGTCCCGCCTCGAGCACGGCGCGGCCCCCGGCTCTGCCTTCCCCCAAGCAGGTGCTCGCGGATCGGTTCGCCCGAGGTGAGATCGACGAAGAAGAGTACGAACAACGTCTGGCCGCACTGCGCGCCCACGGGCGGCAGGCATGAGTTCGTACGTGTACGACTTCGACGAGGGCGGCCGGGGCATGGCCGAGCTGCTCGGAAGCAAGGGCGCGAACCTCGCGGAAATGGCGTCCATGGGCCTGCCCGTACCGCCGGGCTTCACCCTCACCGCCCAAGCCGGCCGTGCCTTCCTGGCCACCGACAAGCCGCCGGAGGGCTTGAAACGCGAGGTCGATGAGCACCTGGCGGCGCTGGAGCGGGCTGCCGGCAAGAGGCTGGGGCAGGTGGACAACCCGCTTCTGCTGTCGGTCAGGGCGGGGGCCATGCGCTCCGTGCCGGGCATGATGGAGACCATCCTGGACATCGGCCTGAATGACCTGTCCGTGCTGGGACTGGCCAGGATGCCCGACCGGGACAGATTCGGCTGGGATTCCTACCGCCGCCTCGTGCAGATGTTCGGCAGCACGGTCATGGGCGTCGAAAGTTCACTGTTCGAAGACGCGCTCCGGCAGATCAAGGTGCAGCACCGCGTCGCAGACGACTCCCAGCTGGACACCTGCGACCTCATCCGGGTCGTCGAAACGTTCAAGGACCTCATTCTCGAACGCACCGGGAGGGCGTTTCCGCAGGACCCCGCCGAACAGCTGTGGCAGGCGATCCTCACCGCATTCCGGTCCGGAACGGCGGTCACCGTCCAGAGCATGGTCTTCGGCAATGTCGGAGCCGACTCCGGCAGCGGTGTCGTGTTCCGCCGTGATCCGGCCGGTGGGCGTCCCGGGCTGTACGGCACGTACCTGCCGAACGCTCAGGGCGAGGAGGTCGTCTCGGGCGTGCGCAAGGGCTTGCCGCTTCAGGAGCTGGCCACGCTGGACCCGGACTCGTTCGATCGCTTGTGCACGTACAGGGAGCGGCTGGAAGAGCACTACGGCGCTGTGTGCGACATCGAATTCACCATCGAACGCGGCACCCTGTGGCTGCTCGAGACCCGTGTCGGCCGACGCACGCCGTAGGCGCGCGCGGTTCAACGAAGCCCCGAGCTCGGCCTCAGGGGGTGCCTGCGACTGCGACCGGGAACGGCCCGCACCCACGATCAGCGCAGCATGTGCCCTCTGCCCCCGAATCGCTGGTACGGGCCCGGCTGAACACCTTCCGGGACCGTACATCGGGTGTCGGCAGACCTTCCTCTCGATGCTTCAGCGGTTCCGCCGCCTGCGGCGCATGAGGAGAAAAACGAGGAGTGCGAACCCCACTGAAAGCAGTGGGGTCCACTTGGACCCTGCTGCGTGCGCCGCGTGAGCAGCCCTTTCACGGACTGCGTCGGGGGTTCTGTCGGCTGCGAGGTGTCCGGCCCGAGATGCGGCGTCACGGACGTGCTCTGCGGTTTGGGCGGCCGTGTGCAGGAGCGGTTCGGGTGTCCTGTTCTTCGCCAGCTCAGCCGTATGGCCGGCCTTTTCACGGACCTGGGCCGTGGCCTGTTTGGCTTTGGCGATGGTGTGTTCCTTGGCCGCGGCGGCCTTTTCCTTGGCCTTGGACCTGCCGTCGGCCCCGGCCGACGGACCGTCAGCCTCATCGGCTCCGTTCTGTGTGCTCCCGCCTTCTGTCGGCTCTCCTGAGGGGGAAGAGGACTCGTTACCGTCGTGCCGGCTGGTCATCGGTGTGCTCTCCATCCCGGCCATCGCGGCCGCGGCTTCGTTGCTGGCGCGTTCGAGAACGTCGGCGATCCGGCTCCCATCCGCGGAGCGGGCCGGCGGTCGAAGGACTCCTGCTGTGATGGTCGCGCGTCGAACGGTGGGATGCCCGGCGCCGAGCTGTTGCCCTACTCCACTTGGGCGCAGCAAAGGACACGGTGAGCCCTACGGTCGCGCGTCCCTGCAGTCGCGCCTGCGGCCGCCGAACGGGTGGCGTTGCCCATTCGCCCGCGGGAAAGGGCCGGGGGCGGCCGGGAGGCGTGCTGTGCTGCCTGTGTGGCCCGACGGCCGTCGGCGGGACTGGCCGGAGACACAGGACCGGACCGTCCGCCGGACAGCGAAGGAGGACTGATGTCTCGTTTCCAGGACAGCCAGCGAACCGGAAGCACCATTCTGGCCCTGCTCTGCGCAGCGCTCCTGTGCCAGGCGGCACTGCCCCATTCCGCCGATGCGGCCGCCCGCTCTTCGAAACCTCGCGTGGACTGGGACGCGATCGCCCAATGCGAGTCGGGCGGCAACTGGCGTGCCAATACAGGCAATGGGCACTACGGCGGTCTGCAGTTCACCCGGTCGAGCTGGAAGGCCGCGGGTGGCCGCAGGTACGCGGCCCGAGCCGACCTGGCCACGAAATCGGAGCAGATCGCCACGGCCAGAAGGCTGGCTGCGCTGCAGGGCATGGGTGCTTGGAGCTGTGCCCGCCGGTAGGGAACGGGTAGAAGGCCGCACCGTCCTCGCGCCGGTGCTGAACCGCGGCGCGCACGCGGGGGCGGCCGACGGTGGCCAGTCGCAGGGGAAGGACCTTCGTGTGGGCGGAGGACGCCTGCACGACGTCGTGATGGGTGCGGGCGACATCCTCGAGCCACGGCAGTCTCCGTGAGCGGAGCTGCGGCGTCGGCGTAGGCCTGGATGCTGCCGGTGTGGCGCGAGGGGAGCGTTGGCGGCCCCGACCGCGGCCGGGTCGGGCCTGCTCCCACCGGTCCATGCCCATCTCTTTCGCCTTGCCCACGGAGTCGACCCACTGCGCACAGGGTTCCCCCGGCTACGGTGCGCACCGTGAGGGGTGGCAGCTGACCTTGTAGCCGGCCGTCCCGCTGGTCGTGCCGACGATGCGTTCCGGTTCCACGACCTCCGTCTGTGCCTCCCAGCCGTCCTCGGTCGGCTCGGGCGACGCGACAGGATCGGGGGCTTCCCGAGCCGCTGGGTCCGTTCCTCGGTGTCCTCGGCCGGGCGGGGCCGGACTCTCCTCGGGCGTGCCGTTTTGCTGCGGCCGGGAGGTGACTCCACTGGGGGAACACCGCTCGCTGAACCTACAATGTCATCGTATAGGGACATATATCCCGTATCGGGGGTAGGCGGTGTACAGGCCGCCTGAGCGGGGCCGTTTCTTCGGCCGCCGGCGCAGAACCAGCCAGCGCAGCCCACGGGCTCGGACCGTATTCCTGGGCAGGCGGCGACGTGCAACCCGCAAACGCCCTGATGGAGGGTTACAGCTCATGGAGGACACGACCAAACTCACGCTCGCGGCCGCTGTGGCCGGGGGCTACGTACTGGGGCGTACGAAGAAGGGCCGCCTCGCATTCTCGGTGGCCACCTACCTTGCAGGCCGCCGCTTCGGCCTGGAACCGGGTCAGCTCATGGCGCAGGGCCTCACCAAGCTCAAGGAGACGCCCCAGTTCGCGGAAATCACCGACCAGCTGCGGGGCGAGGCCCTGGACGCGGGCAAGAAGGCGCTGGGAGCCGCAGCAAATCGCAAGCTCGGCGACCTCGCCGAATCGCTGCACCACCGCACCCTCGAACTGACCCGCGGCGGCGAGAGCGAGGACGAAGAGGAGTCCGACGAGTACGAGGACGAGGACGAGGAAGGCTACGCGGAGCCGGAGGCTGAGGAGGAAGAAGAGGAGGAGGAAGAAGAGGAACCGGAGGAGGAAGAGGAACCGGAGGAGGAAGAGGAGCCAGAGGAGGAAGAGGAACCGGAGCCGGAAGAGGAAGAAGCGGAGGAAGCGTACGAGCCGGAGGAAGAAGAAGAGGAGGAAGAGGAAGAACCTCAGGAAGAGCCCCCGCCCGGCAGGCGCAGTCGCCCCCCGGCCCGCGCCCGTGGCGGCTCCGAGGCTCCCGCACGAAGGACGCGGCGACCGAGCACCTCCAAACCAGCGGCACCCGCGAAGCGGCCGACGGCAAAGAAGACCGCGGCGAAGAAGAGTTCAGCGGAGAAGACGTCAGCGCGCCCTGCAGCCGCCAAGAAGGCAGCGCCGACCAAAAAGGCAGCGCCGGCCAAGAAGGCCGCGCCGACCAAAAAGGCTGCGCCGGCCAAGAAGGCAGCGCCGGCCAAGAAGGCAGCGCAGGCCAAGAAGGCCGCGCCTTCCAAGACCGCCGCCAAGAAGACGTCCAAGACGGCGTCGGCGAAGAAGAGCGCAGCGCGCACACCTGCACGCAAGACGGCGCCGGCGAAGAAGACCGCAGCGCGCGCACCCGCACGCAAGACGGCGGCCAGGAAGACGGCGGCGAAGAAGACGTCAGGCCGCAAGCCGTCCACGCGGAGGTAGGTCATGGCACAGTCAGAACGCGCCAGCGAGCAAGAACAGAAGTCGGGGATGGACCAGCTGCTCGAAGAGCTGACCTCGTTCCTGGGAGCCCAAGCCGGGAAGCTTGCCGACAAGGCGTCGGACAAGCTGGGGGAAGTGACCGATCAGCTCACGGACGTGGCGCAGGGCAACGGCAAACTCTCTGACGTCGCCGGTATCGGGGGGCGGATGCTCCAGGGCGACTCGCCCATGAAGGCGATGATGGGGCAGGGCTTCAGTGGCATCAAGGACAAGGTGACCGACGCCGCCTCCCAGATTTTCGGCAAGGGCAAGAAGGGCCGTAAGAGCGGCGGCAAGGTCGTCAACATCGTCGAGTTCATTGACGTGGGCCTTCCGCTGCGGACCGTGTACGACCACTGGGCGCAGTACGAGGACTTCAGCAGCTTCGCCAAGGGCGTTCGCGACGTCTCGCGCAACGATGACACCACCAGCGACTGGAAGGTCAAGGTCGGACCTTCGACGCGTGGCTGGAAGGCCACCGTTCAGGAGCAGATACCCGACGAGCGGATCGTATGGACTTCCGAAGGCGCCAAGGGAAGCACCCGGGGCTGCGTCAGCTTCCACGAGCTCGCTCCGTCGCTGACCCGCATAGTCGTGGTCGTTGAGTACTACCCCTCCGGACTGTTCGAGAAGACCGGGAACCTGTGGCGCGCTCAAGGCCGCAGACTGCGCCTGGACCTCAAACATTTCCTGAGGCATGTCTCGCTCACCACCGATGAGCCAGAGGGCTGGCGCGGCGAGATCCGAGACGGCGAAGTGGTCCGCACCCACGAAGAGGCGATGGAAGAGGAAGGCGAGTACGAAGAAGACGAGGGCGAGGAGGAAGGCGAATACGAAGGCGACGAGGACCAGGGTGAGGGGGAAGCGAGGGACGAAGCAGCAGAAGACGCAGGCGAGGCGGAAGGAGAGTACGAGGAAGACGAAGAGGGAGACGAGTTCGAGGAAGGCGAAGAGCCCGAGGAGGGAGAGCCTGAGGAAGACGAGGAGGCATCCGAGGACGGCTACGCCAACGGCGGGGAGGAATACGCCGAGGAGGACGTCCCTGAAGAGGAAGACGAGGAAGACGAGTACGACGAGGACGAGGAGGACGAGGAGGACGGGGAGGACGGGGACGAAGCCGATGAAGCAAGCCGTCCTCGCCGTCGACAGCGACGGTAGGGGCGTGCACGGCCTCGTTCATGGGGGTCAACGCCGACGACGAGGACGAAGCCGATGGGGCGCTTCGTCCTCGTCGTCGACTCCGACGATTGTCCTGTTCACGGTCTCGGTCGTCGGGGTCAATGCTTCAGTGTGTCCTTGGCTTTTTGTATGGTCTGCTTCGCATCGCCCGCCATTTGTTCGCGGGCCCCCTTGGCCTCCAGGCTTTCGTTGCCGAGAACCTGGCCGGTGGTTTCCTTCACCTTGCCCTTGGTTTTCTTGGCTACGTTCTTGACCTTCTTGCCTGCCGCCATTGTGTTCACCTCCCACGCCACAGCATCGCGCGGTCCCGGTATGGACTTCCCCTGCCCCTACCCCCCTACGGCGCACCCAATCGGGATGGTCTCCCGAGCTGATCCCCAGCTGATGACCTACTCGGCGCGGTGGGCCTTGTGCGGGCTCACCCGCAGTTGCACCAGCGCGGGGAGGTGGGTCTGGCCGGTGGACCGGCGGGCGCGTTCCAGAGGGCCGTCGCCCAGTGCTCGCAGGACGGGTCCGGGCTCGCCGTCGGACGTGAGGGTGAGGTCGAGATGGGCCTCCGGGTGCTTGGCCGAGCCGTCCATCCGCGCCCGAGCCTTGCGGACGCCGGGCTGTAGCTGGGCGTCGGCGGCCAGAGCGTCGCTGAGGGCGCGCTCACGAAGTTCCACACCCTCCACGGCGGAGGGGCCTCCCAGGGGTATGTGCCCGGGGTGCGTGCGGCGCAGTTGTGCCAGCAGCCACACCAGGGCGAGCACGACGACGATGGCCAGGACCGCGATGACCACGGGCCACCACCATCCGTCATCCGCCCAGCGGTCGCGGTCGGCGGCGTCGAGCAGGACGTCCCGGGGAGCGGTGAGGGGCCAGCCGGAGGGCGACGTCACTGCCCAGCGCCGGTACAGGTCGAAGCTGCCCGCCAGCACCAGGAGGCCTGAGCCGAGCAGCACGATGCCCGTCAGGGCCAGAAGGACTCGGTTGACTGCGGATTTCCTCTTCATGGGATCCGTTTCCTGTCTCTTGCTCGGCCGTGGTCCTTCACGGACGTCACTTCCGACGGGCGCGTACCCGTACCGACAGCCTGGGAGGGCGGGCAAGGGCGAGCCGGTCGAGTTCCTCACCCAGGGCGGCCAAGAGATCGGCCTTGACGTCGGCGGGGGCGCGGAAACGCACGTCCGCCCGGGCTCGGATGCGGTTCCGGAGGACTCGGATCCTGGCACTACTGACCCCGGGGACGCGCATGGCGGCATCCCGCAGAAGGAGTGCCGCGGTGTCGCGATCCAGCACGGCGCGCATGTCCCCGTCGGAGGTCTTGAGGGGCATTTCGTGACGCAAGCCGGGGGTGAGTGCCAAGACGACCAGCCAGAGGCCGATGAGGACGATGGCGCCTGCACCGATCCGTATCCAGACGTCGTCCAGCGGACGGGTGGCCAGTTCGTCGGCCAGGTGCGTGCGCCACGCCGCGGCGGACTGGCCCGCGCGAACCCTGACGACGTCGACCAGAAGCGTCCCGGCGGCGGCCCCGATGAGCAGGGCGGTCAGTGCGGCGGGTATCCGGCGAGCGGACCACCGGCGCCCGGTCGGCCGCGGACCAGCCGCAGGCTGCTTTTCCAGCTGCCCCACCGTGCGGGAGGTGACCCCGCCGGTGACCGTGGGCTGCTCCGGCTCAGCCGGGGCGTCTTGGTCCCGTTTCATATCGGCTCTCCTTCCCGGTGTGCCCGCGGACCGGTTCACTGCACGCGTCGGTCTTCCAGGCCACCGGAGGGAACCAGGTGCTCGATGGCGAGGGTGACTTCAGTGACGCGCATCCCGGTCAGCTGGGCGACCCGCTCGCTGACGTACTGCTGCACCTGGCGGGAGGCACGGGTGAGGTCCAGCGGGTAGGGCAGGTCCAGTCTCAGTCCCAGCCGGGCCGTGCCGCTCCCGACGGTGACCGAGGCGTGCGGGGCGGCCAGCTTCGCTCGAGCGGCTGACGTGGCCGTGTGGGTGGCCAAGGCCTCCCGCGCAGCGCGGGCCGCGATGCGGGCCACCACCTTCTCCGGGATCACCGTGGCGCCGCGTTCGCCAGCCGGCAGGACCGGCCCGGTGGCTGCTGCTCCGCCGGGCGAAGCACTGGCAGACTGCGAGGTCACTGCCGGTCCCGGGAACGCGTGAAGTCGGACAGCTCCAGGTCACCCTGCAGCATGCGGCCGATCACCAGGCCCACCAACCCCAGAAAGGCAACAAGCAGGAACGCCCAGAAGCCGCCGAAGAATGCGGCGAAGCCCAGAGCCATGCCGGCCAGCAGACCCGTGGTTGCTGCGCTCATCTCACTCACCTGAATTTCACGTCGATCGCTTCTGCGCCCGTCGGCGGAACGCCGCGGGCTGCGAGGTCACTGCACGCGGCCCTCGACTTCCTCGTCGTCCTCCTCGTCGGGCAGGTGGACGTCGTCGACGGTGATGTTCACTTCGACGACCTCCAGACCGGTCATGCGTTCCACAGCTGTGATGACACTGGTCCGGACCTCGGCAGCGAGGTCCACGATGGCAACGCCGTACTCCACGACCACGTCGAGATCGACGGCGGCCTGCCGTTCGCCCACCTCGACCTTCACTCCGCGACTCACACTGGGACGTCCGCCCGGGACCTTGTCCGTCACCGCCCCGAGCGTGCGCGCCATGCCGGAGCCGAGGCTGTGGATGCCCGGCACGTCGCGGGTGGCCATTCCTGCGATCTTTTCGACGACGCTGTCGGCAATGGTCGTCCGGCCCCGGGTCTCGGGAGCCGTCCCAACGCCGGCCTGGCCCGTGAGGGCCTTCCCGGCAGGCCCTGCCTCACTCCCGCCGGCAGGAGGCTTGATGGTGTCCGACATGAGGACCTCCCCAGAGTTCCGTCCGGGCGCCGGTGCGGTGCCCTCATGCGTTAGACACGCCGCCGGGGCATTCCTCACCCGGCCCGCGGGATGCACCCCGCTTACCATCGAAGTGTGCGTACGCAGGCCGTGACCACCGTCTTCGGCAGAAAGCGAGCGGCGGATGCGCAATCGGACCAGACCCCCGCCCCCGTACGGCGCGGACCTCCCGATGCGGTCGGCGCCGCGTCCGACCGCCGACGTCGCCGCGCACAGGGACACTCCCAGCGACCTGGTGGACGACAGCGTCCTGGCGGTACGGGCTTCCGAAGGGGATGAAGAAGCCTTCGCCGTCCTGGTCCGTCGGCACGGCGGCCGCCTGCTCGCCCTGGCCCAGCACCTGCTCGGCAACCGGGCGGACGCCGAGGATGCCGTCCAGGAGTCCTTCCTCAGCGCCTGGAGGCGGCTACCGGAATTCCGGCACGGTGCCTCGTTCGGCACGTGGATGTACCGCATTGTCACCAACCGCTGCCTCAATACGCTGCGTCACCGCCCCCGTCCTCTGCCCCTGGACGTCATCCCCGAACCCGCTGCCGCGGATGCGGGCAGCTCACCGCCGCGCGTGGCCGAGTCGGACGCAGCCACAGCCGCCCTGGCGCGAGCGCTTCTGGAACTGCGGCCCGAGCTGCGGGCGTGCTGGATCCTGCGGGAGCTGCAGGGCCTGCACTACGAAGAGATAGCCCATGTGGTGGGCAGCAGCGAACAGACGGTACGCGGCAGACTCTTTCGTGCACGACGCGCTCTGATGGAGGCGATGCGCCCATGGCGCTGAACGACCCGCACCTCACCTCCCCTGAAGAGCCCAAGCACGAGGGCGCCACGAGGCTCGGAGTACGGCCGATTCCCGACGCCGAGTTGCCGGCCGGGGAAGAACTGCTGCCCTGCGGACGCACCCTCGGGCACGCCTGGGAGCAGGCCCGCGACCTCGCCGGCGCTTCAGACCCCCACAGCAGCAGCTGCCGCTACTGCCAGGAGGCAGTCGAAGGGCTGGCAGCCCTGGACAGGGCCACCCGTGCTCTGCGCGCCCGGGAACAGCCCGACAGCCACAGGCTCGTCAACCGTGTCATCACCGCGGTACGAGCCGAGGCACGGCTGGGGACGATGCTGTTGCTGGACGATCCCGATCATGATTTGCGCATCGCCGAGAGCGCGGCCGCGAAAGTGTTGCGCCGGGCGGCTGACACCGTCCGCGGCGCCCGGGCCGCCAGCTGTCGCCTGACCCCCGTACAGGGCGGCCACTCCATCGCCATCACGGTTGCGGCCGCGCTTGACAAGCCGTTGCGGGAGCGGGCCGACAGGGTGCGCCAAGCCGTCCTCAACGCAGCTGAGGACACGCTCGGTCTCGCCGTCACCGTGGTCGACCTGGAGATCAATGCCGTGCTGGAACTCCCTCGTGTGCCGGGTGGCGAGCGGCTCGGGCTGGGCGAACGATGACCGCCTTCCACCGTGAGGACATCCAGCAGGCGGCAGCGGCAGCAGCCCTCGCCGCTCCTGGTGTCGCAGGCCTTCAGCCCGCGCTCGCCGACCGGCTGGCTCTGGCGGCCTCCCGCGTCCACCACGCCATGACGGCAGGCGCCGCCTCGCACCACGAGGTGGCCGGCATCCGCTGCCGGCACACCCCGGAAGGAGGGTGGGCCGTGGAAGTGCGCTGCATCCTGCACGCCGACCGTCGCGTGGTCGATGTCGCCCGGCAGGTGCGCGAAGACGTTCGGAATGCGGTCACGGCCTGCCTGACCCAGCGGGGTGCAATCAGGCCGGTCACTGTTCAGGTCACCGTCACCCGCACCGTTTAGGCCCCCGCTCGCGCACCCACGCCGGACGAGCCTGCCGCTCCCTACGCGCCCAGGTTGCGCCGTCCGGTCCTCGACGGTCGTGAGGCGTCGGCGAGGTCGGCGCCGGTGGCCGCGTCGCGCTGCGAGTTGCCGACGCCACGCCAGTCCAGGCACATGACGGTCGCATCGTCGTCCAGATGGCCGTCACCGGTGTCCACGATCGCCCCGATGAGGGTGCGGGCGGCTTCCCGGGGATGCAGGGCGCGGGTGCGGACGATCAGGTCCGACAGGTCGAGGTGTTCGGCGTTGCGCTCCAGCATGCCGTCCGTCAGCATCACCAGCCGGTCACCCGGCCGCAAGTCCAGCGTCTGCACCCGGTAGCTGCCGGCCGGCGAGGCATAGACATGGAGGCCGAACGGTCGATCGACCTCGGGAACGATCTCCTCTACCTGCCCGTTGCGCATCCGCAGCGGCCAGGGATGCCCGGCGTTGACGAACTCGGCCCGGCCGTCGAGCAGACTGATGCGCAGGAGCTGACCGGTGACGTAACCGCCACGGCCGTGATCGCGCATGGCCTGATCGGCCTGGCGGGCCTGTTCCTCGAGACCGGCACCCGCCCGCCGCGCCCGCCGCAGGGCACCCACGACCAGGGTGGCCAGCAGCGCGGCGTCGACGTCGTGGCCCATGGCGTCGGTGACGGACAGCTGAACCGTATCCCGGTCGATCACATAGTCGAAGGTGTCGCCCCCGACGTGGTCAGCGGGTTCCAGGGCACCTGCGACCGCGAACTGTGCCGCCTCACACGCGAGCGACGCCGGGAGCAGCCGGTGCTGGATCTCCGCGGCCAGACTCAGCGGTTTGGTGAGCCGGCCCCACTGGTACACATCGGTGTGCGACCGGTTGGCGATGACGATGTACGCCAGTGCGTGCGCGGTCTCACTGATCGCCCGCATCATTTCGTCGCCCGGAGCCGCAGGCAGGGACAGCTCCAGGAGCCCGATGGCATCCCCGCGATTGGTCACCGGGGCGACGACCCGCACCAGCTCGCCGTCGCCCCGGTCCTCCACCTGTGGCCGCTGGCTGCGGATCACGTCGTCGTACAGGGTCCCCCGCAGCCGGATGCGCGCGGCCGGCTCGTCCGTATCGAAGCTGCCCGCAGCCCCCAGCCGTACGACCGAACCGCCCGTGAAGTCAGCGATCAGGAACGATACCGAAGCTGCCCCGAGGTGCTCCTTGAGCATGCGCGCGACCACATCGAGCGACTCCACGGGCGCCGCGGCCTCAGCAGCCTCCAACGTCCCCGCCAACGTCATCGCCCTGCCCGGGCGGTCCCGGCTGATGGGGTGCCGAGGGGCCTGCACCTCGTCCGGCTCTCCTGCGGTCACAACGACCCCTTATGGCGTGATGGCGGCCGGGACTCAGCCCCGGATCGGCAAGACCCGCGCCAAGGCGGCGTCGCACAGTCACATTGCATCACGGAACTCCAGGAGGCCGGGGATCCCGCAGCCGCGCGGCAACGAGTCCAGGCGTCGGTTCGGCTCCGGGTCGCCCCTGCCCCTCCTACCAGGGGAGTCTCGCGCAGATGTTGCCGCCGCCGACTGACCCGTCCTCACGTCCCCGGCCGCGGCAGGCGGCCGGGAGCCCCGCCGGTCCCGGACCAGGCGGTCTGGTGCTCCCGGGCCCGGCGTGACATGCTCAAGCCGAACCAGCCTGGTCTGGTGGGAGACCCCGCACGCTTGAAGATGACCGGCGGTACGGGTGGTCTCGCTCGGCTGTGAGCGGCCTTCCGACGGCTGCACGCTTGACGGCCTCCTCCGCGCACGCCGGGAGCCGACCGTAATGGGCTTCGATCCCGAACGGCGGACCAGCCATGCCCCCCTTCAAGCTCGACCTCGACGTCAGCGCACAACCCGACGTGACGATCATGACCGTGGCAGGCGAACTCGACATGACCACCTGCCGCTACGTCACCCGGGCCACCGACTACCTGATCCTGCAGGGGCGGACCCTCGCCCTCGACCTGTCGGCCTTGACCTACATGGACTCCAGCGGCCTCGACATGCTCCTCACCCTGCGCAACCGCGCACGTACCGAGTACGGCGTGCTGCACTTGTACGGCGTCCCGCGCCAGGCGCTGCGCATCCTCGACCTCACCGGCACCCGCGGTCTCTTCACCCTGCGCCCCTGCCTCACCCCATGAGGTCCGCGCTTGCAGCCGGGTGGGCCGCTGTACCGAGGAGCTGCGCACGCGGCAGTCACTCCGGCGCTGCGCCCCTGACCTTCCGGCACGTGGTGCCCCCCCCTGAGCCGCCGGTCGGTGCCCCGGGCCGGAGGCGGGTCGCCCGAGGCCGGAATGATGGCGCGGGCAGTGAGTACGTCGATGCCGGAATCCCGGGTATGCGCAGTACGACGGGGAGCGTCACCGGCGAGCCGGAGGTGCCCCGGAACAGGGCGTTCGCGGGTTCCGTGGCCGCTCCTCCGAGCATGACTACGGAAAGCGAATCCTGATCATGAATGCCTCCCAGACGGTACGTCCCCCTCCCGCACGGGCGGATTCGGGGAGCGACTTCGCCCGACTCTCCCGGAAGATCCAAGAGGCGGGTCTCATGGCCCGGCGCCCCGGGTACTACGCACTGCGCATCGCGGCCGTGACGGCCCTGTACGCCGCCGGGTGGACTGCCTTCTTCCTGATCGGCGACAGCTGGTGGACGCTGTCGGCGGCTGCCTTCCTCGCCGTCGTGTTCGGGCAGGTGGCCCTGCTCGCGCACGACCTGGCCCACCGGCAGGTGTTCCGACTGCGCAAGGCCAGCGAGCTGTCCGGGCGCATCGCCGGCAACTTCGGCATCGGCATGGGATACGGCTGGTGGCAGGACAAGCACACCCGTCACCACGCCAACCCCAACCACGAGGAGCTCGACCCCGACCTCGACCCGGACATCCTCGTCTGGACGCAGGACCAGGCCCGCGTGGCCAGGGGACTCCCGCGGCTGCTCGGCCGCTCGCAGGCGTACCTCTTCTTCCCGCTGCTCACGCTGGAGGGGTTCAACCTGCACGTGTCCGGCGTGCGGTCGCTGTTCGACCGCTCGCTGAAGCACCGCATGTGGGAGGGCGCGCTGCTCGCCGCGCACATCGCCGCCTATCTCGGCGCGCTGTTGCTGGTGCTGCCGCCCGGCAAGGCGGTGGTGTTCCTCCTGGTCCACCAGTGCCTCTTCGGTGTCTACCTCGGCTCGATCTTCGCCCCGAACCACAAAGGCATGCCGGTCCTGCGGGGCGACGAGCGGCCCGACTTCCTGAGGCGCCAGGTCCTCACCTCCCGCGACGTGCGCGGAGGCCGGTTCACTGACGTCCTCCTGGGCGGTCTCAACTACCAGATCGAGCACCACCTCTTCCCGAGCATGCCCAGCCCGCACCTGCGGAGGGCCCAGACCATCGTCCGCGCGTACTGCCAGGAGCTCGGAGTCAGCTACCTGGAGACCGGTCTGGTCGACTCCTACCGGCAGACCCTTGCCAGCCTCCACGCGGCCGGAGCCCCCCTCAGAGCGGCGGGGACCACCTGACTGCGGCCACGGAGAATGGATGTCGCGGAGGTGAGGAGGTGAGATCTCGCCGGAGTGTGCGCCGGTGCCGGCGGGGGCGCCGTGTCCACGGTGAGGTGGAGGCGTCCACAGCGAGGCGCAGGCGGGTGGTGCCGTCGCGGCCGGGACCGTGTGGTCGGCTCAAGACCGCTGATCGGAGCACGAGTTGTTCCCGGTGGTCGGCACCCGTGTGGCGGGCTTCTGACCAGGGGTATTCACCGGTGGGCGGGTCGCCGGGAGCGGGAGCGCCGCGAAAGGACGACAGGTCCCACACCTCGCCCGGCCGGCACCGCACCGGTGCCGACGAGTGACGCGGTACGGCCCCACCCCTGATTCCGGGACGGACGACGGCCCGGCCGCCGCGCGGCCCTCGAAATCGAGCCGCTTGACGGGCAGTTCGTGCCCCTCATCTTCACGGCGGGGGAGGATCTTGCCGCTCCGACCTACTTCCCGATGTCGTTACCGGCGTCGCCGTCGAGGGTGTCGTTGCCCTCGTTTCCGTTGAGGGTGTCGATCCCCGGTCCGCCGCTGACGGCGTGGGTTCCGCGGGGGAGGCGCCGGAAGCGAAAGCGCGTCGGGGCCGTGTGGCCTGCCGGGCCGACGGGGCGCATTCTTGAGGGTGAGACCCCCGGAAAGGGCTCGGGAGGTGCCTGACCGGTGCCGGCACGGGGTGGGGGCGTGGGTGCCTGCCCTCGCGCCACGGCCGTGGGTGCCCGCCCTCGCGCCACGGCGGTGCCGGACCAGGGTTGCGGAGCCCCGCCCGGTGGGAGGCACCTGATGGCAGCGGCACAGCGTAGGGATCCGGATCGCTCCGAGAGTTTCGGGGAGGAGCTGTTGGGCGGGCTCCTGGACCTCGCCCCACACCTGCCGCCCCATATGGTCGGTCCGGCAGTCGCCGGCGCACTGGCCCGCCTGGGAGGGCGGCAGGTACAGCTCCTTCTCCAGGACTACGGGCAGGAGAAGCTGGTTCCGCTGGAGGGCGAGGGGCTGGCGGGTGGTGCACCGCTGTGCATCGACCGCTCGGATGCGGGTCGGTGCTTTCTCGGCTCCCGACCGGTCGAGGTGGTGCTGGGCGACGGGGTGCGCGTCTTCGTGCCGTTGTGGGACGGCGGCGACCAGGCGGGCGTCCTGGCCGTCACACTGGACCGGCTCGATGACGAAGACCGCCGGATCCTGCGCAGGATCGCAGGTCTGGTCGCCGACGTGATAGAGACCAAGAGCGGCTATACCGACCTGTTCTTCCGCACCCGTCGCGGCCGGCCGATGAGCGTTGCAGCGGAGATCCAGTGGTCCCTGATGCCGCCCCTTTCCATGGTGACGCCGCGCGTCGCCATCGCGGGAGTCCTGGAGCCCGCCTACGACGTGGCGGGCGACAGCTTCGACTACGCACTGAACGGTGACACCTTCCACCTCGCCATGATCGACGCCATGGGCCACGGCCTGAACGCGGCCACCATGGCGACTGTGGCGATCGGCGCATACCGGCACGCCCGCCGGATCAGCATCGAGCTCTCCGAGATCTACCTCTTCATGGACCGGGCAGTGGCGGAGCAGTTCGCGCCCGACCATTTCGTCACCGCCCAGATGATGCGCATCGATACGGACACGGGCCGTCTGCAGTGGGTCAATGCCGGGCACCCCGCCCCCATGCTGGTCCGCGGGCACCGCGTCGTGCGCCGCCTGGACAGTCCCACGACCCTGCCCGTCGGTTTCGGAGGAGCGCAGCCGCAGGTCAGCGAGGTGACGCTCGAACCAGGGGACCACATCCTCTGCTTCACCGACGGGCTGATCGAAGAACACCAAAGCGGGCAGGATCAGTTCGGCGAGGATCAGCTGATCCAATGGGTGAACCAACTGGAGGGCACGGACCGAGCGGTCCGCGCAGTCGCACGGGACCTTTCCCACACGCTGAAACGGGCACGCGGCGACGTGACATCGGACGACGCCACCCTCGTCCTGGTCGAATGGCGCGGGTGACGGAGGGCGGGATGGCCGCCGGTACTCCTGAAACCCCTGTCATGTCCCGCCGCGGAGTACGCTGGAGATACCGGGAGTACCTCGTGCACCCGCACCCACGCGGACGTCGTTTCCGGCGATCAAGCCATTGCCCCGCCCGGCAGGGCGGTCCGGAAATGAGTCCACGATCATGACTGCCACCCCTTTCCTGATCCCTGCGCGCTTGGCCCTGACGCCGGCAACCGCCCTCGCGGGCCTGTTGGACGGCGCCTGGTGGCCCAGGTCGCGTGATCTCGCAGCCGAACTCCCGCCGCTGGCCGAAGCGCTGGAACACCGCTTCGGCCGCATCACCCGCATCACGGGCAACCCCACCTGCTGGCCCCTGGTTCCGCACAAGGTCGCCGTTCAAGGACACACCGTGCACGTGGGATGGTTCACGGAACAGGATGCCGACAAGATGATCCTGCTCTCCTACGCCGTCGGCCGCTGCGACCTGTTGGTGATCCCGCCGGAGACCGAGCCGGACGCGGCGGCCCGGCTCATGAGCGCCGCTGCCCTCCCGGGCAACGTCCGGGCCGTCGGCGCCCTGATGACCGACGAAGCCGAAATCGGCCTCCGCATCCGAAACGCGGACAGGAGTGAGGACGCCCGCCAAGCGGAAGGCCGGACTGCCGCCACGCCCCCTCAGCACCCGGTCGTCGGCGCGCGGATGATCGAGCTCCCGTGGTACCTGCGGAGGTGACGGGGAGACGTCCTCTGCGGTCCGAGCCTCTGCGGCCCGAGCGTCTGGATGCCCGGCTTCGGCCGTGCTGCGCGCAGATTCCCTGTCGCCGCGGTGGGGGATGGGTCCTGGTGCGTCCCCTCCTGACCGCTTGTCCGCGGCGACCGCGACCGGCCACCTGACCCCGAGACCGAGGGGTGTGCGCCCTTCCGTGCGCCCCCGCGCCTCCGCGCGCCCCTGCGGGAGGTGCTGACCGCGGCGTCTCGCGCCCCGACCATGGCCGTCACCACCACGGTCCGAAAGCGGCTCAACTGTCACGGGGGAACGATGGGACGACGACGCTGGCTGATCACCGGATGCTCCTCCGGGCTCGGGCACGCGCTGGCCGAGGCCGCGGCGCGGGCCGGGCACGAGGTGGCGGTCACCGCACGCAAGACCGCGGACCTGGAGGACCTCGCCGCCACCCGGCTGGGCCGCATCGTGCCGATCCCGCTCGAACTGCGGGACGCAGCCTCCTGCGAAGAGGCCGTGCGGCGCGCCGCTGACCGTCTGGGCGGCATCGACGTCCTGGTCAACAACGCCGGTGCCGGGCTGTTCGGCGCGGTCGAGGAGGTCTCGGACGCCGAGCTGCGCGACCAGTTGGAGACCCTGGTGGTGGGCCCGTGGCGGCTCACCCGGCTCGTCCTGCCGCTGATGCGGGCCCAGGGCCACGGGCACGTCGTCAACGTCTCCTCCGTGGTCGGCCGCATGGCGTTCCCGGGGCTGGCCGCCTACGTCGCCGGCAAGCACGCTCTGGAGGGCATGAGCCAGGCCCTGGCCGTCGAGGGCTCCCCGCACGGCATCCGCGTGACGGTGATCGAGCCGGGCATGTTCGCCACGCGGTACAGCACCTCCATGACGCAGGCGCACCGGCGGATCCCGGCCTACGACGTCACCAACCGCGAGATGCTCGACGGGGCACGGGGCCTGGCGGACAACCCGGAGACCGGTCGCCCAGAGGACTTCGCCGCGCGGGTCCTGGGCGTCGTCGAGGCCGAGGGCCCCACTCCGCTGCGCGTCCCGGTCGGTGAGGACGCGTACGGCTACCTGGAGGTGGCCGACGAGGCCTGGCACGAGGAGTTCGCCGCGGCCCGGACCCTCACCCAGGGAACTCCTCCGTCGTCGGCGTGAGTACGGCGGCCCGGCGGCGTCGATGACGAGCTGCGGAAAACCAGTCGGCCACGACGCGGGAGCGCTGCCACTGTCTGGCCGCGACCATGATCAAAACGATTCTCCCGTACTGGTGCCCTGCGGCCGGGGTGCCGCGGTGGCGGCGGCGGTCATTCCGCCGAAAGTGCTATTGGGGCCGCCCGGCGGAAAGGGT
This sequence comes from Streptomyces sp. NRRL S-378, assembly GCF_000720645.1. Lineage (NCBI taxonomy): Bacteria > Bacillati > Actinomycetota > Actinomycetes > Kitasatosporales > Streptomycetaceae > Streptomyces > Streptomyces sp. NRRL S-378. The sequence goes on from NZ_JOBX01000029.1 coordinate 41,457, forward strand.
GTTGAGGAGCGCCGCCCCTCGCTCGGCGTCGTCGACGCTCACGGCGAACTCGGCTCCCTTGCGCGGGTGGACGACCAGGCACTCGCCGGCCCGGAGCATCACGGTGGTGCCCAGACCGCTCAGCCGGTACCCCCAGCCGCCGGCCTGGGCCGGAGTCCGCGACTCGGCGCGCGAGGACTCGATGTCCTGCGGCGCCCAGCGGCGCGCCGGCCAGCCAAGGGGGCCGAACGCCACCTCCAGGCCCTTCTGTGTCACCCGTGCCTGTACCGAGGAGAAGGCCAGGGTCAGGACCGAGGCGAGCGCGAAGGGGGTGACGACCGCCCACTGCATGCCGGTGAGCAGGCCTCCGGCGGCGGCGAGGGCGGCGGCGAGCGCCGCGACGCCGGTGACGGCCGCGACGAGGTGCAGCCAGGGGTTGGTGGTGCGGGAGAGCCAGACGAGACGCTGCCCCGCAGGGATCTCCAGGGATGCGCCCGCGTCGGGTTCGGCGGCGGGGGCAGGGAGTTCGCCACGGCGCCCGGCGATCCAGCCGAGCGCGCCTGCGGCCAGCGCGGCCACGAAGGTAAGGGTGATGCCCAGACCCACGGAACCCGCCTCCCGCCAGTCGGCGCGGTCCAGGTTCGCGCGGACGATCGACGCCTGGGTACCCGCCATGAAGACGCCGGTGAACGCCAGTGCCGCCCCGGTCCACGACGGGGTCGGTGCGTGCGTGCGCCGCGTCATGAGGACGGTGCCGAGCGCCAGTGCGGCCCATATGAGGGCCGGGAACGCGGAAGCCGCCCACACCGGCATCGACCCGTCCGGCGCCGCGCCGCCCCAGTGCGTGGCCACCCGCTCGGGCAGTCGGCCGCTCGTGGCCAGGGGCAGTGCGGCCAGCAGGGCGAGGACGCCTGCGATCCACACGGCCGCCCCCCATGCGCCGCCGCCCGGTCGCTTCATACGGTCAGTCACGAAAGCCCCCTGATCATTTCAATGAGATCGGTCTTGCTGTAGCCCAGTCGTGCCGCGTCGGCCACCAACTCCCGTGCCCGCTCGAGCAGCTCGGACCGTTGTCCCGCGCCCTGGGCCACGGTGACGCCGCGACCCCGGCGGAACTCCAGTACCCCTTCGTCCCGCAGGGCCCGCAGACCTCGGAGCACGGTGTTGGCGTTCACGCCCAGTGCCAGGGAGAGGTCCCGGGCCGGTGGTAGCCGATCTCCCGGCGCGCACTCTCCTTCGGCGATGGCGCGACGGATGGCTCCCGCCACCTGTTCGTGGAGGGGCCGGCTGTCTGTGGTGTCCAGTCTCAGCAGCATGATGCTAGTGAGAGTAGCACCAGGTTCGTCATGTCGCTGGGGTGGGAGATGCGGCGGGACTCGATGTGGGTGTCATCTTCGAACCCGCCCCGGAAGGGGCCGCTCCTCGTCCCGGCACTGAGCCGCCCGCAGGAGCACATGCACGACCCGGCCGGCCTGGCGCCGCCCCGCATGAGTACATTGACGCCCCGGCCGGCCTGGCTGCGCCGGCTGCGAGGGCGTCCGGGGGCGATCTACCATGAGAGCGATGTCTTCTCGATCCCCGCGCCTGCCCGCAGCCCGACGGCAGGGGCGGTAGGGAGGCCGGTATGGCATTCGGGAACGGATCCGGCGGCGACGCGGACGGCTCGCGCTACCTGCCGATCTCCGAGCACGGCCTGATCGGTGATCTTCGGACCGCCGCGCTCGTGGGGACGAACGGCACGATCGACTGGTACTGCTGTCCGCGTTTCGACGCCCCGAGCGTGTTCGCGTCGATCCTCGACGCCGACCGGGGTGGATCGTGGGAGCTGGCCGCCGAGGTGCCGGCGCGGAGGCGGCAGTTCTACTTCCCCGACACCAACGTGCTGATCACCCGGTTCTACGCGGCCGACGGGGTCGCGGAGATCCAGGACTTCATGCCGGTCGTGGACGAGTCGCGCGAAGCGGCCCGGCACCGGCTGATCCGGCGGGTGGTCTGCGTCCGCGGCACCCTTCCGTTCCGAGCGAGGGTGGCTCCCCGCTTCGGCTACGGCGCCGAAGCGCACACCGTGCACGCGCAGGCCCACGAGGCCGTCTTCACGTGCCCGTCGATCTCACTGGCACTGACCTCCACCGCACCGCTCGAAACCGACGGCACGGACGTGTGGTCGCACTTCAAACTCCTCGAAGGCGAGTCCGTGGTGTTCGCCCTCGACGAGATCGGTGACGGCGTGCGCCCGCGAGCCTGCCCGCGTGCCGAGGCGCAGGAGCAGTTCGAGGCGACCGTCCGCTTCTGGTCGAGCTGGCTGAGCCGCTCCCGTTACCGCGGCCGGTGGCGGGAGATGGTGAACCGTTCCGCCCTGACGCTGAAGCTGCTGACCTACGTGCCGACCGGTGCGATCGTCGCCGCACCGACGACGAGCCTTCCCGAGCGGATCGGCGGTGAACGCAACTGGGACTACCGGTACGTGTGGGTTCGCGACGCAGCCTTCTGCGTCTACGCCATGCTCCGGCTCGGCTTCACCGCGGAGGCCGAGGCTTTCATGGGCTTCCTGTCCGAACGGTGCATCGCACCGGGCGCCGGCCCCGCCGGCCCGCTGCAGATCATGTACGGCATCGACGGGCGCAGCGACCTGCCCGAGGCCGAGCTGTCCCACCTGGAGGGGTACCTGGGATCCGCTCCGGTGCGGGTCGGCAACGCCGCCACCGGACAGCTCCAACTGGACATCTACGGAGCGCTGATCGACTCCGTCTACCTGTACGACAAGTGGGGGCGGCCCATCAGCAGCGACCACTGGGACGAGGTCGGCGTCGTGGTGGACTGGCTCTGCGACAACTGGGACCAGCCCGACGAGGGCGTCTGGGAGACCAGGGGAGGCCGGAAGGACTTCGTCTACTCACGACTGATGTGCTGGGTGGCGATCGAACGGGCCATCCGGATGGCCAACCGGCGCGGCCTGCCGGGCGATCTGCCGCGCTGGCAGCGGAGCCGGGACGCGATCTACCGGCAGATCATGCGGGAAGGCTGGTCGGCCGAGCGCGGGGCGTTCGTCCAGGGGCTGGGCGACGACGTGCTCGACGCTTCCGTACTGATGATGCCGATGGCCAAGTTCATCGCGCCCACCGACCCCAAGTGGCTCTCGACGCTCGACGCCCTGACCAGCGAACTGGTCTCCGACTCGCTGGTCTACCGTTACGATCCCGGGGCCAGCCCGGACGGTCTGCGCGGCTCCGAGGGCACGTTCTCGATCTGCTCCTTCTGGTACGTCGAGGCGCTCACCCGCGCCGGACGCCTGGACGAAGCCCGGCTGGCCTTCGAGAAGATGCTCACCTACGCCAATCACGTGGGCCTCTACGCGGAGGAGATCGGCCGGAGCGGGGAGCAACTCGGCAACTTCCCGCAGGCGTTCACCCACCTTTCGCTGATCAGTGCCGCCTTCAACCTCGACCGTGCCCTTGGCTGAGTCGTGCGCGGGACCGGCCGGCGCACGAACTCACCCCACCCGCCCGGCCCGCCGCGTCGGGGAGAGGTGCGCTTCCAGGCCGCTCGGTGTCGGGTAGACGCGCTCCGTGGGCAGGAGGCGCTGAGCCTGGGCGGTGCGTCCGCCGCGTACGAGCGCCGCGGCCTTGCGGACCTGCGGGGTGAGGTCCGTGATGCCGACGACCCAGTCCTCGGCGAAGGTGCGGATCAGGTGGCGGCCGATGCCGACCTGGATGCTGTAGTGGTTCAGAGCCGCTCCGCGCACCGAACGCTCGGGATCCCACTGGAGGTGCACGGCGGCCTGTGCCACCGCGGTCGGGTCCGCGGTCGTCCGTACGGACCGGGAAAGAGCCTCTTCCCAGCCCTCTCGCGTCATCCGCACGGCGAGGACACGCTCCTGCCCCGGCTTGTGGGCCCAGTTGCTGCGATGCATCAGCCACAGGAACGAGGGCTTGATCCACGTCATCCGCCGGAACGAGAACGGCGGGACGAAACGTCCCGCCCGCAGCGCGGCATCGGCGATCGCGTCCGCATATGCCTGGTAGACCACGATGGTGCGGGCATCGTAGTCGGCGCGGACCTGGTACTGCGGCGTCATGCACCGCACCTTGTCACCCGCCCCGCCGGTGCCGCCAACGGTTTCCATGGGCCGGGCGGCCGGGGCGGCCGGGGCGGCCGGGGCGGCGCCGTCGGGGCGGCTACGTGATGCGGACGGTTCCGTGCACGGTGACCTGGTCGATGTCGGTCGTACGCACCACGATGTCGAGGTTCCACTCGCCGGCCATGGGCAGTCGCAGGTCGTAGGTGGCCCAATACCCCTTCTGGTTCTTCAGCTTGGCGTCGAGGGGGCCGATGCCCGACGCGCGCTGGGTGAGCGTGAGGCGGAGCTCGGGAACGGTCGCGAGGCCGCCGTCCTCGCTGAACACCACCGCCTCGACCGTGTTCTCGCCGACGCGGCCGGGCGCCAGGGTGATCTGGACCTGGCCGCGGTGGTTGGCGGTTCCCATGTCGAACGGGACGGTGACCACCTTGGCCTGCGGTTCCTGCCCGACGGCGACCGAGGCGGACTCGGAGGCCGCGGCGCGGCTGGGCTGGGTACCCGTGAGCAGGGTCGTGATCGCCAGGACCACCACACCGAGTACCGCCTCGGCCGCGACGGTGCGGCGCAGGCCGCGCCGGTACTGCTCGGGCTGTTCCACGGGCGAGGGCCCGGCACTGTCGCCGTCGCGGTCGATGCCGCCGTCGCCGTCGCCGCCGTCGCGGTCGATGCCGCCGATGCCGTCGGCCCGGCCTTCCGCGGCGGCATCGGGGCCGCCGCTCCCGCCCGTCACCTCCCGGGGACCGGAGCCGCCGACCAACTGCGCCACGCAAACCACTTCGGGCTCGGGCGTCCGCTGCGCCGCCCCGGCGGGTTCGCGCTCCTGGAGGAGGCGGGCAGCCGCCCGGCGGGAGTACGACGCCACGTACAGCACGAGGACCACGGCGGCGACCTTCACCACGAGGGTCCTGCCGTACGAGGTACCGGTCAGCGCCTCCCACGAACCGACCTGCCGCCAGGACTGGTACAGCCCCGTGCCGACCAGCACGGCGACCGCGCGGAAGGCCAGCGTCGCGAAGCGCGCCACCGCGGGCGCGGGGAGCACGTGGCCGCCCGGCCCCCGGTCCCGCAGGGCGATCACCAGGGTGATCAGACCGCCCAACCAGACGCCCATGGCCACCAGATGGAGCGCGGCGACCGGTATGGCCAGCGGCACCTGCAGCCCGGCGGAGGCGTGTTCGGCGGTGGCCCAGGTGAGGGCCAGGCCCAGGGCGAGCGCCGTCCCGGCCATACGGAACCGGACGCCGAAGTCCGGCGGTTGTGATCCGTCGCCCTCGCGGACGGGTCGCACGGCCGGGTGCCACCGCATCGCGGCGGCGGCCGCGAGCAGCAGGGCGAGCCGGACGAGGAACGCGATCCCGGGCTTCCCGGTGGCGGTCCGGGCCAGCCGGGCCAGGTCGAACGCCGATGCCAGCGAGCCCGCCGCCTCGTACGGGCCGCGGAGCAGGAGCAGGGCCACGGTGGCCACGACCAGGGTCGCCCACCCGGCGACGACCAGCCGCCGTACCGGGCGCAGCGCGACCGCCGCCGGCCAGCACAGGAGGATGAACGCGGCCGCTCCCACGAGGAGGGCGAGACCGCTGTAGGCGAGGTAGCGGAAGAAGCCGTAGAGGCGACCGACCGCCGTGTCGTCCGGCGAGTCGGTGGTCACCGTGGCGGCGGTCTGCGAGGGCCGGCCGAGGGAGAAGGTGAATGCGCCGGAGATCGGGTGCCCGTCGGCGGAGATGACCCGCCAGGCCACGGTGTAGGTGCCCTCGGGCAGTTCGCCGGACAGGTCCACGCGGGCCGTGTTCGCCTTGCCGTCGGCGTGCTGCGCCGGGCGGGGGTTGACGCGTTCGTTCGCCGGTGACAGCACCCTCAGCGCCTCGTCGGGGAAGCTGATGGACTCGGTGAAGGTGAGCGTGACCTGGCGGGGCGGTGTCTGCAGGACGCTGCCGTCGGCGGGATCGGAGCCGCTGAGCGCGGTGTGCGCGAGGGCGGGGGCGGCCCCGCCGAACAGCAGGGTCAGTACGGCGGCGACCAGTACCAGGACGGTCGGCTTCCTGCGAGGCGGTGATCCTGGTGATCCTGTGTGCATGACGGGCGGTCTCCGGGGTGGCGGTCGTGAGCGGGCGGCCATCGCCACCCGGGACTCGGCTCCGGCAGGGCGGGGACTGACGACGGGATGTGGACGATAGTGCTGCCGGACGGAGCACCGGGGCGGGTGCGCAACTTCGGCTAAAGCCCGGGCACGGGAGACCCGGTTCGGGCGTTCTCCCTGTACCTTGCACCCGCCGTCCGGGGCCGGCCTCCGGCGGGTACGGCGGGGGGTGGGTGCACGGCGCGGGCCGCCCGCACACCCGCTCTGCCTCGCCCCGCCCCGCTGCTGAGGACAGGCGGTCGGGCGGTCAGGCCTGGTTCCGGCTCTGACTGCGGCGCAGCCACCAGAAGGCGCCGACGGCCGCCGCCACCAGGACGGCCGCGACCGCACCGAGCACCGTTCCGGTGCCGCCGCTGCCCGTCTCCTCCGCGTCCGTGGCCTCCGCGTTCGAGGCCGCGGCCAGAGCGGACGGGTCCGCCGCCGACGGCTGTTCGGACGGGACCGCGCTCGGCGTCGTCGCCGGTGTCGGTGTCGGCGTCGGTGAGGGGCTGGGGGCGACCGGTTCGGCCCCGGGGGCCGGCGCCTTCAGCTCGAGTACGGGCGCCGGGTTGTCGACCTTCTCGCCGCCCGTGGGAACCTCGATCCAGCGGGAGACCTTGCCGTCGCCGTAGGTCTCCAGGGTCTTGAACGCCAGGGACTTCTCGTCGGGCAGCTGGCGCACGGTGATGCTGTACTCGGCATCGGTACCGATGGCCAGGGCCGCGCCACCGATGCTGTAGCCGTCCGGCGTGGCCGTCAGCTTCCACCCCTCGGGGGCGTCCTTCAGCGTCACGGCGTCCGGGGCGATGCCCTTCGGGAGCACGACCCGCAGCTCCGCGATCCCCGCGGAGTCAGACTCCGCCTCGGACGTGAAGGAGAGCGTGACGTTCTCGGCGAGGGCGCGCGGGTCGGAGGCGGTGACCCCGGCGTGCGCGGCGGCCGGACCGGCGCTCACGCCGAGGACCACCAGGGCGCCGAGGGCGGCCAGTCCCAGGCCGCGCGGACGGGGAAGGCTCTGTGTTCCGGTCATAAGGAAGAGCAACCTCTCGGTACGAGGGGATCGGGGGCCGTCTCCTGCGTACGCGGCCGGAGGTCCCCGACGCACCACCGAGTGACAGAGCGTCGTCGCGACCGCCTGCCGGACGGCCGGAACGCCGCGCGGCACGGGGGCGGTCCGCGGCCGGGGCCACGGCCGCGGCCGGTGGAGGGCGCCGAAGCCCGCGGCGGCGGCTGCGACGGCCCGCTGGATCCACCGGCCCACCGTCGCCGGCAGCCGGCTGAGCACCTGATCAGCCCGGTGCATGAGCAGGGCCATCGCGCAGGTGGCCACGCCATGGGCCGCCGCCATCGTCCACGTTCCGTGGTGTGCGGCGGCCTGCACAACGGCCAGATGATGGCCCGCGACGGCCAGTACCGAACTGAGCAGGGTGAACACGGCAGCCCGCAGCCACCGTCCGCCCTGCCGCCCGGGCTGCGGACACGGACGCGTCCTTGCACGGGCTCCGGCCATGTCCGGTCATCATCACCCGGCTTCGCCGCAGGCGGGCTCCAACTGTCAATTGTGGAGCACCTTTCGGCAGCGATGCCCGCTCGGCGCCCTGGCGGAGGCCGCCGTCAGGCCTTGGGGACGGTGTTGATGTGGTGGGTGCCGGCGCTGTAGAAGCCGTCCACCGCCTTCTGGACGTCCGCCGGGGACACGGCCTCGTCGGCCTTGTAGTAGACCCAGTTGACCTTCATCTCCCAGGTGCGCGCACCGCCGGCGAAGGGGAGGTCGATGAACCAGTTGCTGAAGTGGATGTCCATCTTCTCGCGCGGGACGTACTTGCCGGAGCTGCTGAACACCTCCTTGCCGTCCAGGGAGTACGTGACCTTGCCGTCCATGGCCGTGATCATCAGGGTGTGCCAGCCCCCGAGGCGCTGCTTGAGGGTGTTGTTGACCCGGTCCGGCGGGTCGGCCTTGTACCAGCTGACGTTGTCGAGCCGCGGCCCCGTCGAACCCCAGCCGCCGTTCGGCAGGTACTCGAAGTCGAGTTCGCTGTACTTGTCCGAGGCGTCGGAGGGCGAGATCGGGAAGAAGGTCTGCACGACGTGATCGCCGTTGCGGCCGCTCGTGGGCTTGTCGCTGAAGTGGACCCGGGCGGCGTACGTGCCCGTGAAGAGGTTCTTGCCGGTGCCCTGGATCTCGACCTGCTTGGTCCCCGGCTTGGTGCCGTCGGTGGAGGACCGCAGCTGCAGGACCCTGCCTCCCTGGGCGGTCGGGTCGGCGGGGAAGGCGGCGCCGGCGGCGGACCAGCTGTCCTTGATGCCTGGGCCGCCCCCGCCCGTACGGATCTCCCAGCCGTGGGCGGCGAGCGCGGGGTCGTCGGCGCCGTCGTACTGGAAGTCGTCGAACAGGGTTCCCGGCGGTCCGGACGGGGTCGGCGAGGCACTGCCCGCGGGGGCGGCGGCATCGTCGGCGGGGCCGCCGCCGGAACACGCTGCGAGGACGCACAGGAGGGCGGGCAGGGCGAGCGCGGCCCACGCGCGGCGACGAGAGGTGCGGCGAGGCTGGCTCACACGGGCTCCTTGGGGGCGTAGAGGCGGTATCCGGACACGCCCTCTTGCGTGGGGATCAGCAGCTGATCCGATGAGGGCGTCATCCTAAGGCTCCGGGCGGGGGTCGGAGCGACCGTAGTGGCGGCCCCTCGCGCCCTTCGGAAGCTACGGTTCCGGCGAAACGTTTTGGCTGAAACGCGCTCCCGCCTGCACTCGGCGACCGTGGACGTCGGTCTACCGGCCGGTACCACCCATTGGCGTTTCGATCCGATTACGACCCAGGAGTAGATCGGGTCAAACATGAACATCGGGGTCAAGTCTCTGGAGGCCGGTGCACTAGCGTTCGCCCTGCGGTCCAGCGGTCCCGGTCTACGTACCCTGCAATGAAAGGCCTCGCAAGGTGCGCCCTACAGCCAAATCCAGCCAGCGTGGATCTGTGTACCCGAGCGGGTTCGACATGTTCGAGTCGGGCTTCGAGGCTCCTGCTCCCGCACCCGTGTTCGTCGACCAGTCGGGTCTGCGCGGCCGGCTGCTGCGCGGCTTCGGCTGGCCGGTTTCCGTCGTCGGCGCGATCCTGGCGGTCGCGATGGCCAGCAGCCTGATCGGTGTGCAGGCGGACGCCCCGGCGATGGGCATACCCGCGCAGCCCTCCAGGACGCCCGTCCCGTCGCACACCCCCGCGCCGTCGCTGTCGCCCGCCCCGTCGTCCGCCTCGTCCGCACCCCGGACGGTCGCACGGTCCGCGACACCCCAGCCGAAGAACCCGGCCGCCACGTCGAAGAACGCGGCCACCACCCCGAAGACCGCTGCCACCACGTCGAAGACCGGGGCGACCTCGAAGCCCGGCGCCACCGCGCCGCGCGGGGTGAAGCCGTCGGGCCAGCCGGCCAAACAGCCGTGACACCCGCGCCGCCGTAGCCCGGCCGCGCAGCCCAGCCCCGATCACCCGCACCACCATCTCCAGGAGCGTCATTGTCCCGCCACCAGCGCCGCCGGCAGTCCCTGCTGAGGCCGCGCCGACTGGCCGCGCCACCGCTGCGCTTCTTCATGCCGCTCTCCCTGCTGGCCTGCCTGCTCGCCCTCCTCGTCCTGCGCGGCCTCGCCACGAACGAGGCGTTCCACGACTCCCGGATCGCGATCTCGGTCGACAAGACGACCGTGCCGAACCACCTGCTCAAGGGCGGCCCGGTCATTGACGCGCGTGGCGCCAAGAACGAAAACCCCGTCAGCTACCACATCCCCGACCGGACCGCGGTGCTGAGTTTCGACGACGGTCCCTCCCCCGAGTGGACGCCGAAGATCCTCGAGGTGCTCGCCGCCCGCAACGTCCGGGCCGACTTCTTCGTCACCGGTGCGATGACCACCCGCAACCCGGACCTGATCCGCCAGATCGTCGCGGGCGGCCACGAGCTCGGCGTGCACACCTTCACCCACCCCGACCTGGTGTACCAGTCCCACGCGCGGATCAGCTGGGAGCTGGCGCAGACACAGCTCGCGCTGGCCGGCGTCGCGGGCGTCCACTCCGCGCTGTTCCGTCCGCCGTACTCCTCCGACGCCACGGCGATGGACGACTGGAACTACCCGGTGATCAAGTACGTGGGCGCGCGCGGCTACCTCACCGCGTTCATCGACCGCGACACCGACGACTGGAAGCGCCCCGGCGTGGACGCGATCGTCAAGGCGGCGATGCCGGCCAAGCCCGGCGCGGGCGCGCTGATCCTGCTGCACGACGCGGGCGGCGACCGTACCCAGACCCTTGCCGCGCTCGTCCAGATCATCGACAAGCTGCAGGCCCAGGGCTACCGCTTCACCACCATCTCCGACGCACTCGGCGCCTCCAGCGCGACCGTCCCGGTGGACGGATTCCAGCTGTGGGCGGGCAAGGGATTCATCTGGGCCACCCAGGCCGCGGTGCACACCCTGCCGGTGCTGGTCGGGCTCCTGGCCCTGGTGGGCTTCCTCAACTTCGGCCGCTTCGCGCTGATGCTCGTCCTCGCACCGATCCACGCCCGCCGCTCCAAACGGCGGGACGCCTGGGGAGCGCCCGTCACCGAACGGGTCACCGTACTGGTCCCCGCCTACAACGAACGCGAGTGCATAGCCAACACCCTGCACTCCCTGGCCGCGAGCGACCATCCGATCGAGGTGATCGTCATCGACGACGGCTCCACGGACGGCACCGCGGACATCGTCGAGGAGATGAACCTGCCGTTCGTGCGGTTGATCCGCCAGGTCAACGGCGGCAAGTCCAGCGCGCTCAACACCGGAATCGCGGCCGCCTCGCACGACATCATCGTGATGATGGACGGCGACACCGTCTTCGAGCCGTCCACCGTGCGCGAGCTGGTCCAGCCCTTCGGGGACCCGTCCATCGGCGCCGTCGCGGGCAACGCCAAGGTCGGCAACCGCGAGAGCCTGATCGGCGCCTGGCAGCACATCGAGTACGTCCTCGGTCACAACCTGGACCGCCGGATGTACGACATGCTCGGCGTCATCCCGACCATCCCCGGCGCGGTCGGCGCCTTCCGCAAGGAGGCCCTGCGGCGGGTCGGCGGGATGAGCGACGACACGCTCGCCGAGGACACCGACATCACCATCGCGGTGCTCTGCGACGGCTGGCGGATCGTCTACGCCGAGTACGCCCGCGCCTGGACCGAGGCTCCCGCCAGCCTCCAGCAGCTCTGGTCCCAGCGGTACCGCTGGAGCTACGGCAGCATGCAGGCGATGTGGAAGCACCGCCGCGCCGTGACCTCCCGGGGCCCGGCAGGGCGCTTCGGGCGGCTCGGGCTGCCGCTGATCGTGCTGTTCGGAGTGGTCGCCCCGCTGCTCGCGCCGCTGGTCGACATGTTCCTGCTGTACGGCGTGCTGTTCGGTGACGCCCCGATCACCCTCACCAGCTGGGGCGGCTTCATCCTGCTCCAGGCCGCGCTGTCCTGGTACGCCTTCCGGCTCGACCGCGAGAAGCCCTGGCACCTGATCAGCCTGCCGATCCAGCAACTGGTCTACCGCCAGCTCATGTACATCGTCCTGCTGCAGTCCGCGATCACGGCGCTGACCGGTGGCCGACTGCGCTGGCAGAAGCTCCGGCGCACCGGCGAGGTCGCTGTTCCGGTGGAGGCCTGACCGTGACCGCACCCCTCGACCTCGGGCGCGCCCGGGGCAACCGGAACACCCCCTATGCCCGGGACACGCGTGACACCCGGGACACCATGCAGTTGAGGGTTCCCGCCGCACTGCGGGCCCGGCCGGAGCGGGAGCCGGAGCCGGGACCGGAGCTGGGGTCGGAGCATGAGCCCGAGGCTGCGCCGTCCTCCCGGAGCAAGGGCGGCCGGGACCGCTACCTCGACCTGCTGCGCGCGCTGGCGCTGGCCCGCGTGGTGCTCTACCACAACTTCGGCTGGTTCTGGCTGCCCCTCGTCTTCCCGTCGATGGGCGTGATGTTCGCCCTGGCCGGCTCGCTGATGGCGCGTTCGCTCAGCCGACCCGCCCTCGGCGTGATCCGCGGCCGACTGCGCCGGCTCCTGCCGCCGATGTGGCTGTTCGGCGCTGCCATGATCGCCCTCCAGATCGTCGCCGGCTGGGGCCCGCAGTCCGACGGCCACCCCACCTGGTGGTGGTCGAAGCTGGCCTTCTGGCTCCTGCCGCTGAGCACCCCGCCGTACGCGGACGAGCTGTCCGGCTTCGGGCTCGTGGAACCCACCTGGGCGGCGCAGATCATCGTCCCGCTCTGGTACCTCCGGGCCTACCTCTGGTACGTCCTGTTCTCGCCGCTGCTGCTGCGGGCACTGCGGCGCTTCCCGGTGGTGACGCTGTCCGCGCCCCTGGCGATGGTGATCGTCATGAACGCGTTCTTCGCCGACCAGGAGTTCGTCTACGGCCGGGTCTGGGAGTCCGCCAACGACTTCGCCACCTTCGGCGCGTGCTGGATCCTCGGCATGGCCCACCAGGAGGGGTTGCTCAAGAAGATCCCGCAGTACGTGCTGCCGTCCGTCGCGCCACTGATCATGGTGGCCGGCTTCTGGTACCTGCAGACCCGCCCGGTCGACCCGACCGTGGCGACCGACATCGAGTCCTGGCCGATCGCCCAGGCCCTGTGGTCCTTCGGCTTCGTCGCCATCCTGCTCCACGTCAGCCCGTCCTGGGACCGGTGGCCCAGGCCGCTGGAACGCTGGAACGGCCTGATCAGCCTGCTCAACGCGCGCGCCGTCAGCTTCTACCTGTGGCACCAGGTCGCCCTGGTGGCCGCCATCCCGCTGATCGATCCGCTCTGGAGCGTCCCCTTCGTCTACGCGCACTTCCAGTGGCTGCTGTCCAGCCAATGGTTCACGCTGCTGGTGGCGATCCCGCTGGTCGGGCTGCTGGTGCTGACCTTCGGCTGGGTCGAGGACGTGGCCGCCAAACGCTCGCCGCGACTCCTGCCGTACGCGCGCCGCCAACGGGGCAGACGCCGCGCCGACTGACGCGACCCGCCGACCGCGGGGGCCGTATGGCCGAATGACAGCGTCGGGTTTGCGGAAAATCGACACAACCCTCTCAGCTGGTGACACAACTCACCAGCAACGCGGTGGTAATGCGCACTATGCCGGTTAATTTCGCTTGGCGCGATCTTGGTGCAGCTGCTTCCATTCGGCATATCGGCAGTGCTGAGCGATCAAGCGGACGGCATATCCCGACGGGCTGGGGCCACCGAGGGATTGCCGTTCGGTTGATTCCAGAAGGGCCGGCGCCTTCGGGCACATTCCAGGAATCCCTCAGCGCCAGCCGAATCCGGCACTCTCGTCCCTAAGGAAAAGGCATGTTCGCACGACGTTTACGCCCGGCGCGGATCGGCGGCCTCCTGGCCGCCTCCGCGGCGACGGCCCTCGCGCTGCTCCCCGCCACTGCGGCCACGGCGGTCACCGGGCCGGCCGCCACCGCCGGGGCGCACCCCTACGCGGTGCGGCTCCAGCTCGGCGGTGAGGCCGACGCCCGCAGCTGCACGGGCACGCTGGTCGACCAGTTCTGGATCATGACCGCCGCCAGCTGTTTCGCCGCCACCCCGGGCACCCCGGTCGCCGCCGGCAAGCCGGCCCTCAAGGCCACGGCCACCCTCGGCGACGGCAGACCCGTCGACATCACCGAGGTGACCCCGCGCACCGACCGTGACGTCGTCCTCGTGCGTCTGGCCACTCCGGTCGCCGACGCCAAGCCCGTCGAGCTCGCCGCCGCGGCCCCGGCCCCCGACGCAGATCTGACGGCCGCCGGGTTCGGCCGTACCAAGACCGAATGGGTACCGGGCGCACCGCACACCGGCACGTTCAGCGTGAACTCGGTCGATGCCACCACCCTCACCATCACCGGCAAGGGCGCCGACGCCCTCTGCAAGGGCGACACCGGCGGCCCGCTGCTGAACGGGGCGGGCAAGCTGGTCGGGGTGAACTCCCGGTCCTGGCAGGGCGGCTGCCTCGGCACCGCGGCCACCGAGACCCGCACCGGGGCCGTCTCCGCGCGCGTCGACGACCTCGCCGACTGGGTGCAGCAGGCCCGCCTCGCCACGGCCACCGTCTCCATCAGGAACATCAACAGCGACCGGTGCCTGTGGGTGCCGTGGCAGACGACCGGTAACTACGCCCAGGTCAAGCAGTACGACTGCGCTCCGCAGTACGCCGACCAGCGCTGGAAGATCGAGCCCGTCCCCGGCGGCGGTTTCCAGATCCGCAACGCCGTCAGCGACCGCTGCCTGTGGGTGCCGTGGCAGGCGTCCGGCAACGAGGCCGCGGCCCAGCAGTACGACTGCCTCTCCCACTACGGGGACCAGGTCTGGAAGATCGAGCCGGTGGCCGGCGGAGGCAACCAGATCCGCAACGTCGCCAGCAAGCGGTGCCTCTGGGTGCCGTGGCAGACGGCCGGTAACTACGCCGAGGTCAAGCAGGTGGACTGCGACTCCCGGTACGTCGACCAGGTCTGGAAGTTCTGACACATCCGACCGGAGGCCACCCCCACAGTGTGCCGGGGGTGGCCTCCGCCGTGTTCCGCTACGCGGTGGCCTTCTGCGACGGCTCGTCCTGCCGGGCCATCACGCGGCGCAGCAGCCGGGTGAGCGGCCGCTCGACGATGCGGTGCAGGAGCCAGGACAGCAGCAGCATGGCCGCGATCACGCCCAGGAGGGTCGGCCAGGCGCCCCACTGCTCGTTCCAGCGCCAGATCACCCGCACGCCCAGCGACTGGTGCAGGAGGTAGAGCGGGTAGGAGATCGCGCCGGCGACCGGCAGCCAGCGCCATTGGACGCGGTCCAGCTTCCCGAGCGCGATCAGGCCCATCACCAGGTACATGACGGTGATCGTGGTCAGGCAGACCTTCCAGTCGATGCCGTGTCCCTCGCCCGCCATGATCTCCGGCAGGCGGTGCTGCATCAGCAGCCACGACAGCGCCAGGATTCCCGCGGTCTCCCCTTCGATCCGGCCGGCCCGGCGGACGAGGTAGAAGGCGACGCCGGCGATGAAGAAGGGCGCCCAGCGGGGCAGGAGGAGCTGTTCCAGCAGCGGAATGCCCGAAGCGGGGGCCATCACCGAGCCCAGTGCCCAGAGCCAGCAGAACGTCGCGACCCGTCGGTAGCCGCTGCCCAGCAGGACGACCAGGGAGAAGATCAAGTAGAAGCGGAGCTCGATCCAGAGCGTCCAGTAGACGTTGTCGACGTGGTGGACGCCGAGGGGTTCGTTCAGCATCGTGAGGTTGGTGAGCATCTGGCCGAAGGTGACCTTCGGCTCGCCCGGGACCTGCGGGCCGAACCGGGCGGCTGCCGAGGAGAGCATGACCGCGGCCCAGTAGAGCGGGAAGAGCCGCAGGATCCGGCCCTGCCAGAAGTGCTGGAGCGACTTGCCCCAGCCGGACATGCAGATGACGAATCCGCTGATCATGAAGAAGAAGGCCACACCCAGCCAGCCGAACTGGGCTATGCGGTGCAGTGCGGGGAAGAGCTCACCCGCCGTCCGCTGCCAGGGGATCGTCCCGTAGCCGGCCAGGTAGTGGAACAGGACCACCGACAGCGCGGCCAGCAGTCGCAGGCCGTCCAGCACCACGATGCGCTGCGCACGCCCGGCACCGCTCCCGGCCGCCGACCGCCCGGATCTGCCGCCTCGCCGCAACACCTCCCGGAGCCGCGCCCTGTCGGGAGCTGCCTGCGGCGCCTCGGCGATCACCGGGGCGCGTTCCCCGGCAAGGGCAAACCTGTCGGACATGACACCTCTGATAATCCTGCGGTGTCGCGACACCGGTGCGTTTCTGATGTGAGAACCCAGTGATCCTAACGGCGCCGCGTCCCTCACGCCGACGCCCGGTCTGCTGGAGGCATTCACTCCGGATCCCGAAGCGTCAGGGGGGTCCGAATCAAGGCGGAAGTTGCTGCCGGGAGAACGCCCTTCCCGGGTAATGAGAAGCGGCGTTCCTTCAGGAGGTGTTCGCACTGATCCGAATCGGACATGTGCGCGGCATTGATGGCTGAAAGCATTTCGAAGTCGAGGGAGCCCGTCGTCCGGCCCCCCGAGGGTGGAGCGGACGACGGGCGGACGGTTGGCGTGGTCAGGTGCCGGGGACGACCTTGCCGAGGTCGGCCCGCCGCCCTGGTTCAGCCACATGGACACGGCGCCGTTGTCGGCGATGGTGATGCAGTCGGGCTTGCGGTCCCCGTCGAAGTCGGCCCAGCGTACGCGGGTGGTTCACGGCCTGGCGGCCGGGCCGGTCACAGGTGCCAGCTCTGCGTCGCGAAGGACGGGTCGGCAGCGTGCCCCCACTGCTGTGCGGGTGCGCCGTTGTCCTTGCTGGAGTTGCTGATCTCCAGGGTCTTGCCGCTGTTGACGTTGCTGATGTTCAGGCTGACGGTGCTGCCGGCCTGCTTGATCGTCCAGAGCATGGTGGGGATGTCCCGGCAGGTGTACTGCTGTGCACGGGCACCGTTGTCCTTGCTGGAGTTGACGATCTCCAGGCACTTGCCGCTGTTGACGTTCACGATCTGGTAGACACCCGCGGTGGCCGTGGGGCGGAACTCCCACTTCGCGCCGGGCTGCGCGCCGCAGGTCCACTGCTGGGCGATGGCACTGTTGTCCTTGCTGGAGTTGACGATCTCCAGGCACTTGCCGCTGTTCGCGTTGCGGATCTGACCGCCCGCGGGAAGGGGGAAGGGGGACGGCCAGGCGTGGGTGCCGAGCGCGATGGCGCCCTGACCGGTGCCCTTGTAGAAGTTGAAGCGCTGCTGGTTGTTCCACAGCCCGCCGAGGTCGGTCCTGCCGTCGCCGTCGAAGTCCCCGGCCAGCATGACGGGCATGTTGTTCCAGGTCTTGTCGGGCCACATGGAGACGCCGGTGCCGAGGCCGCCGGCGGTGGTGCCGCTGTAGCGGCGCAGGGTGCCGTCGGAGGCGATGGCGACGACGTCGTCCCGGCCGTCGCTGTCGATGTCACCGGTAGTGATCTTCTGCACGCTCAGCCAGGTGTTGTCCGGCCACATCTTCTGTCGCTGGCCGGTCAGTACGCCATCGGGACCGGTGGTGTAGGCATGCAGAGAACCCTTGGCGTCACCCGTGCCCCATACTGCGAGGAGCCCGTCGCGGTCGGAGCCCGCCACCCGGTACCGCTCGAGTTGGAGCATGGCATTCCAGTTGGTGTTCCCACCCGTCCACATCACCTTGCCGGCGGCCATGCTGCCGTCGGGCCGTCCCGCGTACAGGCGCAGCGCGCCGTCACTCCAGACGGAGGCGATGTCGGTGTACCCGTCGCCGTTGAAGTCACCGCCGATGATCTTCTTGGCGGGAGCCCAGGTGCCGTCGGCCCGCCACAGCGGGCGGCCGTACTCGAAGGTGCCGTCGGGGCGGCCGGCGAAGGTGTGGAGATTGCCGTCAGTGGTGACGGCCGCGACATCGGTACGGCCGTCGTTGTTGAAGTCGCCCGAGGCCATCACCTCGGTGACGTTCGGCACCAGGGACGCCGTCCGCACCGCGGGGGTGGTCCTGCGGACCTGGTCCACCCAGGCGGCCACGTCGTCGACACGGACGGCGAGCGCGCCGGTGCGGGTCTCCGCCGGATCCGTGCCCAGGCATCCGCCCTGCCAGGAACGGGAATTGACGGCCGCCAGCTCCAGGACGCCGTCCTTCTGGCGGAGGGCCGGGCCACCGGTGTCGCCCTTGCAGACCACCGCGTCACCGGATGCGTCCAGCCCGAGCGTGCCGCCTTCGGTGGAGGTTACGGTGAAAGCACCCGTGTGGGCCTTGTCCGGGACCCATTCCGTCTTCGTCCGTCCGAACCCGAGCGAAGTGAGCGTTTCGCCGAGCGCCGGGGCGGTCGAGGCGACCTTGACCGGTTCCACCCCGACGACCCGCCAGCCGAGCTTCACCATCACCAGGTCGCGGTCGGCGTGAGGCACCAGTTCCACGGCCTCGGCCACGGTGCCTGCGCGCTTGGTGAGATCGGTGCGGCCCACGGTCACCGTCGTCTTCACGGCGGGCTTGCCAGCCGGTACCGGTGCGGAGCCGGTGCGGAAGCAGGACGCGGCGGTGATCACCCACTGGGCGTCGACCAGAGCACCCGAACAGGCCGCCCGGTCGTCCATGGTGAGTTTGGCCGCGAAGGCATGACCGCCGGCCGGAGCGGCGGTCCCGTTCAGGGCCGTGGCGGGGGCTGCGGAGAGGAGGCCGCTTCCCACTGTGGTGGCGACCAGCGTGGCAGCCCACGCCAGACGTGAACCGTTTACGCGCATGTTGATCCTTATGGTGTGCGGGCCCGTCCGCGCCGGGGTGGACGGCCGGCGCGGACGGGTCGGTGGTGCGGAGCGTTACCGGGACACGGTGGCGGTGAGGTCGGTCGGCGCGGTGAGGGCGCCGGGAACCTGACGCCAGGCGGTCCATGTACCCAGGGCGGCGTCGAGGGTCGTGCC
Source organism: Streptomyces sp. NRRL S-378 (assembly GCF_000720645.1). NCBI lineage: Bacteria > Bacillati > Actinomycetota > Actinomycetes > Kitasatosporales > Streptomycetaceae > Streptomyces > Streptomyces sp. NRRL S-378. Next base: position 60,066 of record NZ_JOBX01000029.1, read on the forward strand.
CTGGACCGTGCCGGCGGCGCCGATCGCGTAGACGTGGGTGTTGCCCGCGGCGGAAGTGCTGGAGAGACGGGTCAGCCCCGTGCCGCCGATCCTGGTCCAGGACGGCTTGAAGGCGCCGGCGAAGTAGTCGCCCGCCTGGCTGTAGAGGGCGCCGTCGGAGCCGATGACCTGGATCTGGACGGTGGCTCCGACACGGGAGACGGTGATGTCCTTGGCGCCGGTGATGCCGCCGGGGATGTCGCCCCAGTTGTTCCAGGTGTTGCTGCGGGTGTCGAGGTCACGGCCGTAGACCTTGCCGCCCGCGATGCCGTAGAGGCGGACGTGGGGGCCGGCCTTCACGGATGTGAGGCTCGTCAGACCGGTGAAACCCGGGACGGCGGTCCAACGGTCGTTCCAGCGCCCGGCGTTGTAGTCGCCGACCTGTGCGTGCAGGTCGCCGTTGGATCCCACGATCTGCACGTACAGGACGTTGTCGATCATGGTGGCGGCGATGTCCTTGACGCCGGCGGCGCCGCCGGGCACCTCGTTCCAGCCGCCCCAGGCGTTGGTGGTCGGGTTGTACTCCCGGTCGTAGACCCTGCCGCCGGCGACACCGACGTAGCGGATCGTACTTCCGGTGTCCACGCTGGTCAGGTGGGTGATCGGGAGGCCGCCGACCGTGTTCCACTGCGCCCCGAACGCACCGGTGGCCAGGGTGCCGTGCTGGACGGCCAGTGCGTTGGGTGCGGTCGCGGCCAGCGTCACCTTGGAGGGTGCGGTCAGGATTCCCGCCGCCACGTCGGTGGCGCCGGCGATGCCGCCCTTGAGCGCCCGGAAGGCGCTCCACGTTCCGGTGCCGGTGTCGAGGCGGGCGTTCTCGACCCGGCCCGCGGCGTCGGTCGCGTAGAGTTCGACGGCGTTGCCCGAGGGAGCGCTCGTGATGTTAGTCAGGCCGGTGCCGCCGACCCTGCTCCACGCGTCGTTCCAGTGGCCGGCGTCATAGTTGCCGTACTGGGTCCATAGGGCGCCGTCTCCGCCGACGATCTGCACCTGGACGTTGTTGCCGATCATGCTGGACGCGATGTCCTTGACGCCGCCGGCGTTGCCGGGGACCTCGCCCCACGGCGTCCAGCTGTTGTTGCGGGTGTCGAAGTCGCGGCCGTACACGCGTCCGTCGGCCACGGCCTGGACGCGTACGAAGGGACCGGCGGGCGCGCTGGTGATGCGGGTCAGCCCGGACGCCCCGACCGAGGTCCACGCGTCGTTCCAGCGGCCGGCGCGGTAGTCGGCGACCTGCGCATAGAGGTTGCCGTCGGCGCCTGCGATCTGGACGTGAACGCGGCTGCCCACGCGCGAGGCGGCGATGTCCTTGGCGCCGGCGGCGCCGCCGGGCACCTCGCCCCAGCCGGACCACCTGCCGTTCGCCGCCAGGTCGAGGTCCTGGCCGTAGACCCGCCCGTCGACGATCGCGTAGGCGCGGACCATGTCGCCGTCGCGGACGGTGGCCACCCGGGACACGTCCTTGCCGTCGACCTTGGCCCAGGACTCGCCGTACTCCCCGTAGCCCAGGTCGCCGGACTGCGACCACATCGCTGCGCCGCCACCGGCCAGCAGGGACACCTGGTTGCCGGTGCGCGGGGCCGTGATCGACGTGATCCACCCGGCGAGGTCGTCGGTGCGGGCGGCGATCGCGCCGGTACGGGTCTCGGCCGCGGAGCCTCCGAGGCAACCGCCCTGCCAGGAGCGGCTGTTGATGCCGACGAGCTCGCCGGCGGCGTTGAGGAGGGGGCCTCCCGTGTCGCCCTTGCAGAGGGCGTCGGTGCCCTTGCCGGTGATCGAGACGGTGGTCGCATCGGACGAGGTCGTAGTGAACGTGCCGGTGTGCGGCTTGCCCGGCACCCACTCCGTCTTCGTCCGTCCGAAGCCGACCGCGGTCAGGTCGACGCCGGCCGCGGGGGCGGTGCTCGCCCGCTTGACCGGAACGATGCCGGTGACCGGGGAGGCCAGCCGCCCCAGGACCAGGTCGCGGTCGGCGGCGCCGGCGGAGACCTCCACGACGTCACGGGCCTGTCCGGCGAACGTGGCGGTGGTCCTGCGGGCGGGCTCCCCGGCCGCGACCGGGCCCCCGGGGGTGGAAGCCAGACAACTGGCGGCCGTGAGGACCCAGCGGGGGTCGACCAGGACCGCGCTGCAGCCGCGGCCGTTGGCTTCTTCGCCGACGGTGAGCGTCGCGGCGAAGGCGTACCTGCCGGCCGGAGCTTCGGGCCCCGTGACGGCCTGGGCAGGGGCGGCGGAGGCCAACCCCGCCGCGACCGCGGTGGCCGTGACGAGTAAGCCGGTCGCCCGCGTGGGGAGAGGACGAATTTCAGGCATATTCTTCTTTCGGAGTAGAAAAGACTGCCGGCGCCGCCGGGTGCGGTGTCCGACGCGCAGTGGGGATTTCCCCAGAGGCTACTTGGAAGTCCTGATCTCCAGAAGCATGAAATCGCGACCCTGCTCGTCGGCGGTCTGGCCGACGGCCGTCCAGGCGTTCTTGTCGACGGTGAACGTCTTCTGCTCGGCGCCGGTGGACATCTCGACCTCCGCCGCGTAGTTGTTTCCCTTCACTCCGAAAACGGACGGGATTTCCAGGCTGAGGTAGCCCTTGTCCCCGGTGACACGGAAGCAGACCTTCTCGTTCTTGAGAGGGAAGACCTCCAACAGTTCGGGTGCGCCGGTGCATTCGGCGAGCAGGATGTGCCCGTTTCCGCTCTTCAGCTTGATCTTCTGCTCGGCAAGGATTTTGTCGGCGTTCGGGTAGGAGAAGTCCTCGACGGCGTAACCCGGACCCTCGTCGGCGATCGACTGTGCCGCGAGGCTCTCCGTGTCGGTTCCGCCGGTCACTCCGCCCAAGGCGGCCCAGGTCAGAGCTCCGGTACCCAGAGCCGCGCCGACGATCCGCAGGATGGTGCCACGTGCCTTCATTGCCGTCCTTAAATAGCGATCCGAGTGGTTCGCGCGCACACGTGAGTGCGCTGCGAGTGGAATCGGGGAGTCCGAATGCGGAGCGCGCCTGCAGTCGTGGATATCCCCGGGCATGGCTGATCGGCGCACTCGGGACGAGATTGCTTCGAAACCCGAGTGAGTAGCCGGCGATCTTCTGAATGAAACCAAGGCATTCGTCATCCAGCCAATCGGATAGAAGCCCCATATCGGGACATCTCTCCCACTCTCGACGTGACTTGCGCCACTATGTGGAATGGTTGTGACGATTTCTCGAAAATCCATAGTCGAGATCAGGCCATCTTTCGGCCGGGGAGATGCTCGGGTTCGGGCCGGGTGTGTTCCGGCGGTATGCGGTGCATAGGGTCGGGTCATGGCCGCCCGATGAAGAATCTCGGGCCGGCTTTAGCCTCGGCTTCGACGAGGAATCAAAGTCAGAGAGGTCTTTCGTGCAGGAAACATTTTGGAGTCGGCGCCGTTTCACGACCGCCGTCGCGGCGAGCGTGGCCGTTGTCTCCACACCCTGGCTGTCCGTCACCCCGGTCCGGGCGGCCCCCCGGGCGGGCGCCGCCGGGTCCGCTGCCGGCGCACCCGGCGACGCTCTGGCGCTGCCGGACACCGACCGGGCCAAGGCCGTCAAGGCATGGATCCTGGGCGGCCGTTCGGTCAAGGAAGCGGCTGCCTACGCTCTCGGCGGCACCGACCAGGAGATCACCACCTTCCTCACCGAGCAGTTACCGCAGGCCACGCGCATCGACAACCGGGTCACCGCGTTCACCTACCTGGGCTTCGGAGGCAAGGGCGTCCGAAGGGATGCGGGCGCCGCCCTCACCGGTGGGGACGCGGCGATAGCCGCGTTCGTCAAGGACGGCTTCCGTTCCTCGGTCACGGAGGACATGAGGGTGTCGACCCTCAGCGTCATGGCCAACGGCGGGAAGAGCGTCAAGCGGGACGGCAACGCCGCGCTGAGCGCCGGCACGGACCAGGCGTTGGAGCAGTTCCTGCTCACCGGTCAGTACGACGCCAGGCTGGAGGACAAGCGGGTTGAGATCGTCCGCAGCCTCGCCACGGCCGGCCCGGAGCTCAAGAAGTACGCGAACCGGGCCCTGAGCGGGACCGCGGACGACGTGCAGTGGTACCTCGACACGGGCCAGCACATCGCACGGGCGCGTGACCAGGAGGCCGCCACCATCGGGCAGTTGGTCGCGATCGTCGAGCGCGAGAGCGCGCGTGCCCGCGAGCAGACCGACCTCGCGGTCGAGGCTTCCGAGCGGGCGACGACAGCCGCGAGCAAGGCCAAGGAGAAGGCAGAGACGGCCGCGGCCGAGGCCGAGAAGGCCAGGGACGACGTCCGGCGGTCCGCCGAGGCGGCCCGTGAAGCCGCCACCGCCGCGAGTGGAGCCGCGTCCGCCGCACGGACGGCCATCCGTGCCTCCACGGCGGCGGTCGAGGCCTCGCAGCGGGCGTCCTGGGCGGCCACGGCCGCCTCGCAGGCCGCTGCCGCCGCCGGTTCGGCCGCCACGCGCGCCTACAACGCCGCGATAGCCGCGTCCAAGGACGCCTCCAGGACCAGCGAGGCGAAGAACGCCGCCGTCGCCGCCCGGGACGCCGCCGCGAAGGCGAACTCCGCGGCCAAGGCGGCCGAGGACGCGGCCGTCGCGTCCGAGCAGTCCGCGAACGCCGGCGTCGCCGCCGCCGGCGCGGCCCGCAACGCAGCGGCCGCCGCGAAGGCCTCTGCCCAGGCGGCAGCGGCCTCCGGCGTCGCCCAGGGCGAGGCGGCCGAGGCCAAGCGCCAGGCCGAGATCGCCTCCTCCGCCGCCAACCAGGCGACCAACGCCGCCTCCACGGCCCAGGCCCTGGCCTCGACCGCCGCGCAGGCCGCACGCAGGGCGAACAGCGCGGCCAGGTCCGCCGCCGGACATGCCGAGAAGGCCGCCGACGCCGCGGAGGAGGCCGTCAAGTACGCCGGCCAGGCCATCGACTTCGCGAACAAGTCCACCGCCCACGCCGACGAGGCGGTCAAGGCGGCCAACCTCGCGACGCAGGCCGTCGCCGACGCCATCGACGTGGAGAAGAACGCCCGCGCGGCGGAGGCGGCCATGCTGACGGCCGACAAGCTGCAAGGCATGAAGGAGGCCGCGCAGCTGGCCCTCCTGGACAAGAGCGAACGTGCGGCCGCCCTGAACAAGCGCACGCAGGCACAGCAGACCGCCCAGGCCACCAAGGACCTGATAGCGAAGGCGGAGCAGGCCCTCGGGAACGACGACCTCGCCGCCGCTGCAGCCCTCGGCCGCCAGGCGGCCGTCGCACTGCTGGACTCGAGGGGCAGCTGGACCCGCCAGGCCGCCCGCTTCGCACTCGCCGGCTCCGACTACGACGTCCACTCCTGGATCGACCTCGACCGGCAGCTGGCCGAGTCCCAGGACGACCGGGAGACCATCCTCTTCATCGCCCAGGTCTCCGAGCCGGCCGTCGCGAAGGCGGCGATGCAGGCACTCGCCGGCGGCATCCCCGCACAAGGGGACTTCAACACCAGTGGTGTCATCAGGTCGCGCGCCGACGACAACAGGATCAACATCCTCAAGATCCTGCACGAGAAGCCCGGCAAGTCCGTCACCAAGGCCGCCAACGACGCGCTCAACGCGAACACGCCGGAGGCCCTCCAGAAGTTCTTCGACGAGGACCTGCCCAAGGCCGTCGAAGAGGACGACGCCGTCCGGACCATGAAGATCATCGCGAGCGGTGGCGCCTACTCGAAGGCCTACGGCGAGGTGGCCATGGAGGGACCGGCATGGCTGCGCCGGCGTTTCGTGGAGGCCGTCCAGTACAAGGCCGCCCAGCTCGACTACGACTCCCTCAGTCACGCCGCCGCCATGCAGGCGACCATCGCCGCGGCGTCCAAGATCGCTCATGAGGCGCAGAAGGACGCGGCCCTCGCCTCCAAGGTCGCGGCGGACGCCAGGGCCGCGGGCCAGCAGGCACAGGAGTGGGCCGACAAGGCGGTGAAATCGGCGAAACTGGCCGACGACTTCGCGCTCAAGGCCCGCGAGCACGCGGACGCGGCGGACAAGTCCGCCGCCGACGCCCAGTCTTCGGCGAACAAGGCCAAGGACGCCGCCGCCACCGCCCAGAGCGCCTCCCGCGCGGCCAACCACTCCGCCAACCGTGCGATCGACGCCGCCCGCAGCGCACTGGCCTCCTCGTACAGTGCGCAGGCCTCCGCCGCCAACGCCCACCAGTCAGCGCTCGCCGCGGGCCAGGACGCCAGGACCGCTGCCGCGGCCGCCGCCCAGGCACGCCAGATCGCCGCGGACAAGCGGACGGCGGAGGTGCAGGAAGCCGCGCGCCTGGCCGCCGAGCAGGCGCAGAAGGACCGGGACGCCAACCGCAATCCCTCCGACACGTCGAACAACGACACGGTCAACCCCAAGGGAAGCCAGCCCGGCAAGGACGAATGGTGGAACGACGCCAAGTGGTGGGCTGACACCGCCGACAAGGTGAGCACGGCCGCCGGACTCCTGGCGGCGGGCTTCGCCGTCTCCTGCGTGTTCTTCCCGGCCGCACCCGTCCTCGGCAGCATCGCCGCGGTCTGCCTCGGCGTCTCCGTCGTCGCCGCCGGAGTCAGCGCGATCGCCACCGGAATCGAATACGGCTTCACCAGCGGCGAGTTCGCCTCGTCCGCCGGTCGCGCGGCACTCGGGCTCGTCACCCGCGGCGGCGGACGGGTCGCGGCCAAGGTGGCCAAGCCGGTCGTGCGCACCGTGGAGAAGGCCGCCGGCGCGGCTTCCAAGATGCTCTACGACCTCGTTGCCTGACAGAGGTCCCGTCCGACGGACCTGACGGTGCGTCTGGTCCGTCCTTCCTCGCCCTGCAGCCCGCTCCGCCCCCGGCCCACGGCCATGGGGCGGGGCGCGCACGTCCGGGAGATGAATCGTTTCGGCGGTGCGCGCCCTTCCCCTCGATGCCCCACTTCCCACCGAAAGAAGACATGTCAACATCACGTAGGAGACGGATACTTCCCGGTCTCCTCCTCGTACTGAGCCTCACCGCCACCACCACCGGCACCGCCGCGGCCGAGGGCCGAGCGGTACAGGCTCCGGCTGCGCCGACCACCATGTCCGCGAGCACCACCCCCGCCGGGGCTCCGGGGTCCTCCCCGGACGCGGCCGGCCCCGGCAACACCCGTCCCGCCACGGTGAACACCAAGGAGGGGTGCGAGCCCACGCCCGCCGGCTCCCGCGAGCGCGAGGCGGGCGCCGTGCAGGCGTGCGTCACCACGATCGCCACGCCGTTGACGGCGGCCGTGCGCAAGCCCCGCGCCGCCGCGCCGCCGGCCGCCGCGCCCGCTGCCGCAGCCGACACGGGCAGCTGCGCCGTGGCCGGCGGGACGTGGTGGTACAGCCGCTTCGCGTACTGCGTGCACAGCCTGACCGTGCTCTACACCCTGAAGGACACCAACGGCACGGTGGTCGGCACCGGCACGCTCAACGTCTCGAGCGGCGCCGTTCTGCCCGCGAAGGGGACGACGTGGAGTGAGCTCGTCTCGGTGACCATGACCGGTGCGACCGGGGCCGTCAAGACGCTGAGCCTGAGGCTCAAGGCAGGCTGCTCGGCCGGTTGCCAGGTCACCAACTCCCCCCGTTGGACGGGCAAGCTCATCGTCAAGGACCAGGTGCTCTCCGGCAACATCGTTTACGAATCCAAGCCGGCTCCCGGCACGAAGCTCGAGTTCACCACGTCGTACCAGTTGTTCGTGACCTCTCCCGGTGCCCAGATCACTGACCCGAATGCCTCCTGGGACAACCCGGAGAAGATTCGCTGTGACGACGCCGTCCGGGACACGACCACCACCGGCAGGGCCGAGTCCGGGTGCGTCATTCCCAGCTTCATGCCGGTCCTCGAGATGAGCGACCAGCCGAGCCCGGCGGGTGCGGGGGCTGCCGCGGCCGGATACCTGTGGGCCCAGAACAACTTGGCGAACGGCTGGGGACGCACCAAGCCCTTGACTCGGGCAAAGGGTGACGTGTCCGGCCGGCTGGCTCGGACCTGCGGCACCTTTCAGGCCCGGACAGACCTCGTTGCGGGGGACACGTGCGCAGAGTTCCCCTTCGCGTCCACCCATGAGGGAGGCATGGACGGCGCTCAGTGCGCCGAGCTCCTCCCCCGTCACAGCACCGGCGGGTGGGTCGTCGATGTGCTGGATGGAGGCGCGAGCAGCGCATGCGCGCGTGCTCACGTCCCGGATGCGGACAAGCAGGCCGCCGAGAGCGTGCTGTCCGAAGGCTTCGTGAGCCAGCGAGTGATGGAGGCCGAGGAGTTCAAGGTGCAGATCAGCGGTTCGATCACCGAACCGAAGGCCGTCTGCCGCCAGAACGCCCCCGTCGGGTCGGAAACCATCGGCAACGGATGGCTCAAGAACACCACCGACCCGGTCCCGCACATCAACAAGGCCACCACCCCGCCCGGGCCGCCCGGTGTCCGCGCGGCCACTGCCCAGGCCTGCATCGGTACGGTGAAGGGCAAGGGCAGTGATGCCAAGGGGGACATCACGGGCTGGCAGGACGCCGAGTTGTTCCGCGTGGCCAACGGGACCACGGCCGGGCTTGCCCGGTGCCACCTGATCCCCAGAGTCCTCGGTGGAAAGGGGATGGTGGAGGACGGCGGCCAGATCAATCTCTTCCCCTGCTGGCAGCAAGGGACGAACACCGGAACGCCCAGCATGCGGACCTATGAGACCGTTGCCCAACTGGCAGTGAGGCCGGTGAAGGAAGGCGGCATTCTCGGGCCGAACGACGCGATCTTCTACCAGGTGACGCCCGACTACCGCAACAGTGACAGCACCATTCCCGTGGGTGTCACGATGACGGCGAGGATCGAGCGTTCGGACGGGACCTCGCAGCCGCTTTTCCCTGACGTCTACATCCCCAACACCCAGAAGGACACCGGGCTGAACCTCGGAAACTAGTCCCATCCGCATCGCACCATCGGGAGCCAGAATGAGCCGTACCACCCCACCGCGGCCGGTTGACATCACCGCGGCCTTTCCTCGACTGGCCCCGCTGGCGCGCACAGCGACCCGGTTGCATCCCCGCCCCGGGTCGCCGACGTCGCACGACAGCTCCGTCGGCGGGCCACTGCTGTGGCCCGCCGACGAGCCGTGGCCGCACTGCGACGAGTGGCACGACGGGCCGGGCCCCGTGGCCATGCTGCCAGTGGCCCAGCTGTACGTGCGTGACATACCCCTGCTCCAGCCGCCCGGCAAAGCCGATCTGCTCCAGGTGCTGTGGTGCCCGTTCGGCCACGAGCCGGACGACAGGCCGTTCACCTCCTTGGTCTGGCGCACCGCCGCCGAGGTGACCGACGTCCTCGACGCGCCGCCCGAGCCGTTCGACGCGGAGTACGGCTACGTTCCCGCGCCGAGCATTCTCACGCCGGAGCAGATCACCGAGTACCCCAACCCCATGGAGCTGAGCGAGGAGTTGCGGCTGCAGCTGTCGGACGGCAGTGCCTGGCGGGCAGCGGGAGTGGACAACCCCTACGTTCTCGCCCCGGACGAGTACTACTGGAACGACTTGTCCGTCACTCCCGGCTGGAAGGTCGGTGGCTGGACCCGCTGGGGCCTCACCGATCCCGTTGCTCGGCTCTGCCCCGAGTGCGGCGGCGAGATGGATCCGCTGCTGACCATCGCCTCCTCCGAATGGGCTTCCCACACCCACAGCTGGATTCCCGAGGAGGACCGAGCCACGGCCGAGGCGTCCCTCGACCATCCCGAACCGTGGAACCCGACCCGGCTCGACCTCGCCCGGGGCTACGATCTGCAACTGCACATCTGCCGGGCCTCGCCGGATCATCCGCACATCGGCCTGATCCAATGACACCGCCTGTCCGCGGCTAGCGGGGAAACCTCCCGCGGGCCGCGGTGAGGATCTCTCCCGTCTGGGCGGAGCGGAGGGGGCCGGGGCACGCGTGGCCGCCCCAGTCCCGGCCGCCCATGCTGTGGATGCCCAGCCCCCGGCTCAGCGGTGTGGGGGCGGGGGCAAGGGGCCAGCCGTGCTGGGCCATCCCCCAGGCGTAGATCCGTGCCAGGGAGTCCACCTGGTGCGCCGTCAGCGGCCGGCTCGCGAAGCCCGAGGTCTCCACGGAGAGCCACGACGGGTTGCCGGTGCCCTGTGCCCAGGCCCGGTCGTGCGCGGAGACGTACTGCTCGATTTCGCCGGACTGCGAGACCCAGAAGTGCGCGGAGGACCTGACCGCCGGGTCGCTGAAGCGGTCGTGGAGCGAGTTCTCGCCCTCCTGCACGTGCAGGACCAGACCCCGCACCTCCCGGAGCCCGCCCGGAGTGAAGTTCACCGACAGCGGCTTGAGGGTCGCCTCCGGCATCCACGGCTGCGCGGGTACGGACGGGGCCTCCACGGGTGGCGGTCCCGCCCCGCCTGCGTCCGCTGACCCCATCGGCTCGGTTCCGGTTCGGGTTCCGGGGCCCGGGCCGGTGCCGGGGCCCCCACCGAAGTCGGCGACGACGCCGAAGGCGGTGGCGATGAGTCCGCTGCCGGCGCAGACCATTGCGTTGCGGCGCGTCACGACCCGCGGTTCCGGCTTCGGTTTGCGGTGGGTCACGCGAGCGGCGCCCTGGCTGCGGCTCGTCGGGAACGGAGCATCGGAGGTCCCTTGCTGGACTGACGTTCTCCAGCGGAATGCTCCCCGACCATTAGTGTCGGAATGGGACCGGATGATGACCGTTTCGTGACAGCCGTGCGGGGCCGACACGGCATCCCCTACGTCAGGGACGCCGCGCCGAAGGAGACGTCGAAGCGGTCGCACCAGATGGTGACGCTGCTGTAGTCCGCCAGTTTCACGTCGGCCGGGATCTCGTAGTTCTGGTCGCCCTTGTTGCCCTTGAGCTTGCCCAGGCTCACGTACTTGCCGTCGTCGAAGACGCGCCATCCGGCGACGCCCTCCTTCACCGGGGCATCGGTCAGCCAGACGCGCAGGTCCGGGCCGTTGCTGGTGTCGAGGTCCTCCAGACGGAGGGTGTGCGATCCGTCGGCGAGGCGGATCAGCTTCGCCGTGCCCGTCGTGGTGTGCTCATGGCTGATCAGCGTGCCCTGGGCGAGGGTCTGCGGGCCCGCGGCCGGGGCCCCGGACGCCGCTCCGGAGGGCCGCTGCGGAGCGGCCGCACCCGGCAGCGCCTCGCTGACGGTCTCGTCACGCCACAGCTTCCACGGCTGGAACCAGTACGAGCCGATGCCCAGCACCACCACCGCCGCGATCAGCGCTCCGGCCCATACCCGACCACGCCGCTTCGTCACCGTCACTGTCGTCCCCATCGTCGTACCCACGTCCTCCCCGGCCGCTCACCGGCCCGTTCACCGCAATTCAACGCCGTTGAGGGCCCTGGTGCCATCTCCGGCCGGATGACGAAGATCTCACCCCTCCTCCCGAGCATCCGCGGCGCCCGGTGAAGTCCGCGGAAAGGGTGACAGGACCTGTCGGTCCGGCCCAGGACGATGGATGCATGACCAACGAGGACATGACCTTCCGCAGCACTGCCCCCGCACACCCTCGGCGCCCCCTGGCGGGCCGGATCGCACTCGTGGCGGGAGCCACCCGCGGTGCGGGACGCGCCCAGGCCGTCGAACTCGGGCGGGCCGGCGCGACCGTGTACGTGACCGGCCGCACGACCCGGACCCGCGCCAGCGAGGTGGGCCGGACGACCGAGACCATCGAGGAGACGGCGGAGCTCGTCGCCGCGGCGGGCGGCACCGGCATCGCGGTGCCCACCGACCACCTCGACGAGGACCGGGTGCGGACCCTCGCCCAGCGGATCGACCGGGAACAGGGGCGGCTCGACATCCTCGTCAACGACCTGTGGGGCGGCGAACACCTCCTCGTCGGCTCCGTCTTCGGGAAGAAGAGCTGGGAGACCCCCCTTGCCGACGGCCTGCGCATCCTGGAACTCGGCGTCCGCTCGCACGTGATCACCGCAGCACTGCTCCTGCCCCTGCTGATCCGCTCGCAGGCGCCCCTGCACGTGGAGGTCACCGACGGCACCGCACACTCCAACCGCCGCTACCGCGAGAACATGTACTACGACCTGGCGAAGAACGCGCCGATCCGGCTCGCGTTCGGGCTGGGCCGGGAACTGGCGGAGTACGGGGGCACCGCGGTCGCGGTCTCGCCCGGTTTCCTGCGCTCGGAGCAGATGCTCGCCCACTTCGGGGTGGGCGAGGAGAACTGGCGCGATGCGATCGCCGTGGAACCGGGCTTCGCCGTCGCCGAGTCGCCGCAGTACCTGGCCCGCGGGGTCGCCGCGCTGGCCGCCGATCCGGACCGGGCCGCCCGCTGGAACGGGAGGTCCACCTCCAGCGGGGAACTCGCGAAGGCGTACGGGGTGCGGGACGTCGACGGGAGCCGCCCGGACGCGTGGGCGTACTTCGAAGCCGTCGCCCGCGGCGGTACGGACGTCGCTCCCGACGACTACCGCTGACCCCCCGCGCCCTCCCGGACTCACCGGTAGAGGGCGGCCAGGGCCTGGGCGCGCTCACGGAAACGGGCGCGCAGGGCGGCCGGGGCGAGCACCTCGGCGTCCGCGCCGAGCCGGGCCAGCTGGTCGAAGGCCACGTCCTCGGACTCCGCGGGCAGGTCCAGGGTGACCAGCCCGGTGGCCGGGTCCGGGGCGCTCGCGGAGGCCAGCGCCTCCTCGACCGCGGCGCCGTCCACGACGGCCGGCAGCCGGCCCAGCCCCCGCGCGGTCAGCCGCACCCTCACGCTGGTGCGCAGCAGGGCGCGGGCGAAGTCGTGCGAGCGTGCCTCCCAGTGCGCGGCCAGCTCGAAGTCCGCGTCGCGCGCGAACACCTCCGGGCCTCCGCGAGCGGGCGCCAGGGCCGTGACGCGGTCGACGCGGTACGTCCGCCAGCCACCGCCGTGGCCGTGTCCGTCACGGAGCCGGGCCACGAGGTACCAGGTGCCGGCCTTCAGGACGAGTCCGTACGGCTCCACCACCCGGGACACCGCGGCAGGCGGTGAGCCGTCCCGTCCCGGCCGGGCGTAGGACAGCTCGACGATCCGGTCCGACCACACCGCGCGGGCCAGTGCCGGGAGCAGCTCGGGTGCGGAGGGCTCGCGGAACCAGGCCGGGGCGTCGAGGTGGAAGCGGCGTACGGATGCCTCGGCGGCCGCGCGCACGGACGGGAGCAGAGTGGCCGTCAGCTTCAGCCGGGCGGCGTCCGCCGCGTCCGCCAGGCCCATGTCCCTGAGGGCCGACGGCAGTCCGGACAGGAACAGGGTCTCCGCCTCGGTCGGATGCAGCGTGGTCAGCCGGGTCCGGTAGCCGGGCGCCAGGCGGTAGCCGCCGGTCCGGCCGCGATCCGACCGGACGGGAACACCGGCTTCCTGCAGCGCCTGGACGTCGCGGATCACCGTCCGCTCGGAGACGTCCAGTTCCCGCGCGAGGGAGGCGGCGGTCAGACCGGGGTTCGACTGGATGAGGAGGGCCATACGGATCAGACGGGCGGCACGCATGCCTCCAGGATCACGGATCAGGGGCCGGCGGGCGGCGGACCGCACCCCCTGCGTACCCCGTGCCCCGTGGGCGCGGTCGGCGCCGCGGCCTTCCGCAGCCCCGGCCAGGGGCCGGGGCCACGTGAGGGGGGTACGGTTCGGGGCCGTCCCCCGGCAAGGGCAGATGTCTCCGACTGGTACGACCCCCACCCACGTGCCACGGTAGCCGCACCCGGGGCCGGCCCGTCACCGGAGTTCCCGTCCGGATGAATGTGCTCCTGTCCCTTGACCGGCGACACCGCAGTCCGGGCGAGCGCACCCACCGTGTCGGCCATGGCCCGGCGCAGTTCCGCCGGCTCTCCTGCCGCTGCTGCGCAGCACGGGAGCCGTGCCCCTCGCCGCGTACGCCACGGAGACGGCCCCCAACACCTTCCCCCGGCTCCCGGTCCGCACCGGGGAGAACGTCGCGGTGGTCCTCACCTCCCACCCCGACGAGAAGGCCCACCTGCGGCACTTGACCGCGCTGGGCTCCACCCCGTCGCACGGGACGAGGTCCTGCCCGGCATCGAGCGGGAAGGGACGCCGGCCCCCCTGACCCTGCGTCTGGTGCCCACGGGGCGCTCGCTCATGACCTGACGTGTCCGAGGAGGCCCTCGGCCCACCGCCCACCTGCGCGATTTGCTCGTAGGACAGTCCGCTGCTCCGCAGGGCCTGGTAGTGCTCGGCCTCTTCCAGCGGGCTGAGTTGTGCGCGCCGGAGGTTCTCGATGAGGGTGATGAGGCGGGCGTCGGCGACCTTGTCGTCCATCAGGACGCTGGGGATGACCTCCCAGCCCAACGACTGGATGGCGCGCCAGCGGTGCTCCCCGAAGAGGATGACGTTCGCGGTGGTGGTCTTCTCCGCTGTCTCCGGGTAGTGCTCGATCCAGATGTCCGCGGGGATGTGGGCGATGTTCTGGAGGAGGCCGACTGTCTCGATCGTGGCCGCGAGTTCCTCAACGCCCGACATGGCCCGCCGGTTGAACGGGTTGGGGCAGAGGTCCTTGGGGTGGAGTTCGACGGTGTCGCCGCTGCGGTCCTTGCCGCCCCGGTAGAACGCCTCTTCCTTGGGCGTAGCCGCAGGGGGCTTGGTGCTCGTGCGCTTTGGGCCTCGGAAGGTTGGCAGCCATAGATTCTCCAGGACGACACAAAGCACGACGGCCAGAGACTAGCCGTTTCCAATGGAAAAGCTGGCTTCCACGCGCGGCCCGGATGAGTCTGTTGAGCTGCCAAGCCCGTGGTCACCGTTTCCAGTGGAAACGGTGACCACGGGGTTGACGGACGACCACACGGAGCAGCTCGGTCATTCGTCTCCCGTTTCCATTGGAAACGACAGACGGACAGAACCTGGACGCCTCGCAAAACAGAAAAGGCCCCGCACCCGGTGTGCCGGGTGCGGGGCTTCGGTGAGGGGAGCTGCGGGTCAGGCTGTGGGGGTTACTCGCCCACGCCCGCAAGCGCAGCCGCCAGCAGTGCGGTGACGTCGGCGCCGTACGGGTCGGTGTAGCTGTCGTGGTCGCTGACGTCGAACGCGGCGTCCTTCGCGGTGACGGTGAAGCCGGGGATGGCGAGGGCGGCGCGGCCTGCCAGCTCGGTGTTGAGCCGGTCGCTGTCGCGGGAGGCGAGCCAGGACTGGGCGTAGGGCCCGAGGCGCAGCAGCGTGTAGCCGGTGCCGTCGGCCCGGCGGGCTTCGACGTGGACGCCGTAGCGGGCGCGGCCCATGCCGACGTCGTCCGGGAGGCACAGGTTCGCCGCGGCGTGGGTGAGCATCGCGTGGGCAGGCTGCCAGGCTCCGAGGATCGCGGGGTGTCCGCGACTAGCATCGGCGTGTTCGCCGACACCTTGGAGTTTGCCGCTATGTCGTTGCCGCGTCTCGGAGTCGTCATCGTGACGATGGGCACTCGCCCGCGTGAGCTGGAGGCTCTCCTGGCCTCCGTGGAGAAGCAGGATGTTCCTGCAGCGCGGGTGGTGCTGGTGGGGAACGCGACGCCTCTCACGGACATCGCGGCGGATGTAACCAAGGTCCCGTTTGAGGAGAACCTGGGCTGCCCCGGCGGCCGCAACGTCGGGCTGAAGCTGCTCCGCGAGTCGGGCGACGTTGATGTCGTCGTCGAGCTGGACGACGACGGGCTCCTCATCGCCGATGACGTGTTCCGCAAGATCCAGCAGCTGTTCGCGACGGACCCCAAGCTCGGGATCGTCGGCTTCCGGGTCGCGGACGAGCACGGACACACAGAGCGGCGCTGGGTGCCGCGCCTTCGTGCAGATGATCCGATGCGCCGGGGCCTGGTCACTGCCTTCCTCGGAGGCGGCCATGCCTTCTCTGTCCCGATGCTTGAGCGGATCGGCGATTGGGCCGGCGAGTTCTTCTTTGGGCATGAAGAGACCGACCTCGCATGGCGTGCGCTGGACGACGGCTGGAAGATCCTTTATGAGCCCGACCTTGTTCTTCAGCACCCCAAGACCTCCCCGGCCCGGCATGCCGTCTACTACCGCTTCACCGCGCGAAATCGAGTCTGGCTGGCCCGGCGGCGACTGCCTCTCCCCTTGATCCCGCTCTATCTGGGCGTGTGGATCGTGCTCACCCTGGCGCGCATCCGGTCCGTCAGCGGGCTGAAAGCGTGGTGCGGCGGCTTCGTGGAGGGGCTGCGCAATCCTTGCGGTCCCCGCAAGGCCATGAAGTGGCGCACGGTGTGGCGGATGACGCGCTTGGGGCGCCCTCCGCTGATCTGAGCGTCAGGACAGTGGCCGCAGATGACGGTCAGCGCCGGGGGCGCCGGCGGCTGGAGCAGGGTGCCGGTCGCGCGGAGCAGGTCGCCGGGCTGTATGGCGGTCAGCAGCTCGTGGGTGATACCGGGGTTGCTGCTGGTGCAGGTGATGACCGTGTCGGGGGCGTCCTCGTCGGCGGTGTCGAAGTCGGCGGGCCGGACGACCAGGTCGAAGGTGGCGGTGTCGCGCGGGCCGGGGACGGGGATCGCGTCGACCCAGCTGTCGACGGCGCAGTGCTTGGTGTCCATCAGCTGGCTCTACCTTTCTGACCACGGGTTGACCGCAGCCATTCGTAGGGTTGAGGCACCCAGAGGAGCGGGGCGTGGCTTTCAGCTGGCTGCCGACCGTGGTTCCGGAGGCTTGGCCGCCCCGCTCCTCACGACGACTCGGCCGCCGATTGGGAAGTGCGAACAGGTCGCTGGGTGAACCAGCTCTCTTGATCGCCCTCCTGGTGAACCACGGCCAGGAGCTCGTCTACATCCCCGGCCTCGCGGTCAACCGAGCCACCGACGGCTACCGCGGAGCAGGTAAGACGGACGCCCGAGACGCGCGCATCATCGCCGACCAGGCACGTATGCGCCGAGACCTGGAGCCGATCCGGACTGGCGACGAAGCCGCCATTGAGCTGAAGCTGCTGACAGAGCACCGCACCGATCTGGTCGCCGAACGCACCCGCACCGTCAACCGACTCCGATCGCTGCTGACCAGCATGTTCCCGGCACTGGAACGGTCGCTCGAACCCAACACAGCGGGACCGCTCGTGCTGCTGAGCGGCTACCAGACGCCGGCTGCCATCCGTCGGCTGGGCACCCGGCGCCTGACGGCGTGGCTGCGGAACCGGAAGGTCCGCAATGCCGGGGCCCTCGCGGCGAGAGCAGTAGAGGCCGCCGAGCGTCAGCACACCACCGTCGCCGGAGAGGTCGCCATTGCGAGGATGGTCCTCACCCTCGTGAAGGAGGCGATGTCCCTCAACGAGAAGGTCGCGGAGACCGACAAGCTCATCGAGGGCCGGTTTCGCGAGCACGAGCTCGCCGAGGTGATCCTCTCCATGCCTGGTATCGGCGGCACGCTGGGCGCCGAGTTCCTGGTCGGCGGGGGCGGCAGTCTGGATGCCTTCCCCACGCCGGACCGGCTTGCAGCCTTCGCTGGCCTCGCTCCTGTACCACGTGACTCCGGGCAGGTCAGCGGAAACCTGCGCCGACCGCAGCGCTACCAGAGGCGACTGCAACGCGTCTTCTACACTTCCGCGCTGCTCAGCATCCGTTCTGACCCGAACTCGCGCCGGTTCTACGACCGAAAACGTGCTGAGGGAAAACGCCACACCCAGGCCGTCCTCGCCCTGGCACGCAGACGCGTCAACGTCCTATGGGCACTGATTCGTGACCGTCGCCTCTACGAGGTCACGCCTCCGGTGGTCATCAGTCCCACCAGTTAAACAACAGGTCACTCAACGCCTGGGGACGCCAGTAGCCGATCTGAGTTAGTTCCGCTTCAGCTAGCTCGGCCACGTCCACCTTGGACATCGGCAGGCTCAGGTCTTCGACCTGGAGGCAGCGGAAACCGACCGCTGCGAAGGCGTCCGCCCACGGCGGTGGGTTCACGAAGCGCACCAGCGGCTGCCCTGGTACGGGGGCCAGCTCGGTGAACGCAACGACCGGCAAGTGAGCATGGCACAGAACGAAATGCTCCTCCGCACGGCTGGTGATGGTGGCCGAATGGAAGCTGGAGGCCCCTGCTGGGGGCACCTCGCCGACACGGCCACCAATGCGCCTTGCGGCTTCCCAGCAGGCACTTCGAAAGAGCGTCAGGTCCGTCTCATTCGCCGGTTTATCACGTGGACCGCAGAACCCCGTTGCTCCTCGATCGAGCCGCATCAACGCTCTCCCTTCCTTCGACGAGGAAGCTTGCCATGACAACGCAGCTAGACGGCCTGTGTTCAGGACGGATCCCGACCTTGACTTCTCTATTGGGAAGCCGCC